>NZ_JBGCCO010000025.1:0-150025 GCF_041262605.1 Kitasatospora sp. GAS1066B
CCCGACGGCACCCGACACTCCAACCGTCCGGCTGGTCGCACCCACCAGAGCCAGCCCGACCAGCCGGAAAACGACCTAAATCACCGGTATTGGCCTTAGGACCTCTCTTACGGATCTTGCCGGGCGCGCAGCCGCACAGGCTTTGACGCACCGGCTCGGCGCGCGGTCTGGCGCGCGAGCGATCAGTCGCGTCACAGTGGCGGCATCCGGGCGACCGGCTCCCGGGCGCCCACCCGGGTGGAGTTCCGCGCCGCGTCAGCGCGCGAGCCGCAACGGGCCGGCCGCAAGCGCGGCGGCAACAGACGAGGGAGTGGCAGATGACCGAGATCGCCGCACTACTGGCGGACCTGCGCGCCGAGAGCGAGGAACTGGCGGCGCTGGTGGTGCCGTTGGACGAGGACCGGTGGACGACTCCGACGCCCGCGCCGGGTTGGACCATCGCCCACCAGATCGCCCACCTGGCCTGGACGGACGACTGGACGCTGCGGTCCGTCCGTGATCCGGCCGGGTTCCATTCGGCGGCAGTCGAACTGCTGGCCGGCCCGGTTGAGTTCGACGGGATCGTGGACCGGGGCGCGGCCGACGGCGCGGCGCTGCCGCCGACCGAACTGCTGGAGCGGTGGCGGACCGGCTGCGCCGAGGTGCTGGCGGCGCTGGCCGAGGTGCCGCCGGGCAGCCGCCTGCCGTGGTTCGGCCCGCCGATGAAGGCCGCCTCGATGGCCACCGCGCGGATCATGGAGACCTGGGCGCACGGCGAGGACGTGGCCGAAGCGCTCCACGTCGAGCGCAAGCCCACCGCCCGGCTGCGGCACGTGGCGCACCTGGGCGTGCGGACCTTCGGCTTCGCGTTCTCCGCGCACGGCCTGCCGGTGCCGACCGAGCCGGTGCGGGTCGAGTTGGCCGGGCCGGATGGCGAAGTGTGGACCTGGGGGCCCGAGCAGGCGCTGGACCGGATCACCGGACCCGCGTTGGACTTCTGCCTCCTGGTGACCCAGCGGCGGCATCCGGACGACCTGGCACTGACGGTGACCGGCCCGGTCGCCACCGCCTGGGTGCCGCTCGCCCAGGTCTTCGCCGGCCCGCCGGGGGTCGGGCGGGAGCCACGCGAGATGTGACGACAAGTCAGCCACCGCCCCTACAGCAGGACCGGCGCCCGGGCGGGAACCTCACCACGAAGTGACGCCCAGTCAACTTCCGCTCATGGCGCGGCGTTGCCACCCTTGGGCACGAGCCCGTTGAGCAGCAACCGCAGGGCCAGCTCGAATCCCCGCTCGTCCAGGTCGCCGGGGCCACCGCCCCGGACGGCCGAGGCGGACAACGCCTCGGCCAGGTCCGGGTACTGCCTGCGGTACTCCTCGGCCGGGCGGGCGAAGCCCTCGGTGAACGTCTCCAGCGCTGCGCCGAGCACCAGGTAGTCGAGCGCGGCGGCGGCCTCGGCGGCGTCCGCCGGGTCGAGACCGGCCCGGCGCAGCGCGGCGAGCAGCGCGTCGTAACCGAGCAGCTGGCGCTCGGCCTCGACCCGGCGGCGGGCGAGGAGCGCGATGGTGTTGGGGTGACGGAGGAAGACCCGCCGGTAGCCGCGGGCGTACTCCGCCACGCCCGCGCGCCAGTCCTGCTCCGATGCCGCCGCTCCGGCGTCGCCACTGCGGCCGCCGGCGCCCGGTCGCAGTGGACCGTGGTCGATCTCGGCGTTGACCAGCTCGGCCAGCGCGTCGAGCAGTTCGTCCTTACCGGCCACGTGGTTGTAGAGCGAGGCGGCCTTGACCCCGAGCCGCTCGGCCAGCGCCCGCATGGTGAGACCGGCCGGGCCGTGCTCGTCGACCAGATCCAGCGCCGCCCGGGCGATGACCTCCCTGCTCAGCAGCGCCTTGCCCGGTCGCCCCACGCCCCGCCCTCTCGTCTGGCCACGCATCCATCCGGCACCCGTCGTACCGGTCCGGTCCACCTCACACCCGCCGGGCGCACGTGACACCCGTCCGTCGCAGGTCGCGCCCGTCCGGTCGACGTCAGGTTACAGCCCGGTGTCGAGGGCTTCCGCCGGCCGGGGTCGGTGGTCTACGGTCCCCGACTAACTAAGTTAGTTTTCCCTCGCGACCCTCACAGGCGGACCGTATGAGTGAACTCCCGACGCCCCCGGCCACCGGCGACAGCGAACGCCTGGCCGCCCTCGGCTATCGCCAGGAACTGCGCCGCAGCCTGGGCATCCTCGGCAACATCGCGATGGGCTTCGCGGTGGTCTCCCCCGTGGTCGGCCTCTACGCGGTCGCCCAGGTCGGCATGAGCATCGACGGCGGCGCCTGGGTCTGGGCGCTGCCGATCTGCCTGCTCGGCCAGGCCCTGGTGGTGTGCGTCTACGCCGAGTTGGCCAGCCAGTGGCCGCTGGCCGGCGGCGCCTACCAGTGGACCCGGCGGCTGGCCCGGCCGTCGTTCGCCTGGCTGAGCGGCTGGCTCTGGCAGTTCGCCGTGATGTTCGCCAACACCACCGTCGCCTACCTGGCCTCCCCCTGGGTCTTCGCACTCTTCGGCGCCACCCCCACCGCGACCCAACTGGTACTGGTCTCAGCCGCGTTCACGCTGCTCTGCGCGCTGGTGAACGCCTACGGGATCAACATCCTGCGCTGGTTCGTCTCGCTCGGCATCGCCGCCGAGGCGGTCGCCTCGGTGCTGGTCGGGGTCTCGTTGCTGCTCTTCTTCCGCAAGCACGGCCTCTCGCTTCTCACCGACACGCTCGGCGCCCCGTCGGCCAACGGCACCAGCGGCACGCTGGCCTTCCTGGCCGTGATCGCGGTCGGCGGCTGGGCGTTCATCGGGTTCGACGCCTGCGTCTCGACCGCCGAGGAGACCAAGGACGCGGGCCGCCAGGTGCCGCGCGCGATGTGGTACGCGCTGCTCAGCGTGGGCGCGGCGGTGATCCTGAACGCGGTGGGCGTCGCGCTGGCCCACCCCGACCCGGCCGCCGTTGTGGCCGGCAAGGACCTCGACCCGGTGACCACGGCGGTGACCAGCGCGTTCGGCGACTGGTCGGCCAAGCCCTTCGTGGTCGTGGTCCTGGTCAGCTTCACCGCCTGCCTGATGGCCTCGCAGGGCGGCGCGGCGCGCGGCCTGTACTCGCTGGCCCGAGATGGCGTCTTCCCGTACTCGGCCCAGGTGCGCAAGGTCAACAGGCACCAGGCACCGATCGGCGGGCTGGTCGCGACCACCCTGATCAGCTGTGCGGCACTGCCGCTGGGCCTGAAGAGCGCCGCGATGGGCAGCCTGATCACCTTCGGCAGCGCGGCGACCTTCCTGCCGTTCTTCCTGCTCACGCTGGCGGCGCTGATCGCCCGGGTGCGCGGCAGTTGGCGGCCGGCCGGCCAGGTGGGCTACGGGCGGTTCGGGACGGCGCTGAACGCGCTGGCAGTGCTCTGGACCGGTGGCGAGGTGCTGAACATCTGCTGGCCCCGGACCATCCTGGCGCCGCCCGGGGCACCGTGGTATCAAGTGTGGGCCGCCCTGATCGGCGTGGGCACGGTCACCCTGATCGGCGTCGGCTACCTGCTGGTCAGGCGGCCGCAGGACCGGATGTCGGCGGACCACATGACGGCGAACCAGGCTCCGGCAGCCAGGCCGGCAGACCAGGAGCGCCGACCGAACATCCCGTTGACCTGATCATCACAAGATCTACTTGAAGAGGGGCAGCCTAGTGTGTCGCGAGGGGAATGTGTGCGAGGTTTGCCCACACTCGGCCGCTGAGCTGCCGCTTCGGGTATCCATAGGGGCGGAAAGGACGTCTCTGTGATCTTCGACCGGATACGCGCCCGCAAGGCCATCCCCACCCCCGCTCCAGTCGCGCCCGGTTGCCCGGTGAGCCACGACCGTCCGGCCACCGCCGCATGGGCCGCCGTGCCGACGGTCCCGGAGCAGGCCCGACGGATGCCGTCGAACCTCTTCACCCCCGCGTTCACCGATCCGGACCGGGCGAGCGAGTTCATCCGGCAGTACCACGCGGAGATCCCGGGCGCCGGCGACCCGACGGCGCGGCTCGACGAGGTGCTGGACGAGATCTCGCGGACCGGCACCTACCGGCACACCACCGAGGAACTGGCCTTCGGGGCCAAGGTGGCCTGGCGCAACTCCGCCCGCTGCATCGGCCGTCTCTACTGGCGCAGCCTGCTGGTCCGCGACCTGCGCGAGGTCGGCTCGGCCGACGACATCGCCGAGGAGTGCTTCGAGCACCTGCGGCTGGCCACCAACGGCGGCCGGATCCGCCCGATGATCAGCATCTTCGCCCCGGACCGTCCCGGCCGTCCGGCCGCCCGGATCGTCAACGCCCAACTGGTCCGCTACGCCGGCTACCCCGACGGCTACGGCGGCTGGATCGGCGACCCGGCGGGCGGTCAACTCGCCGCCCGGGCCGCCGATCTGGGGTGGAAGCCGGGCGAGGGCCGGTTCGACGTGCTGCCCCTGCTGGTGCAGGAGCGGACCGGTGAGCGACCGTACTGGTACGAAGTGCCGGACGACGCCACTCTGGAGGTGCCGCTCAGCCACCCCGAGTACACCTGGTTCGCCGCGTTGGGCCTGCGCTGGTACGCCGTGCCGGCGATCAGCGACCAGACGCTGGAGATCGGCGGCATCCGCTACCCCGCCGCGCCCTTCAACGGCTGGTACATGGGGACCGAGATCGGCGCCCGCAACCTCGCCGACGCCGACCGCTACGACCTGCTGGCCGAGGTCGCCGGGCGGCTGGGCCTGGACACCTCCAACGAACGCACGCTCTGGAAGGACCGGGCGCTGATCGAGCTCAACCGGGCCGTGCTGCACTCCTACGAGGTGGCGGGCGTGACGATGACCGACCACCACACCGAGTCGGAGCGGTTCCTGAAGCACATCGCCCAGGAGAAGCGGCTGGGGCGGGAGACGCCGGCGGACTGGAGCTGGATCGTGCCGCCGGTGTCGGGCGGGGTCACGCCGGTGTTCCACCGCTACTACGACCCGGTGGACCCCGAGACCCGGCCCGCGTTCGTGGCACGCGAACCCTGGTGAGGCGGTTAGGGCCCGCTGACTGAGTGCGGGGAGGGCGCGGTCGGTGCCGTTGCGGTCGGAGCCTCGGAGCCGTTGTGGTCGGTGCCGCTGCGCTCGAAACGCAGTGCCAACCCGTCCAGCAGCGCCTCCAGACCCGTCTCGAACGCGCCCTCGTCGACCGCGCGCCGGTGCTCGGCCAGCCGGTGCGCCTCGCCCAGGTGTGGGTAGTCGCCCGCGTAGAGCTGCACGTCCTCGGGGAAGCCGGCCGCGAAGGAGCCGAGCGCCGAGCCGGTGATGAAGTAGCGCATCAGCGCGCCGATCCGGGTGGCCTGGCCACGCGGCCAGCCCGCCTCGACCAGGCACCCGTAGACCGCGTCGGCCAGCCGTAGCGCGTTCGGGCGCCGGCCGGGACCTTGGGCGAGTACCGGGACGATGTGCGGGTGCCCGGCGAGGGCGGCCCGGTAGGAACGGGCCCAGTCGCGCAGCGCGGTGCGCCAGTCGCCGCCGCTCCCGGCGCCCCCGCCGCTCCGGGTGTCCGGGGCGAACATGCCGAGGTCGACCTCGCCCATCACGCTGTCCACCACCGCGTCGAGCAGCTCGTCCTTGGTGGCGAAGTGGTTGTAGAGCGACGGACCGCTGACCGAGAGTTCGGCGGCCAGGCGCCGGGTGGAAAGCGCTTCCAGCCCCTCGGCGTCCACCAGCGCCAGTGCGGCCTCGACGATCCGCTCGCGACTGAGCAGCGGGGTGCGGGGCCGGGCCATGGGGGGCTCCTCCGGTCGGGTGGTGGGGCGGCCATTCTCGCAGGGGCCCCTTCCCAGCGGGGTCGCGGCCGAGCTAGAGTCCAAAAAACTTGCACCGCTAGTTTAAGGACCCCAGGGCGACCCCAGGAAGGGACCTGACCGATGGACTTGGCACTCACCGAGGAACAGGCCGCGGTCCGCGCGCTCGCCGCCGAGTTCACCGACCGCGAGATCGCCCCGTACGCCACCGACTGGGACCGTGCCGAGTCGGTCGACCGGGCCGTCATCGGCAAGTTGGGCAAGCTCGGCTTCCTCGGCCTGACCATTCCCGAGGAGTACGGCGGCAGCGGCGGCGACCACCTGGCGTACTGCCTGGTGCTGGAGGAACTGGGCCGCGGCGACTCGGCAGTGCGCGGGATCGTCTCGGTCTCGCTCGGCCTGGTCGCCAAGTCGATCAACAGCTATGGCACGGAGGAGCAGAAGCGGCACTGGCTGCCCCGGCTCTGCGACGGGCAGGCGCTTGCCTGCTTCGCGCTCACCGAGCCCGGCACCGGCTCGGACGCCGCGAACCTGACCACCCGCGCGGTGCGGGACGGCGCGGACTGGCTGATCAGCGGCACCAAGATGTTCATCACGAACGGGACTTGGGCCGATGTCGCACTGGTCTTCGCGCGTACCGGCGAGGCGGGCCACAAGGGGGTGAGCGCCTTCCTGGTCCCCACCGACACCCCAGGACTCGAACGGCGGGAGATCCACGGCAAACTCGGCCTGCGCGGTCAGGCCACCGCGGAACTGAGCTTCGACCAGGTCCGGGTGCCGGACAGCGCCCGACTCGGCGCCGAGGGCAAGGGCTTCTCGGTGGCGATGTCCGCGCTCGCCAAGGGGCGGATGTCGGTGGCCGCCGGCTGCGTCGGGATCATCCAGGCCGCACTGGACGCCGCCGTCCGCTACGCCACCGAGCGTGAGCAGTTCGGAAAGCCGATCGCCTCCTACCAGTTGGTGCAGGAGCTGATCTCCGACATCGCGGTCGACCTGGACGCCGCCCGGCTGCTCACCTGGCGGGTCGCCGACCACATCGAGCGCGGGCTGCCGTTCGCCACCGAGTCCTCGACGGCCAAGCTCTTCGCCAGCGAAGCCGCCGTCCGGGCGGCCAACAACGCGCTGCAAGTGTTCGGCGGTTACGGCTTCATCGACGAGTACCCCGTGGGCAAGCTGGTGCGCGACGCGCGCGTGATGACCCTGTACGAGGGGACCAGCCAGGTGCAGAAGCTGCTCATCGGCAGGTCCCTGACCGGCATCAACGCGTTCTGACGACCGAGCCGGTCGTTCGACCGAGCCAGCCGCTTCCCGTACCAGCCGTTTCCCGTACCGGCCGTTCCCAGTACCAGCCGTTCCCAGTAGAGGAGCCCAACGAAGTGCGTCCTGTCTACTTCGCCGCCGCCCGCCGCACCCCGATCGGGCGGCTGCGCGGCGCGCTGTCCACCGTCCGACCCGACGACCTGTCGGCAGCCGTACTGCGCGGCCTGCTCGCCGAGGTCCCGAACCTCGACCCGGCCCGGATCGACGACGTCTACTGGGGCGCCGCCAACCAGGCCGGCGAGGACAACCGCAACGCCGCCCGGATGGCCGTGCTGCTCGCCGGCCTGCCCGACAGCGTCCCCGGCGCCACCGTCAACCGGCTCTGCGCCTCGGGCCTGGAGGCCGTCACCATGGCCGCCCGGACCATCGCGGCCGGCGAGGCCGAGATCGTGGTAGCCGGTGGCTGCGAGTCGATGAGCCGCGCGCCGTTCGTGCTGGCCCGGCCGGACGAAGCGCTGCCGCACACCATGTCGACCTACGACACCCGGCTCGGCTGGCGGCTGACCAACCCGCTGATGAAGGACCTGCACGGGGTACTCAGCATGGGCGAGACCGCCGAGGAGGTGGCCGGCCGCTTCGGCATCGCCCGAGAACGGCAGGACGCCTTCGCGCTGCGCAGTCACCAGCGCGCGGCGGCCGCGCGCAAGGACGGCCACTTCGACGCCGAACTGCTGCCGGTCACCCGCCCGGACGGGGTGACGGTCAGTCAGGACGAGGGCATCCGCGAGGACACCAGCCTGGAGCGGCTGGCGCGGCTGAAGCCGGCCTTCCGCCCCGGCGGCACGGTGACCGCCGGCAACGCGTCCCCGATGAACGACGGCGCGGCCGCCCTGCTGCTGGTCAGCGAGCAGGCGCTGGGCGAGCTCGGCCTGGAGTCGCTGGGCCGCTACGCCGCCGGCGCCTCGGCCGGCGTGCACCCGGACGTGATGGGCATCGGCCCGGTGCCGGCCACCCGGAAAGCGCTCTCCCGCCTCGGCTGGCAGATCGGCGACCTGGACGAAGCCGAGCTGAACGAAGCCTTCGCCGCCCAAGTACTGGCCAGCATCGACCAGTTGGGCATCGACCCGGAGCTGGTGAACCCGACCGGCGGTGCGATCGCACTCGGCCACCCGCTGGGCGGCTCGGGCGCCCGGATCCTCACCACCCTGCTGCACCGGATGCGGCGCACCGGCGCCCGCCGGGGTCTGGCCACCATGTGCGTCGGCGTGGGTCAGGGCAGCGCAGTCCTGATCGAGAACAGCTGAAGGAGCAATCGGAGATGTCACGTTTCACCGGCAAGGTCGCCGTCGTGACCGGTGCCGCCCAGGGCATCGGTGCCGCCACCGCCAAGCTGCTGGCCGAGGACGGCGCAACCGTCGCCGTCCTCGACCTGAGCGCCGAGCGCGCCCAGCAGACCGCCGACGCGATCACCGCCAAGGGCGGCACGGCCCGCGCCTACGCCTGCGACGTCAGCGACTACGACGCCGTGGAAAACGCTTTCGCCAAGGTCGTCGAGGACCTGGGCGGCCTGCACATCCTGGTCAACAACGCCGGGATCACTCGGGACAACCTCTTCTTCAAGATGCCCAAGGCCGACTGGGACGCCGTCCTGACGGTCAATCTGACCAGCGCCTACAACTGCAGCCACGTGGCGCAGAAGTACCTGGTGGCACAGAAGTACGGCAAGATCGTCTCGCTCAGCTCGCGTTCCGCCCTCGGCAACCGCGGCCAGGCCAACTACGCCGCGGCCAAGGCCGGTATCCAGGGCCTGACCGCGACGCTGGCCATCGAGCTGGGCCCGTTCAACATCAACGTCAACGCGGTGGCTCCCGGCTACGTCGTCACCGCCATGACCGCCGCCACCGCCGAGCGGGTCGGCGCCAGCCCCGAGGACCACCAGGCCGAGGTCGCCGCCCGCACCCCGCTGCGCCGCCCCGGCCGACCGGAGGAGATCGCCGCGGTGGTGGCCTTCCTTGCCAGCGAGGAGGCCTCGTACGTGAGCGGGCAGACGCTCTACGTGAACGGCGGGGCGCGCTGACCGCCTCGACCTGGAGGACCGGCCCGTAGTACCTCGGTACTACGGGCCGGTCACTCTTCAGCCCTGGAGTACCACGGTTTCGGGGCCTGCGGCTCCTAGCGTTGAGCTTGACGCCGGCCGGAACGTCCGTCGGCCCGAGGCTAGGGGAACACCCGATGATCGAGGCGCAGCAACTGACCAAGCGGTACGGGGAGAAGACCGCCGTTGACCGGCTGGACTTCACCGTGAAGCCGGGCATGGTGACCGGCTTCCTGGGCCCCAACGGGGCCGGCAAGTCGACCACGATGCGCATGATCGTGGGCCTGGACGCGCCGAGCAACGGCTCGGTCACCGTCAACGGCCGCCGCTACGCCGAGCACGGCGCCCCCTTGCAGGAGGTCGGCGCGCTGCTGGAGGCGAAGTCGATCCACCCGGGGCGCTCCGCCTTCAACCACCTCAACACCCTGGCGCTGACCCACGGGATCCCGCGCCGCCGGGTGGACGAGGTGATCGAGCTGACCGGTCTGCAGTCCGTGGCACGCAAGCGCGCGGGCGCCTTCTCGCTGGGCATGGGCCAGCGCCTCGGCATCGCGGCCGCGCTGCTGGGCGACCCGGCCACCGTGATGCTGGACGAGCCGGTCAACGGCCTGGACCCGGAGGGCGTGCTGTGGATCCGCAACCTGCTCACCGGGCTGGCGGCCGAGGGCCGCACCGTCTTCGTCTCCTCGCACCTGATGAGCGAGATGGCGCTCACCGCCGAGCACCTGATCATCGTCGGGCGCGGCCGCCTGCTGGCCGACACCACCGTCAAGGACCTGATCCGGCAGTCCGGCGGTGACACCGTGAAGGTGGCCAGCTCCGACCCGGCGCGGCTGCGCGAGGTGCTGGCCGGTCCCGGCGTCGACATCACCGGACGCTCCGGCTCCGAGGAACTCCTGGTCACCGGGCTGGCGGCACGGGCTATCGGGCTCAAGGCCGCCGAGCACAACATCGCGCTGTTCGAGCTGGCCACCAAGGGCGTCTCGCTCGAGGAGGCGTTCATGGAGCTGACCCGGGACGCCGTCGAGTACCACGGCAACACCACCGCCCCGAGCCTGCAGACCGCCGAGCCCGCCGAGAACACCGAGACGGCCGAGCCCGTTGGGAGCGCAGCATGAGCACCGCCACCACCACGCAGGTCGCCCCCGTGCGCGCCGAGCGTCCCGCCTACAAGGTCACCGCGGCCCGCGTGCTGCGCTCGGAGTGGGCCAAGTTCTGGTCGCTGCGCTCCAGTTGGATCACGCTGACGCTGGCGCTGGTCTTCGTCCTGTTCTTCGGGCTGATCCGGGCCTGGCGCTACAAGGTCAACATCACGGCCGGCAACCCCATGGACGCCCCCGAGATGCTGGCGGCCAACGCGGTCAGCCTCTCGCTGTTCGGGCTGAACTTCGGCCAGCTTGCCGTCGGCGTCCTGGGCGTGCTGGTCGCCGCGGGCGAGTACTCGACCGGGATGATCCGCTCCACCCTCGCCGCCGTGCCGCGGCGCCTGCCGGTGCTCTGGTCCAAGGCCGCCGTCTTCGCCCTGGTCGCCTTCGTCGTCGGCATCGTCGGCGCGTTCGCCGCCTTCGGCTTCGGCAGCGGCATCGTCTCCGGCACCCGGGCGGCCCTGACCTTCTCCGACGCCGGGGTGCTGCGCAGCCTGGTCATGGCCGGGGTCTACCTGGCCCTGATCGGAGTGTGCGGCGTGGCCCTGGGCGCGCTGCTGCGCTCCGTTGCCGGCGGCATCGCCGTCCTGGTCGGCACCCTACTGCTAGTCCCTGGGCTGATCACGCTGCTGCCGACCAGCTGGCAGAACAACGTCAGCCAGTACCTGCCCAGCCACGCCGGTGACTCGATGTACGCGCTGCACCAGGACGCGCACACCCTCTCCCCCGGGATGGGCCTGCTGGTCCTGGGGCTCTGGACGGCGCTCGCGCTGGCCGGCGCCGCGTACCGGCTCAAGCGCGCCGACGCCTGACCGGCGCGACCGCGACGGCGGCCGGGGGCCCGGGGGGGGCCCCCCCCCCCCCCCCCGGGGCGCGGGGGGGGGGGGGCGGGGGGGGGGGGGGGGGGCGCGGCCGGGGGGGGGGGGGGCGGGGGGGGGGGGCGGGGGGGGCCCCCCGGGCCGGGGGCCGCGGCCGCGCCCCCCCCGCTCCGGGCCCGGGGGGCCCGAACGGGCGCCCCCCCCCGGGGGGGGGGCGCCCCGCGGGGGGGGGGGGGGGGGGGGGGCCCCCGGCCCCCGGGCCGCCGTCGCGCTGCCGACTGCGCTCTGCGGTTGCGGCTGGCATGACGGACAGGCTGCGATGATGGACGGGTGACACCCATGACCAGCGCGACCACCGCGCCCACCGCCTTCGACGGCGACACGGGGGACCCGATCTGGGGTCACCCCCTGGTGGCCGGTCTGATGCGGGTGTGCCGGCGGCTCCAGCGATCCGACCGGGCCCGGCCCTGGCTGCTGGACGCCACGCTGGTCACCGCCGTCCTGCTGCTGTTCGGCCTGCCGGACCTGCTGCACGGCGAGAACCGGCCGGGGATCGTGCACGCCAACGGTCTGCCGGTGGGTGCGGTGGTCGGCCTGCAACTGGGGTTGGCACTGCCGCTGCTGTGGCGGCGCCGCCGCCCCACCGCGGTCTTCGCCGCCATCGCGGCCGTCTTCGTCGCGCAGTGGTCGCTGAACGTGTGGCTGCACGCCGACATCGCCCTCTTCCTGGCCCTGTACAGCGTGGCCCGGCACGACCGCCTGCGGCGGCTGCCCTGGGTGGGCGCGGCGACGGCGGCCGCGCTGCTGCTGGCCGCCGCCCGGGTGTCGGTGGTGATCTCCCCGCTCGTCGCGCTCTTCTTCCTGTGCTGCGCGGCCACCGCGGCGGCCGCCCTGGGTCTGGCGCTACGTGTCGGCACGGCCTACCTGGCCGCGCTGCGCGAACGCGCGGCACGGCTGGAGATCGAGCGCGACCAGCGCAGCCGGCTGGCCGCCGCCACCGAACGGACCAGGGTCGCCCGCGAGATGCACGACATCATCGGCCACAACCTGTCCGTCATCATCGGCTTGGCCGACGGCGGCGCCTACGCCGCCGAGGTCGCTCCACAGCGCAGCAAGGAGGCGCTGCAGCTGATCGCCGGCACCGGGCGCCAAGCCCTGGGCGAGCTGCGCCGGATGCTGGGTGTGCTGCGCGAGGAGCGAACGGACGGTCCGGAACTCACCCCGCAGCCGGGCGTCGCCGATCTGGCGGCTCTCTGCGCGCGGGTGCGAGCGGCCGGCCCCGAGGTCACCTACCGGACGGTCGGCGACGTGGAGGCGTTGGACCGCGGGCTGCAGCTGACGGTCTACCGGATCGCGCAGGAGGCGCTCACCAACACCCTCAAGCACGCGGGCCCGAAAACCAGCGCGAAGCTCACGCTGCGGGTGACCGACCGCGAGATCCGGATCAGGATCGAGGACAGCGGCCGTGCCAGCGGCGCGGCTCCCGCCACCACCGGCCTCGACGCGAACGGGAACGCGAACGGGGACGGCAGCGGGGACGGGGACGGCCAGGGCATCACCGGAATGAAGGAGCGCGCCACCCTGTACGGCGGGCGGGTGACCGCGGGCAGGCGCCCGGGCGGGGGCTGGACCGTGGAAGCCGTACTCGATCCCGCGCCCCTCGGCCAGCCGGCCGCTCCCACCGTTCAGGCGGCGTCATGACGACCGTGGTCATCGTCGACGACCAGCCCCTGCAGCGCTTCGGCTTCCGGATGCTGCTGGAGAGCGCCCCCGGCACCGAAGTGCTCGGCGAGGCGGAGAACGGAGTCCAGGCCGTGCGGCAGGTCGCCGAACTGCGTCCGGACGTCGTGCTGATGGATGTGCGAATGCCCGGCATGGACGGCATCGAGGCGACCCGCCGGATCGTCGCCGCCGGCGGCCGCTCGCGCGTGCTGGTGCTCACCACCTTCGACCTCGACGAATACGCGCACGCCGCACTGCGCGCCGGAGCCAGCGGCTTCCTGCTCAAGGACGCCCTCCCCGAGGAACTGCTGGCCGGGATCCGGGCGGTGGCGTCGGGCGACGCCGTGATCGCCCCCGGGCTCACCCGACGCCTGCTCGACACCTACGCCCACCGCCTGCCCGCCCACTCGGCCGACCAGCAGCCGAGCGATCCGCGGCTGCGCGCACTGACCGAGCGCGAGCACGAGATCCTGCTGGCCATCGGCCAGGGCTGGAGCAACGGCGAGATCGCCGAGCGCCTGGTGCTCTCCGAGAGCACGGTCAAGACCCACGTCGGCCGGGTGCTGGCGAAGATCGGTGCCCGCGACCGGATCCAGGCCGTGATCCTCGCCTACGACCTCGGCCTGACCCGACCCCAGCCGGACCGGGCCGCCGAGCGCTGAGCCGCCGGCGGCGCAACCGTCAGCCGACCGGGCGTCCAACGCCTGACCTCCAATTGTCCGAGCGGGCTGCGATGCTGTGATCCGCGAGGCCCATGGTGGGCCGGGTAAGGGGATCGACATGTCGACCGGACAGCCGGAGTCGAAGCAGCGAGCACTGGTCCTGGGCGGCGGCGGACTGGCCGGGATCGCCTGGGAGACCGGGGTGTTGGCCGGGCTCGCGGCGGCAGGGGCGGACGTCACGGGGGCGGACCACATCGTCGGGACCTCGGCCGGGTCGGCGGTGGCCGGGCAGCTGGGCAGTGGGCTGCCGCTGCCGGAGCTGTTCCGGCGCCAGGCCGAACCTGAGCTGCAGAACGCCGAGTTGACGCCGACCGGGATGACGACGGCCGAACTGTTCGCGTTCTGGGGCAAGCTGCTGGAGGAGGTCACCGACCCTGCCGAACGGCGCAGGCGGGCAGCCGAGTTGGCGCTGACGGCGCGGACGGTGACACCCACGGCGCGACGCCGGGTGATCGAGAACCGGCTGCCGGTGCACACGTGGCCGCAGCGGAGCATCACGCTGGTCGCGGTCGACACCCGCGACTGCGAGCCCCGACTGTTCGACCAGGCCAGCGGGGTCGGCCTGGTGGACGCGGTCGCCGCCAGCTGCGCGGTACCGGGGATCTGGCCGCCGGTCACCATCGACGGCTCGCGGTACATGGACGGCGGTGTCCGTTCCTCCAACAACGCCGACCTGGCGGCCGGTTACCAGCGGGTGCTGGTGCTCGCCCCGATGGCCGACCCGGCCCTGGCCGACGAGGTGGCGCTGCTGGAGCGCTCCGGCCGGGTCGAGGTGATCACCCCGGACGAGGCATCCCTGGCCGCCTTCGGCACCGACCCGCTGGATCCCGCCTCCCGCACCCCGGCCGCCCACGCGGGCCTGGCTCAGGGACGGCAGCTGGCCGAGACGGTGCGCGCACTCTGGAGCTGAGGGGGCCGGACATGGATCCGCCCCGTCCGGGATCAGGGCGCCGGGCGGGGCGGATCGGTTCATGGCGGGCCGGGGGCAACTGGCTCAGCCCTTCGGGCCCTTGGTGACGGTGGACGGCGCGGCGACGGCAGCGGCTGACGCCGCGCCGTCGCGCACCTTTCCTCGGGTGCGGCGTCCGCGAGGTGCGCCACAGATCCCAGAACGGCGAACGCAGCCGCGCCCAGCAGCACGGCAGCCGCTACACGAACCGGAGACTCCGGCACGCAGACCACCTGGGATTCACACCTGTTTGGCCGTTACCCGATGTGGTTCATTGTGGCTTACTCACCGTCAGTTGGTCCAGTGCGGCTTCAGAGTGACGCTCAGAATGGTGCGGTACTCGGCCGGCTGCACGGCCGGGACGGTGAACTGGGCCGCCAGGTCGGTTCCGTAGACGCTGCCGGTGCCGGGCAGCGGCTTGGGGGTCGAGTAGCCGGCGAAGAGCATGGTGAGGCTGCCGTTGTCGTTCTGCACCACGGTCGGGTCGTAGACCCGGCCGCTGTAGTAGCCCGAGACACCGAGCGCGCCGCCGGTGGCCGCCTGCTGGGTGAGGGCCGAGAAGCTGTAGTCGGTGGAGATCAGCTTCTGCGGGGCCGACCAGGTCTTCCCGTCCCTGGAGGAGGAGTAGAAGATCTGGTTGAACGCGTCGCTGTCGCCGTCCGCGGCGTAGGCGCCGGAGAGGAAGAGGCCGTAGCTGCCGTCGGGGTTGGTGATCACGGTGCCGCGCGAGCCGATCCAGCGCAGCACGGAGTCGCTGTTGCTGGTCGGGTCGGCCAGGCCGTTCACCTGGCCGAGGTCCGTGAAGTGCAGCCCGTCGGTGGTGTAGGCGGCGCGCACCACGGTGTAGTCCTCGTTGTTGCCGAACAGCGACTTGGGCTTGTTCTTGCCCTCACCGATCTTCGCCAGCTGCGCGTACGGGGCGACGGCCGCGCCGGGCGCTGCCACGTCGCTGCCCTTGGCGACCGTCCCGGTTCCGCCGGTGCAGCCGGTCAGTTGGGCGGCGTCGGCACCGGTGCAGGTGACCTGGACGATCCCGGCGGCGGTGCCCAGGCTGACGGTGACCGAGGCACCGGCGGCCGGCTTCAGCGCGGAGCTGTCGGCCACCGGGAGGGTGGCGGCCGGCAGGGTGACGGCGGCCGTGGTGGTGGTCGGCGTGAAGTAGTTGACGATCTTCTCGGTGTAGAGCACCGCGACGCTGCCCTTGGGCGCGCCCGGGTAGCTCGGGACCGTGCTGATGATGCCGTCGGGCGCGATCAGGCCGCTGGTCTGCTGGGCGGTGGCGGGGATCACGCGGTCGGCGGTGACGGGGTCGCCGGCCTTGATGGTCACGCCGCCCGGGGTGCGGGTGGTGCAGCCGGTGAAAGCGCTGGCCGTGGCGCTGGCGTCGTTGCAGTCCACCGTGACGCCGTCGACCGTGAAGTGGCCCGGCTGCTCGAACGCGGCGGTGCTGCCCACGGTGATGGTGACGCCCGCGCCGCCGGGGCCGGCCGGCACGCTCACGCCGGCGGTCGCCGCGGTGCTGCCGCCCATGCCGACCGGCTCGGCGGCCGGCAGGCCGGCCAGCGGGTCGCCGCCCTCGGGCGTGAGGTGATGGACGATCAGGTTGGTGCCGAGCGTGTCGCCCGAGGGACGGGAGAGCGTGTACAGCACCTGGCCGTGGTGGCCGGTGCCGGCGTAGTTCGGCACGTTCAGCACGAAGGCGTGGCCCTGGCCGTCGTCGTTGGTGTTGCCGTTCGGGCACAGGCCGGCGTTCTGCTCCAGCGCCTGGCCCGCGTACTTCCAGGTCTTGCCGTGGTCCGTGGAGGTGGCCGCGACCACCGCCTCGTCACCGTCCTTGGGGCGGTAGTCGAAGAGCCCGGAGAGCGTGTCGCCGCCGTCCTGGCTGGTGACGAAGGGGAAGTAGTACGGCTGCATCGGCAGCACGCTGCCCTTGGGCTGGCGCACCACGCTGCCGGTCTCGGGCGTGGCGCCACCGCTGGAGCAGTAGCCGTCGAGCGGACCGGGCGTGCCGGTGACGCCGCTGGCCGCCGGCACGCTGCCGGAGCCGGCCGGGTCGAGGGCCAGGTTCGGGTACGTCACCCCGCCCACCGTGACGTTGCCGCTGCCCCCACCGGCGTAGACCGGCAGGCTGTTGCCGTAGGACGCGCCGAGGGTCAGGTCGCCCTGGCCGAGCGTCCACGGACCGCCCTTGACCTTGTCGACCACCGGCGTGCCGACGCTGTAGGTCAGCGAGCCGTGCCGGTGGTGGTGCCCGCCCCAGCCCGGGACGCCCTGGGCGTCGAAGGTGTTGCCGTCGGCGTCGGCCAGTGCGGGGCCGGCGGTGGCGGTGAGCGCGGCGATCGTGGTGACCGCGAGCGCGGCGGTGGTCGCGATACGGCGACGTGGCATGAAGTCTTCCTCCCGATAGCGCCCGCGCGGGGGAAGACGGCGCGGGCCGATGCGACCGTGCGGGGAGTTGCACGGGTCAGCCGAGATCCTGCACACCGGCGCCGACCGGTGGGAGCGGATCGAACGAGAGTTCACCGACCGTTCCCCGAGGGTCCGCCGTTCGCCCCCGCGATGGTCCCGACACACCGGAGAGACCGCCGTCACGTCCGGTCAGCGGCGTCCGGTTGCACCAAGTGGACTTTCCTTGACCGGCACTTGACGGTCCGTCGGGCGACCCCGACCGGACCACGAAGACCGACGCGGACCCCACGAAGACCCCGCTGGGACCCGGGAAGGCCCCGCGAAGGCCTACGAGGACTCGCGGAGAGCGCCGCCGACCTGGGCCGTTCGGTCCATTGCGAACACTCGCACGGATTTTTTCGGCATGTTCTCAGGGCATGTCAAGAGTCCGAAATGACTATAGATCCATCGGCTCTCCACACGATGGGATATCCGGGCCGACATGGTTTCGGCACGACCCTCCCCCATTCGAAGGAGTTCCATGGGAACCTCCCCCGCCACCGCGGGCCCCCGACGCTCCGCGACCGCTCGTGCCCTGGCCTTCCTTGCCGTCGGGGCGACCGCCCTGACCGCGGGCACGGTCACCGCGCAGAGCACCGCGGCCTTCGCGGCCGGCGCCCCGGTCCCGGCCGCGTTCAAGCTGCACCCCGCCTCCGAGGGGCACATCGACGCGACCGCGCGGACGGCACCGATCAGCACCAGCGACTGCGTGGCGCAGATCGGCATCCACTGCTACTCCCCGCTGCAGTACCGCGCCGCGTACAACCTCAACCCGCTGTACCAGCAGGGCATCACCGGCAAGGGCCGGACCATCGTCATCGTGGACTCCTTCGGTTCGCCGACGATCCAGCACGACCTGGAGACCTTCGACAAGCAGTGGGGCATCCAGGACACCAACGTCGAGGTCGTCAAGTGGGGCAACGTCCCGACCTTCGACCCGAAGAACGCGGACCAGGTCAGCTGGGCCGGTGAGACCACCCTCGACGTCGAGTACGCGCACTCGATCGCGCCCGACGCCCACATCGTGCTGGTCGAGACCGCGGTCTCGGAGAACGAGGGCACCAGCGGCCTGCCCGAGATGATGTCCGCCGAGCAGTCGCTGATCAAGCAGGGCAAGGGCGACGTCATCACGCAGAGCTTCGGGGCCACCGAGAACACCTTCCCGGGCTTCGACAAGGGCGACTACTCCTCGCTCACCGACCTGCGGTACGCGTTCAAGGCCGCGGCCGCGCACAACGTCACGGTGCTCGCCTCCTCCGGCGACAACGGTGTGACGGACTCGGACAACAACAACACCCTGTACCCGTACAAGGTGAACTCCTGGCCGTCCTCCGACCCGCTGGTCACCTCGGTCGGCGGCACCCAGCTGACCCTGGACAACAACGGCAACCGCACCGCGCCCGACCAGGTCTGGCACGACGCGTACGGCGCCGGCGGCGGCGGCGAGTCCGCCGTCTTCGACCGCCCGTGGTACCAGACCGGCGTGGCGAACGTGGTGGGCGACCACCGCGGCACGCCCGACATCAGCATGAGCGCGGCGGTGGACGGCGCGGCCTGGACGTACGACTCGTACGACCCGACCGCTGTCGGCTGGCACCTGACCGGCGGCACCAGCGAGGCCTCGCCGCTCTTCTCCGGCGTCGTCGCGCTCGCCGACCAGGCCGCGGGCCACCGCCTCGGCCAGATCAACTGGCGGCTCTACGGCCTGTCGATGCTCCCCTCCCAGTGGAGCGGCATCAACAGCGTGACCAAGGGCGACAACGGCTGGAACAACGTCGCGGGTTACCAGGCGACGCCGGGCTACAACATGGCGGCGGGCCTCGGGACGATCGACGGCTACACCTTCGTGCACGCGATCGCGGGTCGCTGACCTAGGACCGCTTGCCCGGTCGGGGCACTCGCCGCTGTGCGGCGGGTGCCCCGTTCGTGCTGTCTGCCCAGGGGGTTCGGGCGACTGCCTACCCGGCCTGCCCGGCCCTACTCGGCTGCCCGGCCCTACCCGGCCTGCTCGGCGGCGCCGGTCAGCTTCGCCAGATAGCGCTCGGCCGAGCGGAGCTTGCGGCCGTCCTCGCCCGGCAGTTGGGCGCGCAGTTCCAGGATGAGGGCGCCGACCTGCAACGCCCGGCGCGGGTCCGCGATGGCCCGCCAGCACGCCTCGGCATTGGTCGCCACCCGATGCACTTCCGGATCCTCCGGCCCCTCCACCGCCAGCAGCACCAGGGCCACTTGGCGGTAGAGCTCGGCCGCCAGCACCGGGTCACCCGCCAATCTGGCCACATGGGCGCGTACTTGACGAACCATCAGCACCGGTGGAGCGATGGCACCGTGGACGGCCACCACCTGCTCCTCGAGGGCGAGGGCGAGTTCGGCGGCGGAGTCGTGCGCGCCCGCGTCGGCGGTGCTGACGATCCGGCCGAGCGCCTCGCGGTAGTCCTCGGGGGGCGCGGCAGGCGTGTCGGTGGGCGGGGCGGCAGGCGTGTCGGTGGGCGTGTCGGTGGGAACGTCCCCGGGCGGGTCGACAGGTGCTGCGGCGGGCGGGTCGAGGGGCGCCGCACCGGCGGGCGGCACGTCGACCGGCGATGGGGCGTCCACCGGCGGTGGCGTGTCCGCCGGCGACTCCGCGACCGCCGCTGCCTTCAGCAGCGAGACCGGACGGCTGGGCCGGACCGTCGGCGGCACGCCCGGCTTCAGCAGCGACACCGGCCCACGGTCCGCCGCCGGCCGGGGCAGCGGAACCGTCGCCGCTGTCGCGGCTGTCGCGGCGGTCACAGCCGTCGCCACGCTCGGGGCACCCGACCCGGCGGCGAGCGCCTGAGCCTGCACCCCCGGCGCGGCCTGCTGGCGCGCCGTGTTGCGGAACACCGGGCGCTCCGGACCGTAGGAGCCGAAGATCAGCGCGTTCGGACGGAGCACCGAATGCACCTGCCCGCGCAGCTGCTCCGGCGTCAGCAGCGGCCCGGCGCCCGGGCGGCCGCCGTGCAACGCCTCGATCAGCGCTCTGGTGAAGGTGCCGATCTGCTCCACGTCCGGTCCGATCACCGCCCAGAGCGGGATCGCCTCGGTGAGCAGCGCCGGTCCGCCGCCGCCCTGAAGCAGCGGCCAGGCGCCCGGGTCGGCGCTGAGGTCGGCGATCACCAGGGTGTCCCAGTCGGCGGGCCGGGTGCGCAGCTCGCCGACGATCGCCGACCACGCCACGCCCTCCTGGCGGATCGTCGCGGCCTTGGACTCACGCAGCGTCAGGTGCAGCCCGCCACCGCGCTTGTCGGCCACCAGCTGGCCGCCGAGGTGGACCAGCAGCGGCCCCGGATGCCGGGCGGCGGCGCGCAGGTGGGCGAGGACGGTCTGCGGGTCGCTGGCCGCCGGCAGGTGCACCGCGTCGACCGCCTCGGCCGCGAGCAGGGTCTGCGGGGCGACGGCGGCGAGCATCGCGGAGAGCACCTGCGGCTGCCCCGAGCCACCGCGCGCCCAGGGACGGCGGCCGCCGCTGCCGTAGCCACCCTCGACCGCGAGGATCCGGCCGCGCAGCCCACCGCCGACGGTGGCGCCCACGGCTGCGGACGCGGGCACGGACGTGTCGGGCCTGTCGGACGTGCCAGCCAGCGACGCGAGCGCGTCGGGCGACGGGAGCGGCAGGGTCGCGGCGAGCGGCGGGAGCGGGACGGTGACGGTCCACCCGGTGGAGACCGGGGGCTCCGACGGCGCCCCGGTCGACGCCGCGTCAGCGACCTCGGCCTCGGGCGCGGGCACAGACGCGTGGGACGGCGCCGCGGCAGGGGAAGGCTCAGCGGCATGGGAAGGCGCGGGCACCGCACGGAGCACCGCCGTCGCCGCACTCGGCATCACCGCGCGCAGCACCGCCGTACCCTCACTGCCGCCTCGCGCTTGGCGGTGCGCCTCCGGACTCGCGTCCTCGATCACCGGCAGCACCCGGGTCTCGACCAGCTCGTCCGCCGGTCCGTGGGGCAACCACCCGGGGGCCGCGTCCTGGACCTCCGGCGCCGGGAGCGGCGTCGTCCGTTCCGCGTCGTACCCGGTGTTCGCGTCGTGGGGGCTCTGCCGAGGGTCCAGCGGAGCGTCCGGCGGCGGCACCGCACCCCCGGAGATCGATGCACTGTCCGCCAAAGCCGGTCACCACCCCGCCCGCCACCGTGGGCGTCTCGTCCGCAGGTCACGGCTGGCTCCACCGCTCCCCCTTCCGCGCCACCTTACGGGGTGTCCGACCTCCCGTTCCAGGCCGGGGCACCGACCCCGGCCGAAACGGGGGGCGCGGAACGCGCGGTTCCGAGTGCCTGGTTGACTGTGTCCGGCCCGACGCGCTCCACCCTCACCCACCGGCCCCCGCGACGACGGGACTTGACGCACCCTCGAGGACCCATGCACGCGCTCCAACCCCTGCTGGCCGCCTTCGTCCCGATCTGGGCGCTGACCGCCGTCGGCTACCTGGTCAGCCGCACCGGCCTGCTGGGTGAGCAGGCCGAGCTGGTCCTCGGCCGCTTCGTCTTCCACGTCGCGATGCCCGCCGCGCTCTTCACCATGCTCGCCAAGGCACCGCTCGGGACCTTCGCCAACGCCTCGATGCTCGCCTTCGCCACCGGCACGCTGGTGGCCTCGTTGCTCGGCTGGGCCGGCGCACGCTGGCTGTTCGGACGCGCCCCCGCCGACCGGGCGATCAGCGGGATGGCGGCCGGCTACGTCAACTCGGCCAACCTGGGAATCCCGGTCGCGGTCCAGGTACTCGGCGACGCGTCGTTCGTCGGCCCGGTGCTGCTCTTCCAGGTACTCCTGGTAACGCCGGTGATCCTCGGCCTGCTCGACGCCGGGACGGATGGCGGGGCGGGCGGCGGGGCAGATGGCAGTGCTGCCCGCGCCACTCGGTCCGCACGAGTCGGACGAATGCTGCGGCTGCCACTGCGCAAC
The DNA here is from genome assembly GCF_041262605.1 of Kitasatospora sp. GAS1066B. Taxonomy (NCBI): domain Bacteria; kingdom Bacillati; phylum Actinomycetota; class Actinomycetes; order Kitasatosporales; family Streptomycetaceae; genus Kitasatospora; species Kitasatospora sp. GAS1066B. The sequence goes on from NZ_JBGCCO010000025.1 coordinate 21,857, forward strand.
CCGATCATCCTGGCCTCGGCGCTCGGCGCACTCTGCTCGGCCGTCGGCTGGCACCCGCCCGCAGCACTCGGCCAGTCCTGCCAGTTGCTCGGCAACGCCGGCGTGCCGACCGCGCTGATCACCCTCGGCATGTCGCTGCACGGCCGCCCGTCCACCGAGGGAAACACGCTGCGGGCGGAAGTCGGCCTCGCCGTGGTCGCCAAGAACCTGATCCAGCCCCTGGTCGCCTTCGCCGTGGGCAGCCTGCTGCTGCACCTGACCGCGCACCAGCTACTCGCCGTGGTGATCTGCTCGGCGCTGCCGACCGCGCAGAACGTCTTCATCTACGCCCGCCAGTACGGGCTGAACACCGCGCTGCCGCGCGATTCGGTGCTCTGGTCGACGCTGCTGTCGATGATCACCCTCTCCGCGATCGACTGGACCCTGGCTCCGACCTCTCACTAGCGCCGGCTCAGCGGAACCGACTCAGCGGAACCGACTCGGACGAGCCGATCCCTCGTTCGGACCGAATGGCCCCGGCGAGCCATCAGGCCTGGTCGGCGGCCTATTGTCCGAAGTTGATTGACCGGCGGCGCCAAGGGTCGTGGACAACCGCGCACCCGACTAGAACGGTTGATGTCACCCGATGTCAACCGTCTGGAGAGGGCGTACCGATGGAGTTCGGGATCCTGGGGCCACTGCTGGTGCGGGACGACGCCGGCCAGCCGCACGGCGTGCCGGCGCCCAAGCAGCGGGTGCTGCTGGCGACCCTGCTGCTCCGGCGGGGCCAGGTCTGCTCGCCGCCGCTGCTGGCCGAGCGGCTCTGGGACGGTTGCCCGCCGCGTGGCGCGACGGCCGCGCTGCAGAACGCGGTGCTGCGGCTGCGGCGCTGCCTGGGGCCGGCCGGTGGCCGGCTCGAGACCTGCGCCGGCGGCTACCGGCTCGCCGTGGACCCCGAGGAGTTCGACGTCCATCGCTTCACCGAGCTGCGGACCAGGGGTGCCGCCGCACTGCGCGCCCGCGAGTACGAACGCGCCCTCGGCCTGCTCGACGCCGCCCTGGACGTCTGGCGCGGCGAGGCCTTGCTCGACGTCCCCTCGGACGCGCTGCACCGCGAGGAGGCCGGTCGGCTGGCCGACGAACGGCTCCACGCCGTCGAGGCCCGGGTGGAGGCGGAACTCCAGCTCGAGCGCCACTCGGTGGTCCCCGAACTGCAGGCGCTGACCGCCGCCCACCCCGGGCGCGAGCGGTTCTGGGCCCAGCTGATGACCGCCCTCACCCGCGAGGGCCGCCAGGCGGAAGCGCTTTCCGCCTACGGCCGGGTCCAGCAGCTGCTCGACGAACAACTCGGTGTCCACCCCGGCCCCGAACTGCGCGAGCTGCACCGCCGGATCCTGCGCGCCGACCGCCCCGTCACCGGCCGGGTGCCCGCCCAGCGCACGGTCCGCGCCGTCCTGCGCCAGCCGCGCACGCTGGTCGGGTAGGCCGCCGGTCCGCTGGTGCGGCGGTCCGGCGGTCCGGCGGCGCCTCAGGTCGCGATCGTCCAGTGATTGGTCGACAGCGAGCGTCCCGCGAACTCCGTGCGCCGCTCACCCTGGAAGGTGAAACCGAGTGAGCGGCAGATGCCGTTCGACGCGGCGTTGGTGGTGGCGGGGAAAGCGCTTACCAGCCCCCAACGGCCGTCCGCACGGGCCAAGCGCAGCAGTTCGCGGACCGCACACTTGGCGAGCCCCTGCCCCTGGAACTCCGGCAGTACCATCCAGCCGATCTCCGAGTAGGGTGCACCGGCCGCCTCATACTCATGCGTCCACAGCGTCACGGTGCCCGCGACCACACCCGTCGCGGCGCCGTCCCCACCTCCGCCGCCATCGCCCCCGTGGCCGCCGTGGCCGCCGCCGCCCATGTGGCCGCCGCCCAGCACGATCATCTTGATCCACTGATCATCCGCCAGAACCCGCTCCACATCCCGTCCGACCTTGTCCGGCATACCGTCAGCCGGTAGTGGCCCGCCGAGCCCGGCCATCATCACCGGGTCACAGCGCATCCTCAAGTAGGCTGGCAGGTCAGCGAGTTCGACATCACGCAACCGCACATTCAACTCCTCATCCGCAGGGCACACTTCGCTGCGTACCGATTATCGGCACGGGATGGCAGCTGTCGTCCGACTGTTAAGCCACTTGTCATGTGCGCGGACTTCACGCGTCATCGACGCCGTGCCTTACTTGGAGAGCTACGCGCGTTGCACGTCGGAGCTACGCGCGTCACATCTCCCCGTCTACCCCCCACGGAGACTTGAATGAGACTCACGCGTCGCGCCTTGATCAGCCTCGCCGCCGGGGCCACCGCCGCCGCCGGCATGCTGGCGCCCGTGACCGCCGCGCACGCCGCGACCGGGACCTACTCCCTGGTGATCCTGCCGGACCAGGGTGAAAGCGCGATCTACAACTTCGTCAACTCCGCGACGAAGTCGATCGATGTGACGATCTACGAGCTGCGCGACACCACCCTGGTCAACGACCTGGTGGCCAAGGAGAAGGCGGGCGTCGCCGTCCGCGTCATCCTGGACTCCCAGCACTCCTCCATCGACGGCGCCGCCTACAGCGCGCTGTCCGCAGGCGGCGTGGGGGTCACCTACTCGTCCTCCGCCTACGTCTACACGCACCAGAAGACCATCACCGTCGACGGCGCCAAGTCCTACATCAGCACCGGCAACTTCGACACCACGTACTACGCCACCTCGCGCGACTACGGAGTCTTCGACACCGACGCCAACGACGTCAGCGCGATCGAGAAGGTCTTCGCCGCGGACTACGCGAAGACCTCGATCACCCCCGGCGACGGCGACGACCTGGTCTGGTCGCCGACCGACTCGCAGACCCAGTTGCTGAGCCTGATCAACGGGGCCCAACACTCCCTGGACGTCCAGGAGGAGGAGTTCGGCGACACCGCCCTGATCAACGCGATCGTCGCGGACCAGCAGCGCGGCGTCACCGTCCGGGTGGTGGCCGAGAACGAGAACAACAGCTACACCTCGCAGCTCAACCAGATCACCGCCGCGGGCGGCAAGGTGACCACTTACACCAGCTCGACCGGGTTCTACGTCCACGCCAAGGCGATCGTCGCCGACTACGGCACCTCGACCGCCAAGGCGTTCGCCGGCTCGGAGAACTTCTCCGACAACTCGCTGAACCACAACCGCGAGTTGGGCCTGATCGTCAGCGACCCGGGCGTGGTCGGCGGCCTGGAGTCGACGATCACCGCCGACTTCAACCAGACCAGCAGCGCCGGCATGACCGTGGCCAACCCGGGCAACCAGACCGGCACCGTCGGTGGCGCCGCCAGCGTGCAGGTCTCGGCGACCGACACCACCGGCGGCACCCTCTCCTACGCGGCCACCGGGCTGCCGGCCGGGCTGTCGATCGACTCCTCGACCGGGCTGATCTCCGGCACCCCGACCGCCTCGGGCACCTCGAACGTGACCGTAACGGCGACCGACTCGACCGGCCCCTCCGGCTCCACCACCTTCAGCTGGACCGTCGACGCGGTCGCCGGGAACACCGTGACCGTGACCAACCCGGGCACCCAGACCAGCACGGTCGGCTCCGGCGCAAGCCTGCAGATCGCCGCCGGCGACTCCGCCTCCGGCCAGACCCTCACCTACAGCGCCACCGGACTCCCGGCCGGCCTCTCGATCAACTCCACCACCGGCCAGATCACCGGCACCCCCACCACCGCCGGCACCTCCAGCGTGACGCTGACCGCCACGGACACCACCAACGCCAGCGGCTCCACCACCTTCAGCTGGACCGTCGACCCCAGCTCGGGCGGCGGCTGCACCCCGGCCCAGCTGCTCGGCAACCCGGGCTTCGAGACCGGCACCGCCGCCCCGTGGACCACCTCCACCGGCACGGTCAGCAACGACAGCAGCGAGCCGGCACACAGCGGTAGTTGGGATGCCTGGCTGGACGGTTACGGCACCACGCACACCGACACCCTCGCCCAGACCGTCGCCGTCCCGAGCGGCTGCTCCAGCTACCAGCTGAGCTTCTGGCTGCACGTGGACACGGCCGAGACCAGCACCACCACCGCGTACGACACCCTCAACGTCCAGGTGCTGAGCAGCTCCGGCACCGTGCTCGGCACCCTGCACACCTACTCGAACCTGGACCACCTCACCGGTTACGCCCAGCACACCTTCGACCTGTCGGCCTACGCCGGTCAGACCGTCACGCTGAAGTTCACCGGAACCGAGGACAACGAGTACCAGACCTCGTTCGTCCTCGACGACACGGCGTTCAACGTCAGCTGACACATCGTCAGCTCGGTTGACTCCCGGGCTCCCGGGCTCCCGCCTCGCCGTCGAAGCGAGGCGGGAGCCCTGTCGTCGACCGGCGCACGCTTCCAGCCATGGGCACGAAGACCTGCGCGCCTCGCCGAAGACGTTGGTGACCCGGTTCACGGGCCGGAGCCGGGCGACATCCGCGGACCTGCGGGCCACCGTCCGACCTGGGCTCCCGAACCAGGCGGTCGCCGTCTCGCTCGATGGACTGGACAGCGCAGGCGAGGCGGCGCTGCCGCCCAGAAGCCCGCCGCTCGGGGTTCTGCCCCAGGAGCTGAACCGCAACACCCTCCGCGTCAGCCGACCCAGCGCGCGGCCGCCGGGACAAGGGGACACCGGCTATGGACTAATGTTCCTGCGGTGAAGGGTATACGACGGCGGTCGCCCGCCAAGCGCGGTGGCGAGCGCACCTCGACCGCAGGGTCTCGATTGGGTTGGCTGGATGCTTTGCGCGGCCTCGCCGCGCTGGTGGTGGCGCTGTATCACTTCGGCATCCTCGAACTACTGCCGTTCGGCGGGGCGGTGTGGGCGCACTTCGACCTCGGCCTGTACGGGGTGATGATGTTCTTCCTGGTCAGCGGGTACATCATCCCGGCCTCACTGGAGCGCCGGGGTGACGTGCGGGCGTTCTGGGTGGGGCGCATCTTTCGGATCTACCCGGCACTGATCGGCACCTACGTGGTGGCCATCATGATCCTGCCCAAGGGGGACGGCGCTGTCGCGCTGTTCCGGACCGGTCACAACGTGATCTCGCTGACGGCCAACGCCACCATGCTCCAGGACATGCTCAACGTGGTGAACGGCATGGGCGTGACCTGGACCCTGACCTACGAGATGACCTTCTACTTCCTGGTCACCGGCCTGTTCACGCTGGGCTGGCACAAGCGCAGCAGCCTGTTCGCGGTGGGCTTCGCCGCAGTGGGCCTGGTGTTCGGCGGCACGCTCACCTCCGACCTCTTCGCCCATGACCTCAACTCCACCCGGCACCTGGTGCTGGCGGCCGCGCTGATCGTGCTGATGGGCTTCGTCTGCATGCTCAGCGGCAACCCGGCACTGACCCGGATCGGCGGCCTGCTGGTCGGTGCCCTGGCCGCCGTGCTGCTGTTCACCAACGGTCGAGCGCCCATCTTCGAGACCCTGCTGATCTTCGCCACGATGTTCGCCGGCACGGTGATCTACCGGGCCGAGCACGGGCAGCTCGACAAGACGCAGGCCTGGCTGGTCTGCGGCTTCGTGGTGGTCTCCGGCGTGGCCATCGGTTGGATGTACAACCGCAACGGCATGGAGAACCAGACCTGGAACGCCGGCTGGATCGCCTGGTGCGGCTCCTACACCGGGGCCTGGGCGACCTTCCTCGGCGCTATGGCGCTGCGCAAGCGGCGCTTCCCGAAGGTGCTGACCTGGCTCGGCGCGGTGAGCTTCTCGGTGTACCTGCTGCACGTCCACCTGCTGCACACGCTCGGCCCGATGTTCGGCATCCCGCCACGGCCCACCGCGGTGGGCGCCAAGGTGCTCTGGACGGCCACGTTCCTGGCAGTGACGCTGGCGGCCGCCTACCTGATGTACCGGCTGGTGGAGCTGCCGTGCCAGAAGCTCGGCCGGAAGGTGCTGAAGACGCTCGAACGGGTCCTGCCGGCACCACCCGCGCCGCCCGTGCCCGCGCCCGCGCTGTCAACCCCGGGCACACCTGCCGCGGTGCCTGCGACCGAGCCGAAGGTCCCCGCCGAGGCGGGTTCACACAGCGGCTGAGCCGCTGGCCGCAGACATCGAGTTTTCTTGGGCTCGGTACCGTCCTGCCTGGACGGTGCCGAGCCCTCTGCAGTCCCCCCGGCGGAAGCTCGGGAAGGTCTCGTGACTGACGGTTACAGCCTGGAGTCAGCGCGCAGCCGATCCCGGATCTGCGCATGCATCGCGCAGCATCCTCCGACGTTGCGCACCGCAACGCTGAACCTGCGAACCGCAGCCGCTCAGGGGCTGGAGAGCAGGTCGCGCAACAGGGCGACCGTGTCGGGGGCGAGGCTGCGGCCGGTGCGGCGGCTCAGGGCGTCCAAGCGGTTGACGGCCTTGAGGAGTTGGTCGCGGGCGCCGGCCGAGGCGTAGGCGTAGAAGAGGTCGCGGTGCAGGAGTTCGACGTCCGGGGCGACGGCGAGGCCGCGGAACACGGCGGCCTCGGCGCTGCGGTGGTCGCCGTACTGCAGGCGGCGGGCGGCGAGTTCGTGGGCGGTGTCGACGATGGCGGCGAGCATGTCCTGGCGGGATGCCTCGGCCCAGGTGTAGCCGCTGTCCGGGGTCTCGGCGAACGGGGCGCCGCGGACCAGCGCGAGGGCGTGGGCCAGGGCGGCGTCGGCGGTGGTGCTGGTGCTGCGCATGCCGCGGCGGTAGAGGCTGCGGAACTCGTCCCAGTCGCAGGTGACGGTCGGGGCGAAGGTGCAGCTGTCGTCGGCGTCCTGGCGCAGGAAGGCGCGGCCGTCCGGGTCGCTGCCGATCCAGTCGGCCAGCGCGGCGAAGGTGGCGGGCAGTGCCTGGTCCGGGCGCGCGTGATCGCCCGGGTGCAGGGCGCGGTCGGCTGCGGCGGGGTCGGAGCCGGGGTGCAGCGCCAGGTAGGCGGCGAGTTCGGTCAGGCCGGGCACGGTGGCCGGGTCGGTCGGGCCGCACGCGCCGAGCACGTCGACCGGGCCGAGCAGCCGCACCCGGGGGGTGGTGCGGATCGCGTGCGCCTCCGGGGAGCGGAGGATCGCGAGCAGGTCGTCGGCGTCGGTGCGGACCACCGCGGGGCCCGGGATCGGGGTACCGGCGGCTGGGGTGGCGGAGTCAGGGGCGGCGGCCGTCGGGGTCGGGTCGGCCTGGACCGGCTCGGGGCGGAACGGGACGCGCGGGTCGGGCAGTACGGGCGACGGCTCGGGGGCGGCGTCGTGGATGGGGGCGGGCTCGGGGGCTGCGGGGGGTTCGGGGGCTGCGGGGGGTTCGGGGGCTGCGGGGGGTTCGGAGACTGTGCGGGACTCAGGGACCGCGGGCTCAACCGGCGTGATGACGGGCCGGGGTGGCACCGGCTGACCGCTGATCGCCTGCAAACCGCGGCTGTTGATGCTGTGGCGGGCCGAACCGGTCGGCGCGGCAGCCGGGTTGACGGTCGCGAACGGGCTGCTTCCGGTTCCGATCAACCGGCTGATCAGGCGCGGCCCGTCCTCCGGCGGTCCGTCGGGCAGCGCATCGCCGACGAACGCGGCGGTGCCCGCGCCGACACCGGCCAGCACCGGTACCGGCTTGGGCAGATCGGCCGGCTCCAACTCCTCGCCCTCGAAGGTCCAGGAGGGCGCGGGGTGTTGCTCGGTGGACTCGGCGGTGCTCACCAGCTCGCCCCAGTGGCCGAACTGTTCGTCGGTCAACCGCTGCAACTGGAAGGCCAGGTGCAGGCCCGGCAGGGTGGCGGGGCCGGTGCTCGGCAGTGTCCAACGGGCCACCGGGCCGGCGCCGCGTTCCGGGGCGCGGGCGATCACGGCCAGGCAGGTGCGCGGCCTGCCGTCGAGCAGTCGGCCGAGTTCTGCCGGAACGTCCCCGGTGGGCGGCTGCGCGGAGAGCACGATCTCGGGCACCCAGGCGTCGCCGGCGTGGCCCCGGCTGCGGGCGTCGCGCGGATGGGCCGCGCCGACCTCGACCAGTGAGGTGCGGGCCTTGGCGATCCGGGGTTCGAGGGCGGCGAGCGCGGTCTCCAGGGTCGGGTAGCGGTGCACCCGGTCGGCGACGGTGTCGGAGACCGGCAGGTCGTCGGCGAAACCGACCAGGTGCAGGCTGAGCTTGTCGGCCAGCGGACTGTGCGCCAGCTCCAGGGCGATGGTGCGCAGCACCCCGCGCGCGTCGTCCGGGTGGCCGGCCAGGTGGAGCAGCCGGACCGTCTCCAGGTCGGCCAGCACGGCGGCGCCGTCGGTGGCCGTGCCGAGGGTGACCAGCGCCGGGTAGGGGGCGGGCACCTTGGCGGCCTGCTGGACGGAGAGCAGAGCGGTGGAGTCGGCCGAGCACCACCACACGTTGGGCGCGTGCGCGGCGCGGAACGGCGCGATCGGGACGGCGGGGGCGGCCAGGTGCAACTCGACCGTGCCACCGGTGGTGACCCGGACAGCCGCGAGCGCGGGCAAGCGCTTTCCGGTGCGGCTGACGTTGCGGGCCAGGGTGCGCAGCGAGCGGTTCAGCAGGTCGAGCCCGGTGCTGTTCTGCCTGACCCGCAGTTCCGCCTCGAAGGTGGCGGCGGGCAGCGTGGGCATCGGGATCCGGTGCCGGGGGCGGCGGGCTCGCTGCTGTGCGCCACGCCGGTGGGCGACCGATCCGATCAGCACGGCGGCGAGCAGCACCCCGATGCCTGCGGCGGCGAGCGCGGCGGTGTAGTCGCCGGCCGGCTCCTCCATGGAGGCCTTGGCCTGGTGAGCGCTTTCCTGCACGCTGCCACCCGCCCCCTCGTGAGCGCCCGGGCCGGGGGCGGCAGCGCTCGGGTGTGGGGCCGCATCGGCGGACGGGCCGGTGGAGGGGCGCGCGACCGGCTGGGTGGTGGGGTGCGCGGACGGCGCCGACGCGGCCGGCGCGGATGCCGCGGGCGCGGGCGCGGACTGCGTGGGAGCCGGCGTGGCGGGCGCCGCGGGCGCTGACTGCGGCGCTGCGGCCGGGGCAGGAGCAGGAGCAGGGGTCGGCGCAGCGGCCGCCGGCTGGGCAGCCGCTGCGGCCGGAGCGCCCGGGACGGTCAACACCATCCCCGGCACGACCACGTTCGGATCGGTCAGCTTCTCCCCGTCCGGTGCCCGCACTCCCTTGTTGGCGTCGAACAGCTGCTGCCAGTCGTCCGAACTCCCCAACTCCCGTTGCGCGATGGCGGAGAGGGTGTCACCCGAGCGGACGGTCGTGGTGGCGTCGTGCGCCCCCTGCCCCTGCGGGCCGCCGGCCGCCGGCGCCGAAGCCGACTGCGCCGCTTGCGCCGAAGGCGTGCCGGAGCCGTCCGGCTTGGCGTCCGACGGCATCAGCAGCTGCCACCCCGGCTGGATCGGCCGGTCGGCGTCGAAGCGCTCACCGGAACTGTCCATCACCCGCCCGGCGTTGAGCTTGGCGATCTCCTGCCAGCGCTCCCCCGAGCCGAGTTGGCGCTCGGCGATCGACCAGAGGCTGTCGGCCGGCCGGCTGTCCCGCACGGTGTAGCCGGGGTGCTGGGCCTGCGGTTGCGGGTCGGCGGCCGGCAGCGCGAGGGTCGGCGCGGCGGCCGGTGCAGCGGTCAGAGCGGCGTACCGCGGTGCGGCCGTGAGCTGCGCGGGCGCGGCGGCCGCGGCGATCTGCCCCGGCGCGGCGGCGGCGAAGGAGGCGCCGGCCACCGGCAGCAGCGCGATCACCGCGCCGACCAGGCCGGCCGCCATCCGCTGGCTCCAGCCGAAGGCCGGGATCCGCCGGGCCACCCGGCCGCGCAGCTGGGCCGGGATCTCCAGCAGCACGGAGAGCGCGAAGCAGCCCCACCCGAGCCAGCCGATGCCGACCAGCGCCCAGAGGAAGAGCTGCCCGTTGTCCGGACTGGAAAGCGCTTGCCAGATGCCGTCGTGGCCCACCCCGCCCATCGCGGCCACCGCACGGGTGCCGTAGAGCAGCAGCGCGGGCACGCCGACCAGCAGGCCGGCCAGCACCAGCAGCGCACCGAAGGCGGCCGGCAGCGAGCGCAGCGGGTTGCGCCGGCGCCCCGGCGGGCGGGCCGCCGTTCGGGCCCGAGCGGCAGCCGGCCCGCTCTTGGGGCGCCCCGCGGTGGAAGAACTCTCCGGGCGGGTACGGACCTTGGCTCGTGGCGCGGCCATCAGGCGCCTCCCGCTTTCTGGTTGCCGGTCACCGGAGTGGCGGTGCCGATGCCCTGGACGGGCAGGGTGGGTGTGTTGAAGAGCCCGAGCAGCGCGGTGTGGTACGTGGTGTTGATCACGAAGGTGACGCTGGTCGCATCGGCTGGTGGCGGGTGGCCGGGGTCCGGCCAGTCCGCGGTCAGCCCGCCTCCGTAGGTCTGCCGCAGATAGGCGTTCGCGGCCTGGCGGGCGGCGTTCGTGTCGATCAGCAGCCCCTGGCCGCCGAGCAGCGCGCCCTGGTCGATCTGCTGGCCACCGACCCGGGCCGCCTCCTCGGCCAGCGCATCGGCCCGTTCCAAGGCGTTCAGGCGGCCGCCGCAGTCCAGCACGATGCCCATGAAGAGCATCATCACGCTGGCGCTGAGCGCCACGAAGATCGAGATGGTGCCGCGGTCGCGACCCCCCCGATGGACCCTCACGTCCCCTCCCCAGGGCCTGATGTGTGCACGCGCTCGGTCACCGGATCACAGGCGGCCACCGGATCACTGCGGTCGGTAGTAGTCGATGGCCGATGTGAACGACTGGTCAAACTCCATCTCGCCCGGTACCCCGGTCACGAACAGATCATTCACCTGAACCGTGCACTTGATGTCGACCCGGACCATCTGCAGCGGTATGTTCCCGGTCTGCAGCGAAGTTCTGCCGGCCTGGACCGTCAACCTGTGGCAGCTGACGCCGCTCTGTGCGAGTGACTGCGCAACCGCCGTGCCGGCCACCTGGTTCAGCTGCTTGTCGGACTCGCTCGCCACGTAGTTCAGGGTCACGGTGCGCGCGCCGACCCTGGCGGCCTCCTGCACGCTGCCGGAGGCCGTCTCCAGCTGACCGATGATCACCACCAGGCTGAAGAGCGCCGCGATGGCCGGGATCAGGATCGCCGCCTCGATCGCGAGACTGCCCCGTTCGGTGCCCGCACGCTCGATAGCCGCACGCTCGCCGACCTCGCCCGCGCTGCCCGCCCGCCCGCTGACCTCGATCGCCCGCTCCTCGTGCTCGCTCATGGTCCGACATACCGTTCGATCGGTTCCTGCACCTGCTGGTCGACCTTCAGGCCGTCCAGCCAAGGCAGCACGAACAACGGCGTGAACTCCACCTTCACCACGATCGTGTTGCTGCCCGCAGGCCGCCGGACTCCCACGGTCGGCGTCCCGAGAACCCCGTTGAACGGTGCCAGGAAAGCGCTTGCCCGGTCGCCGGCGGCCTGGTCCGTGCCGCCGTACGCGCGCCCCGCGTCCGCCCCTTCGCGCGCCGCGGCCAAGGCCACGCTCTCCGAGTACCAGAGCAGCGCGACCTGGACCACGAGCAGCACCAGCAGCACGATCAGCGGGAAGACGAGCGCGAAGCTCAAGGTGAGGACCCCACGGTCAGCGCGGTCGTCCACCCACCGTCGCCACCCCGTCAGTTGGGCGTGATGTTCTTCGGCAGGGTGCTCGGGACGGTGCTCTTCACCGTGTTGCTGAAGCTGGTGACCGCGGCCAGGATCGCGCCGGCGATCGCCACCACGACGATCACGATCAGTGCCATCTCGATGCTCAGCGCGCCACGGTCGCCCGCGGCCCGGGCCGACCGGGCGCGGCCGGCGTGGACCCGCAGCACCATCGCCCCGAGTTGCAGGGGCAGTAGCAGTGGCAGCAGGAACAGCTGTGTCAGGGTCCGCAGGGTCTTCATGGTTCGGTCTCCTCGGGGGACGGAAGTCCGGTGGGCCGGACGGGCATTCAGAACACATGGAGCATCTGGTAGAGCGCGGGATAGACGATCAGGACGGTCATCAGCAGGGTGAGCGCCGCGCCCGGCGCCACCATCTGCTCGCTGGTGGAGCCGGCCTCGGCCAGTTCGGCGGAGAGGAGTTCGTCGCGCAGACCCTTGGCGCGGGCCCGCAGGGTGTCGTACACGGCGGCGCCGTCGGTCCCGGAGAGCCGCATGATGTCGGCCACGTCCTGTAGGGCGGTCAGGCCGAGTTCGGCGGCGAGCGCGTCCAGGCCGTCCCACGGCGGCAACCGGTCCGTGGCGGCGCGTTCCAGGGCGTCGCGCAGCCGGCGGAACACCGTGCCCCGACCGACCGCCGCCGCCCGCCGCATCGCCTCGGCCGGGCCGTGGTCGGCCGCCCGTTCCAGCGCCACGAGTTCGAGGTACGCGGCGATCCCGTGCAGGTACTCGGTGCGGGCCTCCTTGGCCTCGCTCTGCACGATCGCGTCGGGAAGCACCCAGCCGCCGGCCGCGAGCGCCACGCCGAGCAGTGCGGGCAGTGCCACCGGCATGGCGAGGCCGGTGAGTTGCGCCATCGCCGAGAGGTAGCCGGGCAGCACCAGGCCGATCAGCGCGAAGAGCAGCTTGTGCGCCATGAACCGCGCCGGGGTACGGCCGATCAACGCCAGCGACTGCAGCGGCACTCGGGAGCCGGCCAGCGCGAGCGAACGGTTGCCGAGCCGGTCGTACCAGGTCCCGTCCAGCGGCGCCTCGCCGTCCCGCTGCTCCACCGGGGCCCGGTGCAGCCGCTCCAGCGCCTGCCCCAGGTCCGGTGGGGCAGGCCGCAGTTCGGCGATCAGCAGGGCGATCCCGGCGGCCGCCACGCACCCGGCGAGCACGGCCCAGGGGGAGATCATCGCGGCTCCTTCGACAGGGACGGCTCGGCACCGCCACGACCGCCGCCAGCACCACCGCCAGCACCACCGCCAGCACCACCGCGGGCACCGGCAGCGGGCGCGGCGGGCGCGTCCTCGGCCGGGTCGGCGGGCTCGGGCAGCCTGCCGACCCGGCTGCGGCGGTCCGCCTCCAGCAGGCGCGACAGCGGCTTGTGGGCGGCCAGCGACCGCATCCAGGCGATCACCGCGACGAACAGCGCGGCCAGTGCCGCCAGCACCAACTGCCCCTGGAGCGTGCCGTACGGCGCGGTGTACCGGTCGTTGAACGAACCGACCACGATCACCAGGAAGATGATCGTGACCAGCCAGCGGATGGTGGTCCGGTGCTTGGCCCGGTCGGCCTCGATCGCCCGCCGCTGGCGGACCTCGTCACGCACCGACTCGGCCATGTCGGCCAGCGCCCGGCTCAACCCGGGCCCGCTGTCGCCGGCCCGCAGCAGCAGGGCGGCCAGCACCTTGTCCGCGGTGGCGTCGGCCAGGCTGTCGGCGAAGGCGCGCAGCGCGTCCTCGGCATTCCACCGGGACTGCAGCCGGGCGACCAGGTCCTCCACCTCGTCCTTCAGCGCGGCGGGCGCGGTGCGCCTGCTCGTGACCAGCGCCTGGTTGAGGCCGGTGCCCAGGAGCAGCACGTCGGAGAGCCGCTGGGTCCAGTCGGCAAGCGCTTCCAGCCGGACGATGTGCCGGGTGTCGGAGCGGGTGACCGCGAAGAGCCAGGGCAACCCGAAGATCACCAGCGGGACCAGCACGACGGTCACCGCAATCCGGCTGAACAGCCAGGTCAGCGGCCCGGCGACGAGCGAGAGCGCGAGCTGGATCCGGCGCAGCCGCACGACGCCGGGCGCGGGCACTCCCGGCGCGCCGTACCAGAAGACGTGGGCGCGGGTGGCCAGCGGACTCGGCTCGGCCCGCTCGGTCCTGCCCCCCGCACCGGCCAGACCGGCCACCAGGGCGAGCAGGCCACCGACCAGCAGCACGCCGCACAGCGCGTACAGCAGCATCATCGCAAGCCTCCGATCCGCAGCGGCAGCGGCGCGCTCCAACTCCCGTACGCGGACTGCAGCAGCCCCGCGTCGAACCCGGCCCGGCGCAGGTCGTCCAGGCAGTTCGGCGGCGTGTGCGGAACGGCGCGCGGCTCGCCCAGGTCGGGGCGCGGGCCGAAGACGGTGTTCAGCGCGGGCCGGCCCTGCTCGCCGAGCCCGGTGACCTCCAGCACATGGGACACGAAGCGGTGCCGACGGCCGCCCACCGGGGTCTCGTCGACCATCGAGACGTGCACGATCAGGTCGAGTGCGTTGGCCGTCAGCCGGTAGGCGAGGCTGTCGGTCATGTGCGCGCCGTACTCCAGGCAGAGTTCGGCGATCCGGTCCACCACCATGTGCGGACCGCGGGCGTGCAACGTGCACATCGACCCGCCCTCGCCGTTGGTCATCACCCGCAGCATCGGCACCACCTCGCCGGAGCGGACCTCGCCGACGATGATCCGGGAAAGCGTCATCCGCAGTGCGGCCGGGATGAGTTCACCGATCGTCAACTCGCCGGCAAGCTTGCCGTCGACCCGCTCGCCGTTGCCCTCGCGCGCCTCCATCGGGACCACCTGGCGCAGGTGGCCCAGGGTGTGCAGCCAGAGCTCGAACTCCGACTCCAGGGTGCCGATCCGCTCGTCCGGCGGGATCTCGGCCGCCATCGCGCGCAGCAGGCTGGTCTTGCCGACCCCCTGGGTACCGGTGATCATCACGTTCTTCCGGGCCCGGATCGCCGAGGCCAGGAAGGCGGCGATGGTCGAGTCCACGGTGCCGAGGTTCACCATGTCGGCGAGGGTGGCCGACGCGACCCGGTGCCGCCGGATCGCGACGTACGGGCGTGGGGTCACCTCGGTCAGCGCCTGCAAGCGCATTCCACCCTCCAGGCGCAGCGCCAGGGTGGGGTTGGCGGTGCTCAGGGTTCGCTCGCCGCCGCCGTGCTGACGAGCCAAGTCCTGCAGCAGCTCGACCAGTTCGGCGTCGCTGTCGGCCACCGGGGGGACCTTGCGCAGCGGTTGGTGCACCCGGGAGACCCAGACGTCGTCGCAGCCGTTGATCAGGATGTTCTCGATCTCCGGGTCGTCCAGGTAGGGCTGCAGCCGCCCGGCCCGGAAGAGCAGGTCGAAGACGGCCTCGGCGAGCGCCCGGTCCTGCTCCCGGGTCGGGGGCACGCCGTGCAGCTGCGCGTGGTTGTCGGACCAGCGGGCCACGGCCTCCTCGATCAGTGCCCGCCCACGCTGCCGGCGGGTCGCGCGATCGACGTCCGATCCCTGACCACCCGTCAACTTCGAAAGCTGATGGTGGAGTTCGTTCGCCACCTGCCGCTTCAGTTCACGGGCCACCCGGGGATCAACGGCGGGTGCGGTGCCCGGGCCCCACTGCTCGGGGACGGGGAGCGCGGGGAGACCCGCCGGGGACGCGGTGGGGGTTGGTGTCGGGCTGGGGGGCGGCGTGGGAGTGGGGGGCGGCGTGGCGGTGGGCGTGGGGGGCATGGGAGGCATGGCCGACCAAGGCTGCCCGGCGGCGAGGTGGCCGGCCGTGGGAGCCGCCGGCCTTGGCACGCCGGCGCCCTGCGGCACCGGGCCGGGAGCGAGGCGCAGCGGCACGCCGGTGGCGGTGGCCGCCCCCGCGCTCGGCGCCACCTGGACCACCGGGGTCGGCCCGGGACCGCCGAAGGTCGCGGCCCGGCGCACCCAGCCCGGGGCGGCCTCCTGCGCCGCGAAGCTGTCCGCCGCCACACCCGCAACCGCGCCGGCGGCCGCCGGGAACGGGCCGCCGGGCGCGAACGGCCCGACCCCCGAGTCACGTTGCGGCGCCGACGGCGGCGCCGGCTGTTGCTGTTGCTGGAACTCGGCCGGATCAGCCGGGGCTGTGGATCGGTCACGCATGGGGCTACCGCGCACGGAGGACCTCCCCCTGAGTCTCGGCTTCCTCGGTCGGGCCCGGGAACGGCTCGGGGGCCGCCGGGTGCGGCGCTATCCCGGCCAGCGGCGGATACGACTGCCCTGGCGGCACCGGCCCGGGCACCACCTGCACCGGACCGGCCGATGGCACGTAGACCTGCCCCACCGGCGACGCGAACGCCTGACCACCGGGCGCCGGTTCGGGGAACGCCGGCGCCGGGTACGTCGGTTCGGGGAACGGCAGCGCCGGGTACGTCGGTTCCAGACGCGCCGGCTCCGGGTACGGCGGCGCCGCATACGCCGGTGGCATGTGCCCGGGCTGCGCAGGCGCCGGCGGCACCGGGGCCGACCACACCGGGGCCGGCGCCACCGGCGCGACCGCCGCAGGCTGGTACGGCTGCTGGTACTCCGGCGGCACGAAGACCTCTCCGGACGGCGGCGCGTACGGCTGCCGGTAACCGTCCCCCTGGTCGATCGAGGTCATCGCCGCACCCGCGTAGTCGGGCGACTGCCGCTCCGGCGCCACCCCCCAACCGGCGCCGGCCGCCGGCATCGGCACGCCGCCATCACCGACCGCACCGACCGCACCGACAAACACCTCTGATGGTTCATCAGCGATCGGCGGCACCAGCCGGCTCAACCGCGCCCGGCGCTGCTCGACCAGACCCTGGATCCGGTCCGCCGCCGTCCGCGCGGTGCGCATCAGCTCCGACCTGATGAACCGTCGATCGGTACTGTCCCCACCGTCCGAGAGGACCCGGGCGGTGCGGA
Source organism: Kitasatospora sp. GAS1066B (assembly GCF_041262605.1). Lineage (NCBI taxonomy): Bacteria > Bacillati > Actinomycetota > Actinomycetes > Kitasatosporales > Streptomycetaceae > Kitasatospora > Kitasatospora sp. GAS1066B. The sequence goes on from NZ_JBGCCO010000025.1 coordinate 38,363, forward strand.
CCGCGTACGGGAGCACGCCGAGGACCGGCAGGTCGAGTTGACGCGTGACGTCGGCCGCCGGATACGGACCCTCGGCGATCAACAGCAGCCCGAGTGCGTCGCCACCGGTACCCGCGCTCTCCAAGTCCTCGCGCAGCGCGGCCAGTCGCGGGCGGGCCGCACTGAGACCGCGCAGCGTGGTGCGGACGGTGGCGACCACCGCGTCGGCCCGCCGGGCCAGCACCGCGCCGGCGCCGAACGCGCCCGAGCGGCCGAGGTCGAGCAGCACGTCGTACCCCTGCGAGTCGAGCGCGTGGAGTTCCTCGACCAGCGGTTCCCAGGTGTAGGCGAGCCCGGCGGCCTGGGCGGGATCGGTCAGCCCCGGCAGCAGCAGCCGGCTGCCCTCCCCGTCCGGCGAGATGTCGATCAGCTGGTCCCAGAGGCTCTGCGCGAGCAGCCCGCGCCGGTCGGCGACCGCCAGGTTGCGCAGCCCGTAGACCGCCTCGACCCGGCCCTCCAGGGCACCGGCCAGCACGGCGCCGCCGTCCGGGTCACACTCGGCCAGCAGCATCTTGCGGCCTGCCGCCAGCGGCCAGGCGAGCAGCAGGGCCAGCGCCGAGGTGGTGGCACCGGGGGCGCCCAGGCCGCCGGTCACCGCGATCACGGCCATCAGGCGCTCCCTGCGGCGCGCGAACCGGCGGGCACCGGACTCCCGGTCGGCGAGGTGGACGAACCGGACGACGCCGACGAACCAGACGACGCCGACGAACCGGACGGCGCGCCCGACGCGCCGGTCTTCGGCGCCAGGATCACCTGGTACCTGCCGGCCGCCGCCCAGGTCGCCAGGGTCGGCGCCTGGCTGGGCGGCACCGCGACGTCGATCACCTGGCTGCCGTCGCCACCGGCCTTGCCGAGCTGGGCGACCACCGCGTTCATCGTCACGGGGCCCGCTGAGGCCCCACCGGAGCCGGTCGTGGGCTGGTCGCCGCCGATCAGCACGATGACGATCTGCTGCCCCACCTGGACGCCCTCGGCCGGCAGTTGGGACGTGTGCACGGGCAGGCCGACCTCTTGCATGCCGGGCTGCACCACCAGGTCCCTGGTCAGGTCGGCCGCCAGCAGCAGCGAGCCCTGGTGCAGGTCGGTGGTGGCCCGCTGGCCGACCGCCAGGCTCAGATCGGCGGCGGTCACCGGTGCCAGCGCGGGGTCACTGGCGATCCGGGCCACCACCAGGTCGTCACTGGTAAGCGCTTTCCCGTACGGCACGTCCCGGGCCAGCGCCAGCACCGCGATCCGCTGTCCGGTGCTGTTGTAGAGCACCGCACCGCCGAGCCCGCCGGCCGCGACCAGCGCCGCCGCCATCGCGATCACGGCAGGCCGACGCCGCCGGGCCCGTAGCGAACGCGACGGGGCGACCGGCCCGGGCCGGGCCTCGGCACGCACCGTCGCGGGAGGCGCGGAAGTCGCGGCCGCCTGGTCCTGGCCGTAGCCGGCGGCTCCCGGTGCGCCGAGGGTCGGCGACGAGAAGGTGCGGTTCTCCATCGGACTTCGGCCTTCCTGACGAGCGGGGACGAGCGGGGCGAACATGTGTGGGGTGACTGCTAGTTGAGTACCTGGAGGCCGCTGACCTGGAGCGCCATCGGGTTGCTGGAGACCGAGACCTGCACCGGTCCCCAGGGCTCGCCGCCGTTGATCATGTCCTGGGTGTGGACCGTCCAGGTCTGGGTGACGACCAGCGAGAAGCTGCCCGCCGGCACCCCCGAAGCACCGGCCGACGCCTTCGCCGTGGGCGCGGGCGAGCCGGGCGCGTTCACCGACAGCGAGCCGAAGGTCGCCAGGCAGGCGTCCGCCGGCGGGTTCTGCTCCAGCCCCGGCTGGTACGGGTGTCCGGCGCCCTTGCCCGGGCAATCCACCACTGCCTCCTTACCGGTGGCCGGATCGCGGTAGCCGAGGTCCCAGGACACGTCGGTCAGGGTGGCGGTGGCGTCGACCGAGACGCCGTCCAGCGAGGCGTTGATGGTCATCGGGCCCACCGTCTCGGCCTGCGTGCCGTTCGGGACGTCGTACCAGAGCCAGACCGGCACGCCGACCAGTGCCTGGCCGGTCGGCGCGCTGTGCGGTGTGGGCTGGAGGAACGGGAGCTTCTTGAACGCGATCAGGGCGACCGTCGCTGGGGAGGGCGGCGGTGCGCCGATGTTCGGCGGCTTGTTCAGGAACTTGGTGGACACGGTCCCGTCGACGCAGCTGACCAGGTAGACCGAGCCGTCGTTCGGGCTGTTGCCGCCCCAGGACTTGTCGTCGGCCGGCGGCTGCGGGTCCTCCGGCGTTTCGTAGCAGCCGTGTTCGCTGTCGAACCACCCCAGGTCAGGGTCCCAGCACGGGTACTGCTGCTTGTCGAACGTGCAGGTCGCCTCGCCGCCCCCGGGGGCGGGCGATCCGGTCGGTCCGCCGGTCGAGCCGGGGCTCCCCGGAACTCCGACCACCAGGCAGATCGCCTGGACCACGCAGGGATTGAGCCCCCCCGTCGGCGTGGCCGCCTGCGCGGGGATCGTCGCCGCGGCCACCAGGCCGATCAGCAGCAGTAGTTGGCCAAGGAATCGACGCATTGTGCTCAGCATGTCCGGCCCGCCTCGCGATTGAACTCGAACACCATCCAGAAACTTCCGTCCAACCGCAGCACGGCCTGCGCCGGATATCGGGTCAGCCGCTGCGGTGCGTCCTTCAGCGAGCCGTCCCCGGCATCGGCCTGATGCCAGCCGGAGACGTCGACGCAGTCCTCGATCAGCGCGCTCTGCGACGAGCCGTTCAGATCGAGGCTCTGCACCACGGGAGAAAGCACCGGCTTTCCGGTCATCACCAACTTGGCAGCGTGCAGCGAATGAAGGCTCAGCAGGATGTTTCCGAGTGCGGTCCCGTTGGAATAGACCCTGGCTTGGGCGCCGTTCGGATCGGCTCCCGAGTAGGCCGCCACCTGTGCGGCCCACCAGTCCTGATACGTGCTCAGCACCACTCGGCCGACCGCCCCCGGCGCCCCTGTGGTGGGCGCGACACTCCCTTTCGACGCCCCGCCCGAGGACCCGCTCGCGGCGGCACCCGGCCCCCCGGCCGTACCTGTGCCCGCCGCACCGCCGGACGGTCCCGGAGTCGGCAGCAGCTCCCCGCCGACCGCATCTGCCCCACCGGGCGCACTCGTTGAAAGCGACCCCGCCACCCCCGGCGAACTCCCCGCGCAGCCGGCCACGAAAAGCGTGAGCAGAACCGCCGCACCGACCCCGACCGCCCGTCGGCGTAAGAAAGCCCTGTAACGGCGCATAGCCCCACCTAGTCGCGACCACCCGACCCGGCCCCGAAGTTGGCAGAAAACACCTGCCGGCTGCCGAAGTGCGGTGTGGGGCACGATTCTTCGCCAACCCCACCACGTACGGCAACACCTTGGGCCCCTGACCTTACGCGGAAGGCGGATCCGTTGGGGCACTTTCGCGCCACAGAACAGCCAACAGTTCTTCGGAAACCGACAATCCGGCCAGCGCACCGCGCACCGCGGCCCGATTTCGCAGCAACAACCGGCCACCCGAAGGGGGGACCAGCAGGCGCGCTTCCAGGCCTGACGCCAGTTCACCCCACGCCAGCTCGGCGGCGACGGTGGGTTGCAGCTCAGCCGGCGCGAGCGCGGGGGGCGCGCTCGGCACCCCGCGCTCCAGCACTCGCCCGAGCGCCCAGCTGAACGACCCCTCACCACCCGGCAGCACCGCCGAGCGCCCCCGCCGCCCCCCGGGGTAGGGACCGACCCGCCCCCAGAGCGGCACCCGCGAGTGGGCCAGCAGCTCCGCCACCCCCTGCTCGCCGTCCAGCCCGCCGATCGCCGCCCAGGTGTCCGGCGCGGCCACCACGTCGACCAGCAGCAAGGCCTCCTCCTGCGCGCCGTGCACCATGCAGCTGACCACCCAGTCCCAGGCCAGCCCCCGCCGGTAGGCGTTTTCCGGGGTGCTGCCGCCGGTCACCAGCGCCAACCGGCGACCGCGCGGGTCGGCGACCAGCTGCCCGAGCAGGCAGACCACCAGCCAGCGGCTCTCCTGCCGGGCCGCCTCACGCAGCGCGGTCAGCATGGTGTTCGCATCGGCCTCCGGCGGCACCACGGTCACCCGGCAGCCCCGGTTGCCGGTGTCGAAGCAGACCGGCGGCAGCGCCTGGGCGAGTACCTGTGCCCCGTGCGCCGCCTGGGCCGAGCCGCCGTAACTGCGCTCCGGCCCGCCGTTCGCACCTATCACCACCAGGTCGACACCGCCGGACGGCCCGGTGGCAGCCGCATCCGTCCCTCTGACACCCACGCCCACACCCGTCACTGCCGCACCCCTCTTAGCCGTACTCGTCCCCGTTGGTCGCCACTCTGCCGCACCGGTCCGCCTTGACGTGCGGGTATCCACCCGCAGCCGGCCCGCTCGCCCCCTGGTGCCGGCCGCACACCCCCGCCGCCGCACCCGGACAGCCGAGCTGTCGCCCCGGGTCCGGGACCATGGGCCCTACTGGCCCGCCCGCGAGGAGCGCACCATCGGGTTTATGGACCTGGTCGACCGTATCGAGGATCTCAGCGAGGCAGAATGCCTGCGGCTGCTCAGCACCGTGCCCATCGGACGCGTGGTGTACACCGAGCACGCGTTGCTACGGGTCCTCCCGGTCCCCTTCACGCTGAACCCGGACGGCCGGCTGGTGCTCGCGATGCTGCCCGGCACCAGCCTCGCCCGTGCCCTGGACGGCACGGTCGCCGCCTTCCAGGCCGACCACCTCGACGCGCCGAACCGGACCGGTTGGAGCGTGGTGGTGCACGGGCCCGCCGAGCTGGTCCGTGACGCCGAGCGGCAGGCCGCACTCGTGCGCAGCGGCCCGCGACTGTGGGTGACCGGGCAGGAGCCGATGTTCGTACTGCTCAGCGCCGAACTGGTCTCCGGGCGCCGCCTGCCGCCCCCGGACGCACCGCCGCAGCCAACCCGGAGCGCTCCGCCGCTGCCCGCGCCCAGCTCACCGCCCGGGCAGCGCCACCCCGGCGCCAGCTGACCGGCCGGTAGGACTACGCTCCCGGGGACGGGTCCGGGGCCTGGGGCCTGTACGGCCCTTGGCCGGCCGGCCCGAGCCCCCGACGAACCTCAGGAGCGCAGCATGACGATCTTCGCCACCCTGGACGAGCTGACCGCGGCGGTCGGCTCCGAGCTCGGCCGCAGCGCCTGGCACACCGTCACGCAGGAGCAGGTCAACCTGTTCGCCGAGGCGACCGGCGACCACCAGTGGATCCACGTCGACCCCGAGCGCGCCAAGACGGGCCCGTTCGGCGGTCCGATCGCACACGGCTACCTGACGCTCTCGCTGATCCCGCTGCTGGCCAAGGAGTGCTATGGCGTGGAGGGGATCAAGATGGCCCTCAACTACGGCTCGGACAAGGTGCGGTTCCCGGCCCCGCTGCTGGTCGGCACGCCGATCCAGACCACCGCGGAGCTGCTCTCGGTGACCGAGGTGGCCGGCGGGCAGCAGGCCGTGGTGCGGTTCACCATCGCCAGCGAGGCCAGCGCCAAGCCGCACTGCGTCGCGGAGGCGATCACCCGCTTCTACCTCTGAGGCGACCGGCGCGGGCCCGACCGGGACGGGCCTGTCAGGGCGACCCTGACCACCTGCGGTGCAGGCGACCTGACGCATCGTCGGCGATCGTCCGCGATCGCCGGCCGACCCGCCCCGAACGGCGGGCCGATCATGCGATCCACCGCGCTCGGCCGGTTCGCGCCCGGTAGTCTCCCGATGAGGTGTTGATCGTTTCGAGCGGGCACCACGCCACACCGGTGCCCGCTCGATGTGGTGCCGCTGGCACAGCGGCACCGTTGACGTCCCGCTCCTAGGAGGCGCCGTGCCCGGCCCCGTCCCCAGCACGTCCCGACTCACCGACCTTCGTGGTCTGACGGCCGCCGGCTGGCGACGGATCCGGACGGACGCCTTCGGCGCCGTTCCCGCCGGCGCACGTCTGGAGCGGATCCTGCGCAGCCCCAACTTCGTGGAAGGCGCGTTCCGCAACCCGGTGCCGACCCGGCGACTGGTCTACGAGCGCTCGCCGCTGGAGATCACCCGCGCCCAGCTCGCTTCCGACAAGGCCCGCCGGGTGCCCGGCCGCCCGATCCCGGTGCACCGGCTGCACCCGGCCGAGCTCGCGACCGCGCCCGCCTCGGGGCTGCGGCTGACCTGGCTGGGCCACGCCACCGTGCTGGTGGAGCTGGACGGCCGCCGGGTGCTCTTCGACCCGGTCTGGGGCGTGCGCTGCTCGCCGTTCCCGGGTATCGGCCCCAAGCGGCTGCACCCGATGCCGATCCGGTTGGCCGACCTCGGCCCGGTGGACGTCGTGGTGATCTCCCACGACCACTACGACCACCTGGACATGACGACGATTCGGGCCCTGATCGGCTCCGGCGCCCGGTTCGCCGCCCCGCTCGGGGTGGGCGCGCACCTGGAGCACTGGGGCGTACCGGCCGAGCGGATCACCGAGCTGGACTGGTGGGAGTCCGCCGAGCTGGCGGGCCTGACGCTGACCGCGACACCCGCGCGGCACTACTGCAGCCGCGGCCCGCGTACCGACCCGCAGATGCTGTGGGCCTCCTGGGCGGTGGCCGGCCCCGAACACCGCGTCTTCCACAGCGGGGACACCGGCTACTTTCCCGGCTTCGAGCGGATCGGCGAGTTGCTCGGCCCGTTCGACGCGACGATGACCCAGGTCGGCGCCTACAGCAAGTTCTGGCCCGAGGTGCACATGACCCCCGAGGAGGGGGTGCGGGCCCACCTGGGCGTGCGGGGCGGTCTGCTGCTGCCGATCCACTGGGGCACCTTCAACCTGGCGCCGCACCCCTGGGAGGAGCCCGCCGAGCGCACGGTGGCGGCCGCCGCGGCGCTCGGCGCCACGGTGGCGGTGCCGCTGCCGGGTGCGCCGTTCGAACCGGCCGACCCGCCGGCACTGCGTTCCTGGTGGCGGACGGTCGCGGCACTGCCCGAGCGCACCGACGAGCAACTGGCCGACCAGCAACTGGCCGACCACGCGGCGGACCTCACCCCGACGCCGACCACCGAGCCCGCTCGCACCCACGAGGACGAGGTCCCGGCCTGACGCCGCCTCAACCGCTCCGCTCGGCACGCGGCGCGGCGGCCCCGCTCAGGCGCCGCGCCGCAGCACCGCCCGCTGCACCGCCCGCTGCACCAGCAGCGTCAGCACTCCCGCGAGGGTGATCCCACACAGGTTGAGCAGCAGCTGCGCGGCCGACCCGCGGGCCTGCCCGAAGTCCGCGTAGGCCAGCGCCACCGCCGCGTTGGCCGCCGCCGGCACGGTGGTCACCGAGATCGCCACCCCCACCAGCGCGCCGGACTTGGCCGAGGTGAGCGAGAGCAGTCCGGCGACGCCGGCCAGGAAGGCCACCACGAATGAGAGCGCGTCCGGCTGGAAGATGAACGAGGTGTTCGGGCGCGCCCCGTCGAACTCCGCCTCGGTGAAGAGCCCGAAGGCGTCCATCATCAGGGCGAACAGGATGGTCAGGGCGATCGCCGAGACGAAGCCGCCGAGCAGCGCGGTCAGCGAGCGCACCGCCGGATGGGCCCGGCGCTGCACCAGAGCCACGCAGAGCCCGGCCAGCGGGCCGAACTCCGGCCCCACCACCATCGCCCCGACGACCAGCACGGCACTGTCCAGCACCACGCCACAGGCGGCCAGCATGGTCGCGGTCACGATGAAGGCCAGGTAGGTGTACGAGAGAGCGCTCTCCTCGTGGGTGACCTCGACGACCTCCTCCCAGACCACCGCGTCCGAGCCCTCCCCCGGCGCCGCGCGTTTGGCCTCCTGGGCCGCCGCCGAGATGCTCAGCTGCAGCTGCGAGACGTCGATCGCACCCCGCTCGGCGATCCCGGTGGCGCGCAGCCGCTCCAGCAGGTCGTTGGCCGACTCGCGGGCCACGTCGCAGAGCAGCACGTCCCCCGGCGGGCGCAAGGCGGCGTCGGGCAGTCCGACGACGTGCGTGACGCCGACGCTCTCCTCCAGCACGGCGCGCACGGCGCGGCGCAGGTCGACGGGGACGATCAGGCGCAGGTGCAGCACGGGGACGCTCCAGGTCAACGGCGGGTAACCCACTTCACAGTGCCCGGCGGAGCGGTCTGCCACTATGAGCGGATGGCAGACGCACCGGCACGGGACCACCGGACGGACCAGACGGAGCCGGCCCGCGCACAGGTCGCCGCACAATCCGACACCCGGGCCGACACCCGGGCCGACGCGCAGGCCGGCGGCGGCGAGGTCCGCTCCTTCCTCGATCTGCTGCGGATCGAGGAGCTGGACCAGAACCTGTACCGGGGCCAGTGCCACGCCGGTGCCCCGCTGCGCGCCTTCGGCGGCCAGGTCGCGGCCCAGGCGCTGATCGCGAGCGGTCGCACGCTGCCCGCAGGCCGCACGGTGCACTCGCTGCACGGCTACTTCCTGAGGCCCGGCGACCCCACCAGGCCGATCATCTACCAGGTGGAGCGGATCCGTGACGGCCTCTCCTACGCCACCCGGCGAGTGACGGCGATTCAGCGCGGGGAGGCGATCTTCACCCTCTCCGCCTCCGTCAAACGGCCCGAGGCCACCGGCGAGCGCCAGCGCACCATGCCGCCGGTGCCGGCCCCGGAGGAGCTGCCCGACCCGCTGGCGGGCTGGGCCGAGGCCGCACCGGAGGACTTCGACCAGGCGGCCGGCTTCCACTCGCTGGACATCCGCTTCATCCCGCCGGAGACGCCCGGCCTGCCGCCCGAGATCGAGGGTGTGCCGCAGCAGTTCGTCTGGCTGCGCACCGGCTCGCCGCTGCCCGCCGACGACAGCCTGCTGCACGTCTGCGCGCTGACCTACCTCTCCGATCTGACGCTGGCCGCCACCAGCGCGCTGCACCTGCAGCCGCACCGGTTCCAGCGCAGCGAACCGTCGGTGCTCACCATGGCCTCGCTGGACCACGCGATGTGGTTCCACCGGCCGTTCCGGGCGGACGAGTGGCTGCTGTTCGCCCAGCGCAGCCCGTCGGTCTCGGACGGGCGCGGACTGTCGCTCGGCGAGTTCTACAGCCGGGACGGGCTGCTGGTCGCCTCGGCGGTCCAGGAGACCCTGCTCCGCGAGCGCCGGGCGGCACCACCCACCTCCGCCTGACGGGGCGGCAGGACGGCCGGAACTCCGCTCCACCGTCCGGGTGAAAGCCGGGACGGCGGTGCCTCGGGCCCGTTCCCTTGGCGCCACTGGGCACCGGCCCGACCTGCTGATCTGACGCAGCGTCAAGACGGCCTCACGCACCGTCAGGATCATGGCATGCTGGCAGACGTTTTCCGGTTCCCGGTAACCAGCCGAAAGCACACCAGTCATGTCCGTCCAGACGGTCGGCGCCACCGCCCCTCGCCCGCACCCGCTCTCCTACGGGCGGCGCGGAGCGGCCACCGACCGCGCCGTGCGGGCCCGTCTGGTCCCCGTCACCGTGCTGGCCTGCGTGGCCGGCTGCGTGCTGCACGGCCCGGTCACGCTGCTGCGGCACTGCCACCCGCTGCCCGGCGTCACCCCGCCGATGCTGATGCTGGTCACGGCGATGTTCATCGGCGGCTTCGAGGTGCGGCTGGCCGACCTGGCCCGGGCGCTGCTGCGACCCGGGCTGCTGCTGGCCGGGCTGGGCGTCGCGCTGGTGCTGCGGATGGTGGTGCTGCTCGGCGCCGAGCGGGCCGCCTACTGCTGGCCGGAGCAGCACCAGGCGCTCTGGCTGGTGGTCGGGCTCTCGCTGACCGCCACCATGCCGGTGGCGGGCGCCGCCCAGACCTGGGGTGCCAAGGCCTCGGCGGACGCCTCGCTGAGCCTGGGCCTGGTGCTGGCCACCACGCTGCTCAGCCCGTTCACCGTGCCGCTCGGCCTGGCGCTGGCCGAGGAGCCGGAGACGCCGGGACCGCGTGCGGTGCTCGACAGCCTGGCGCAGGCCGACGGCACCTGCCGGTTCATGCTCCTCTGGGTGGCCGCGCCCTGCGTGGCCGGGCTGACGGCCCGTCGGCTCACCGGCCGGGTGCGCGACGGGCGGCCCAGGGCCCGGGCGCTGCCCTGGGTGCGGCTGTCGGGCCTGCTGAACGCGCTCGGTCTGACCGCGCTGAACGCCGCCGGCGTCTTCGGTGAGATCGAACTCAAGCCCAACCCGGCGCTGGTCACGCTGGCGCTGCTAGGGCCTCTCTTACGGATCTTGCCGGGCGCGCGACGCCGGGCATCCCTCCCCCAGCCTTCGGCCGGGAGGTGCCCCCACGGACGCACCGGCGAAACGTCCAAGTACGACCCAGTACGAGGACGCTTCGCCAGCACGCCCAGCCGGGCGCCCAACGCCGCACGCTGATCCGACAAGATCCGTAAGAGAGGCCCTAGCCGGCGCCACGGTCTGCGCGGCGCCGTTCGCGGTCGGCTGGTGCGCCTGGTTCGCGGCCCGGCGCGCGCACCCGGGCCCCGGCGAGGCGGCGGCGCTGACCCTGGCAACCGGGATGAACAACACCAGCGCGGCCGCTGCGCTGGCTGGCAGCCAGTTCGGTGGCCACCCGGCCGTGCTGCTGCCGATCTTCTTCTACGGGATGGCGCAGCAGTTGCTCGCCGCCGCGGTGCCCACGATGCTGCGGCGGCGCACCGCTTGAGCCGGACTCGAGGGTCCGGGTCCACCCTCGGCCGGGCGGTTCGGTCCAGAGGCTCGGGTCCAGCGGCGCGTTCCAGTGGATCGGCCCAGTGGATTCGGCCCAGTGGATTCAGCCCAGTGGATTCAGCCCAGTGGATCGGCCCAGGTGGCGACCGCGCTGACCGTTCCGAATCGCCGTGTCCTACGGGTACGGCGTTCACCCCTCTGTAGTCATCGTTTAACACCTGACTGGAATGCTGACCATCATGGACGAATCGCTCCCGCCGCTCCGCCGCCCGGTGGAGCCCCTCACCCCGGAGGACCCGGGCACGCTCGGCCCCGCGGACTCCGTCGCGCAGGCTCCGCGCTTCCCGCTGCCCAAGCGCCATCGCCGCATGCTGGCCTGCGCCGCCGTGGCCGCCTCGGTCGCGCTCGGCACCCTCGGCGTGGGCGCCACGGTGGAGACCGTCCAGCACGGAACCAGTGTCACGGCGGAGGCCGGGGCGCACTGACGGCACGTCGGCTGACGAACGGTCAGTCCCCATCGTCGCTGAGCGTTCCTCAGCGCCGCGAGTGCCGTCCGGTACCGCCCGCCGCGCCCAGGTCGAGCGGGGCCGCGTAGCGGGCGGCCGGGGCGAGCAGGGTCCATCCGCCCCGGGCCTGTCCGCAGCCGGCGTCCGCCGGGGTGTGCGGGGCGATCAGCCGCATCGCGTGCAGCAGGGCGAGCACCTCGCGCCGGAAGGCGGCCCGGTCGGCCAGGTGGGCTCGGCGCCAGTGGGCGACGTGCTGCTCCCGGACCCGGTCGTCCGTGTCGTACTCGTCGGCCAGGTCCCCGAGGATCCCGTCTATCAGCGCCTCGGCGATCGGCACACCGGTGGGCGTGGCGGGCTGGGCCCGGGGCGCGGGTTCCTCGCCGGGCAGCGGGCGGAGCTCGTCGACCAGGCGCTCGACCAGCAGCAGTGCGGCGTGTGCGAGCGGGTCGGGGCCGGGCAGCCGCAGGTCGGTCAGCTCGCCGGCCGGGTCGAGCAGCGCGATGCCCTCGCGGCGGATCTCGGTGCTGAACCCGAGGAAGTCCCCGAACACCACCGCCTCCCGCTCCCGGGACTCCCAGAGCCACTCCCGCTCCAGCCCGGTGAGCTCCTCGAAGAGCACCGCCGGGGTCTCGACCAGCCGGCGGCGCACCGCCACCGGGATCGTGGTGCGCGGCGGTGGCGGGTCCTGCGGCCGGGCCGGGCGGCAGCCGGCCAGCACGGCCCCGAGCAGTTCCCGGTCCACCACGAAGACCCGCGCGGGGAGCTCCTCGGTGAGCACCTGCCACCGCGTCAGCACGTCGAGCACCACGCCGACCACGTCATCGGCGGGAACCCGGTCACCTGTCGCCGCCGCCAGCTCGTCGGCGGGCCGGCGCGGCGAGCCGGTGAGCAGCGCGGCCAGGGTCCGGGTCAGCGCGGCGTACTGCGCGGGGGTGCACGGGGTGCCGGCCACGCTGAGGCGGCGCAGCGCGGTGGGGCCGAGCGCGGCCTTGGTCAGCCGGGCGAAGCTGTCGGTGACGGTGAGCGGGTAGCCGAGCAGCTCGGCGAAGCGCCCGGTGAGCCAGTCGGCGTGACGGCGGATCAACGGGAAGGCCTGGGCGTGCGGGCCGGTCGCGGTGACCAGCGGGTGGGCGAGCAGCATCCGGGCGGCGGCGCGGCGTTCGGCCGCCAGCGCCGCCGGCGCGGCGCGGCCGGCCGCCGCGGGCGGCTCCGGCTTGCGGTGCCGCCCGGGGACGGCGGAGTCGACGGCCGCCCGGGTGGCGCGACGGGCCCGGCGGGCGCGACGGGCTCCGGGCAGCGAACGCTGACCGACCGTCGGCCCGTGCCACCAGCTGACCTCGCCGAGGTCGGCGCGGTGCGGCTCGGGGGCGATGCCGAAGTGCCGCGCGCCGTAGAGGCGGAAGGCGTCGGCGAAGAGGTCGTGCGCCTCGTCGGGAGTGGCGGCGGCGAACCGGTCGGCCAGCGCCCGCAAATGGCTCGCGGTCCGCGCGGTGGCATCCGGTTCGCCAGCGGTGGCGGAGGCGACAACGGTGACAGCCGCGCCATCCGGTGCCGCAACGGCCGTGGTGGGCGAAGCCGGTGGGGCCAGCACCGGCGGGTGCCACGAGGTCAGCTCCAACGTCACCTCGCCGTCGGGCGCCAGGGCGACCGTAGCCGACTTCCCGCCCAGCGCTCCGCCCCCGTTCACGCGCCCCTCCGCCGTGCTGCCCACCGTGTCGGGGACAGCCTAAAGGAGGAAGAGGGGCGGCCCTTCCGGTCCCCCGCCCCGTCGCCTATCGTGCCGGACATGCTGAACACGATCACCACCGCCCGCCGGGCCCGCGGCCTGCTGACCGCCTTCACGGCGACCGCCGCCACGCACCTGGGCTCGCTGCTGACGGAGTCCAAGGTGGTCGAGCAGGTCACCAAGCCCGCCCTGATGCCGCTGCTGGTCGGCCACGTGCGGGGCGCCGCGAGCGCCGCCACCGGGCGCCCCGCGCCCCGCCTGCTCACCCCGGCGCTGCTCACCAGCGCGGCGGGCGACGCGCTGCTCCAGGTGGACGACGAGCGGGCCTTCCTGGCCGGCATGGGCTCCTTCGCGGCGGCCCACATCTGCTACGTGACCATGTTCGCCAAGCAGGGCGCGCTGACCGACCGTCGGCGCACCGCGCTGGTGGCGGCCGGATACGCGCTGGCCTGGGCGGTGATGATCCATCAGCTCTGGCCCGGGCTGGGCGAGCTGAAGGGCCCGGTGGCCGGCTACAGCCTGCTGCTGGCCACGACCGCCGTGACCTCGGCGGGCCTGGGCCGGCGCGGCGGTCTCGGTGGGGCGCTCTTCCTGCTCTCCGACACGCTGATCGCGACCCGGCTGGCCGGCTGGAAGCAGTTGCCGGGCCACGAGTTCTGGATCATGTCGACCTACCTGCTGGCCCAGTACCTGCTCGCCACCGCCGCGCTGAAGGCGGCGGCGGCCGAGTAGCAGGCCTAGGGCCTCTCTCACGGATCTTGCCGGGCGTCGGTGAGCCGGGACAGCGGATGCGGCGGTCGCTGAGCTGCCGCAGTCCGTCCACGAAGGCGCGTCAGCCGTGGTGGCCGTGCCGGCCGAGGGTCTCCACGGGGGTCGCGCCGGGGCGGGTCCACTGCGGCACGGGCCGGCTGGTCGGGCCCCAGGTGGCGACGCCGTCGGCGTCCGAGCGCCAGTACCAGCAGGCCTGGCGGCTCTCGGACGGGTAGCCCTCGGGCTTGTCCTCCCACGCCTCGCCGCGGCCGTAGGGCGTCATGTCGAGCAGGCCGAGGGACCCGTTGACCGGCTCGTTGCCACGGCCCGTCGTGGAGTAGGTGAGGAACACGCGGTCGCCGTCGCGCAGGAAACAGACGAGGTGCCCCATCCCTCCGCCGATCGGCGCCGGCACGCCCCGCACCGAGTACCACGGCTGGGTGTACCCCATGAACTCGACGTAGGAGGCCACCTCGTCCCACGGGCCCGAGGTCAGGACGGCGAACGAGACGCCCCGGGCGTTGAGGTACACGGCGTCCTTCACGTGCCAGGCCGTGGTGGTGCAGCCCTCGCACTGCCCCTGGTGCGGCGCGCCGTCGTACCACATGTGCTGGTAGACCACGAGCTCCTCGCGGCCCTGGAACAGGTCCAGGAACGGGACCGGGCCGTCGGGCCCGACCACCTCGACCGTCCCGTCGAGTTCCACCATCGGCAGCCGGCGGCGGGCCGCGGCGAGGGCGTCGCCCTGGCGGGTGTGGGCCTTCTCGCGGACCAGCAGCTCGTCCCGGGCGGTCTGCCAGGTGGCCAGGTCGACGACGGGCGGCCGGCCGGGCAGCGCGGTGGTCGAGTCGTCCGGGGCGCTTGTCATGGTGTCCTCCGTGGTGTCTCGTAGCGGGCAGCGTCGCACGACGTACGACGGTCACCGGAGCAGACTCGCGGCCCGGCCGGCACTCGTCGCGGCGCGGAACGCCTTCGGCCGAACCCGCACGGACCACGTCGGCCCGACAGGTTCACGGACCCGCGCTCAGAGCGTCAGGTCCACCACCACCGGCGCGTGGTCCGAGGTGCCCTTGCCCTTGCGCGCCTCGCGGTCCACGTAGCTGTCGGTGACCGCCTTCCCGAACGCCGCGTTGCCGTAGACCAGGTCGATCCGCATGCCGCGGTTCTTCGGGAAGGCCAGCTGGCGGTAGTCCCAGTAGGTGTACGGGTGGTCGTACTTGAGCGGGCGCGGCAGCACGTCGGTCAGGCCGGCCTCGCGCAGCCCGGCCAGTGCGGCCCGCTCGACCTCGGTGACGTGGGTGGCGTCCACGAAGTCGGCCATGTCGTAGACGTCCTCGTCGCTCGGCGCGACGTTGAAGTCGCCGAGCACGGCGAACGGGCGCTCACCGGCCGCGTCCTCCAGCACGGAGGCGCGCAGGGCCGCCAACCAGTCGAGCTTGTAGCGGAAGTGGGCGTGCCCGACCTCGCGGCCGTTGGGCACGTAGACCGACCAGACCCGCACCGGGCCGCAGGTGGCGGCGATGGCGCGCGGCTCGACGGCGGGCAGCAGCGCGTCGTCGGCCAGGTAGCCCGGCTGGCCGGGCAGATCGCGCACCACGTCGGCGAAGCCGAGCCGGGAGAGGATGGCCACCCCGTTCCAACGGCCGTTGCCGTGGGCCTCGGTCTCGTAGCCGAGCGCGCGGACCTCCTCGTAGGGGAAGGCGTCCGAGGCGCTCTTCAGCTCCTGCAGGCAGAGCACGTCGGGCGCGGCGCTCTCCAGCCACTCCAGCAGCTTGGGCAGCCGCGCGGTGACGGAGTTGATGTTCCAGGTGGCGATGCGGACGGTCACGACCAGGCCTTCCAGCGGTACGGGAACGGATGCCGGCCCTGGCACCCGTCCCGAAGATACCTCCCGCCACTGACGAAGCCGGGCCGCGCCGAGGAGGCGGGGCCCGGTGGAGAGGGCGGGGCCTGGCGCCAGGTCGGCGGTTAGCGCGAGGGGGTGAACCCCGGCGGCGCGCGCGGCTGTCGCGCATCGGGCCCGCCGCGCCCGCGATAAGGCTGTCTCGCACGGGGGGCGACAGTGGCGGCGGACGAGAGGTACGGATCGGATGCGGCGTTCGCGGGCAGCGGCGATGGAGCGGGCCGCGGTGGCGCTGGACGGCCGGCTGCCGTTCCTGGACGCGGCCAGGGGGCAGGTGCGCAAGGTCTTCCCCGACCACTGGTCCTTCCTGCTCGGCGAACTGGCCCTGTACAGCTTCACGCTGCTGCTGCTCACCGGCGTCTACCTGACCTTCTTCTTCAACCCCGCGATGACCGAGGTCGTCTATGCGGGGTCGTACGCGCCGCTGCGCGGACTGCGGATGACCGAGGCCTACGCCAGCACCCTGGCGATCAGCTTCGACGTGCGCGGCGGGCTGCTGATCCGACAGATCCACCACTGGGCGGCGCTGGTCTTCGTCTCCGCGATCGGCGTGCACCTGCTGCGGATCTTCTTCACCGGCGCCTTCCGCCGGCCGCGCGAGGTGAACTGGCTGATCGGCCTGACGCTCTTTCAGCTGGCGCTGGTGGAAGGATTCGCCGGCTACTCGCTGCCCGACGACCTGCTCTCCGGCACGGGGCTGCGCACCGCGCAGGGGTTCATGCTGGCGGTCCCGCTGGTCGGGACCTACCTCAGCTTCTTCGCCTTCGACGGCCAGTGGCCGGGCACCGCGATCATCCCGCGGCTGTACACCACCCACATCCTGCTGCTGCCCGGCCTGCTGGTGGGCCTGGTGACGGCCCATCTGATCCTGGTCTACTACCTGAAGCACACCCAGTGGGCCGGGCCCGGGCGCACCCGGCACAACGTGGTCGGCCGGCCGCAGTTCCCGCACTTCATCACCAAGACGGCCGGCCTGGCGGCGATGGTCTTCGGCCTGATCGCGCTGCTGGCGGCGGTCGCCCAGATCAACCCGATCTGGAAGTACGGCCCCTACCGGGCCGACCAGGCCTCCACCGACGCCCAACCGGACTGGTACATGGGCTTCCTGGAGGGCGCGCTACGGCTGATGCCGGGCACCGAGACCCGGCTGTGGGGCCACAGCATCTCGTGGAACCCGCTGCTCCCGGCGGTGCTCTTCCCGGTGGTGCTGTTCACCGCGCTCTACGCCTACCCGTTCCTGGAGCAGTGGATCACCGGCGACCGCGCCGAGCGGCACCTGTGCGACCGGCCGCGCGACCGGCCGGTGCGCACCGCGATCGGGGTGGCGGGGGTGACTGCCTACGCGGTGCTGCTGCTGGCTGGCGGGCAGGACGTGCTCGCGCTGCTCTCCCACTTCTCGGTGAACCAGCTGGACTGGATCCTGCGGGTGGCGCTCTTCATCGGCCCAGCGCTTGCGTTCTGGCTCACCCGCCGGATCTGCCTGGCGTTGCAGGCACACGATCACGACCGCTTCACCGCCGGCTCGACGCCCACCGGCCTGGTGCGCCAGTCGGTCGAGGGCGGTTACCAGGGCGAGCGGGAGCCGCTGGCGGTGGTGGACCGGTACCAGCTGACGCTGGCCGACCGCCCCGAGCCGGTGGCCGCCGCGGACGGTTCGCGGACGGAGCGGCTCCGGGGGGCGCTGAGCCGCTGGTTCTACCGCGACCGGGTCCAACCACCGCAGCCGGCGCGGCCGGACCCGGCGCCGGCCCCCGATGTCGAGCAGGTCTGAGCCGGGCGCAACGCTCAGCCCGGCTCAACGCTCAGCCCGGCTCAGCGCTCCGCGCGGCTGCGCTTGACGGTGCGGAACCGCCGGGCCAGCGCGCGGGCCAGGTCGGCAGCGCCGATCAGGCCGGCCTCGTTGCCCAGGGCGGCCGGCACGATCTGCGCCTCGGGGCGGAAGCCGCGCCCGGTGAGGGTGCGCCGGAAAGCGTCCTGCGCGGGGGCGAGCAGCAGGTCGCCGGCCGCCGAGACGCCGCCGCCGACCACGAAGCGTCCGGGGTCGAGCGCGGCGGCCAGATTGGCCAGGCCCACGCCGAGCCAGGTGCCGATGTCGTGCAGCAGCTCGGTCGCCATCGGGTCGCCGGCCCGGGCCGCCTCGGTGACCAGCGGCCCGGTGATCGCCGCCACCTCGCCGCCGACCCTGGCCAGCAGCGGCTGGGCCACCGGCGACTCGGCGGCGGCCAGCTCGCGGGCCTCGCGGACCAGCGCGTTGCCGGAGGAGTACTGCTCCCAGCAGCCCCGGTTGCCGCACGGGCAGCGGTGCCCGCCGGGGACCACCTGCATGTGGCCGAACTCGCCGGCCAGCCCGTGGCGACCGCGGTCCACATAGCCGTGGCGCACCACCGCGCCGCCGATCCCGGTGCCCAGGGTGATCATCACCAGCAGGTCCTCGCCCCGCCCTGCGCCGAACCGCCACTCGGCCCAGGCGGCGGCGTTGGCGTCGTTCTCGACCACCACCGGGAACTTCAGCCGGTCGCTGAGCGCCTCGCGCAGCGGCTCATTGCGCCAGTTCAGGTGCGGGGCGAAGAGCACCCGGGAGCGGTCGGCGTCCACCCAGCCGGCCGCGCCGATGCCCACCGCGTGCACGTCGTGCCGGTCGGCCAGCTCCAGCACCAGCTCGACGATGACGTCCTCGACCACCTTGGGGCTCTTGCTCCTGTGCGGGGTCTCGGCGCGCAGTTGCTCGACGATCCTGCCCTCGCCGTTCACCACTCCGGCGACCACCTTGGTGCCGCCGATGTCGATCCCGATCGTGGGCAGTCGCAGCACGCCGGCCGGCAGGGTGCGCCGGCGCCGGTCCGCGCCGTACCGGTCGGTCCCGCGCGGGGCGAGGGTTCGCTGGCCGAGACCGCGCTGGCCGAGGCCGAGCAGCGCGGGCAGGACGGGTTGGCCGGTGCGGCCGCCTGGCTGTGTCACGACGGGAACGATACGCCGCACTGATCGTCCCGGCAGGTGCTCGGGGCACCCCCGGGCAGGTGACAGACTGGGGTGCGGACACTCAGCCGGCTCCCAGCTGCAGGTGATATTCCTCTCAGGTTTCCCTCAGCATCGGCGGAACCCGGGAGTCCGTTCACACCGTCGTTCTTCATTGTCGTTACGCACCGGGCATGCGGGGTCCGGGCACGCCAGCAACCCGGATACGAGACATTCATGCAACTGACAGGCCAGCCGTTCCTGATTCTCACGATCATCCTGGTCCCGGTCTCCATCGCGGTCGCCATGCTGCTCTGGGGCCGGGTCCGGGGGCCGAAGCCGCTGCAGGCGCTGGTCCGGCTGGTGATGCTGCTGTTCTGCCAGGCGACGGCCGTGATGATGATCTTCGTGATGGTGAACAACGCCAACCTGATCTACGGGAGCTGGGGCGACCTGCTGGGCGACGACGGCCACGTGCAGTCGGTGCCGACCGTGCCGACGGCGGGCTCGGCCGCCGGCACCGGCCAGAACGGGGCGGCCGGTCAGCCCGGCAACGACGCCAAGCCGGCCGCCGCGAAGGCGCTCCAGCAGTTCAAGGGTGTGAACGACCCGCTGGTGCCGAAGGACGTGCAGACCACCGACCTCAAGGGCCAGGTCTCCGGGGTGGACGGCGAGGTCAACGTCTGGCTGCCGCCGCAGTACAACGACCCGGCCTACAAGAACACCAAGTTCCCGGTGGTCGAGCTCTTCCCGGGCTTCCCCGGCTCCTCGAAGACCTGGTTCGGCTCGCTGAACGTGTCCGAGCAGCTCAAGCCGCTGATGCAGTCCGGTCAGATCACCCCGTTCATCCTGGTCTCGCCGCGGACCCAGCTGATCAGCACCACGGTCGACACCGGCTGCGCCAACGTGCCGGGCAAGGTCAACGCCGACACCTGGCTCTCCACCGACGTGCCGCAGATGATCCTGGACAACTTCCGGGCCGACCCCTCGCCGAACAGCTGGGCGGTGGCCGGCTATTCGGCCGGGGCGCACTGCGCGGACCGGATGGCGCTGCTGCACCCCGATCGCTACCGCGCCGCGATCAGCCTTTCGGGGTACAGCGACCCGGGCGCGCTCTCCTCCTCGCTCACCGCGAAGGACTCCAAGCTGCGCCAGACCGCCAACCCGCTCTACATCCTGGAGCACGCCCCGACCCCGCCGAAGGTGGCGCTCTTCCAGAGCGGCGACAAGGGCGACGGCTACGAGGACGGCCAAGCGCTGGCCACGGCCGCCAAGGCGCCGACCACGGTGCAGGTGCAGCTGACCACCGGGCCGCACACGCCCTCGACCTGGCGGCCGATGGTGCCGAGCGTCTTCAAGTGGCTGAGCGGCATCATCCCGGCGCCCAAGCCGTCCTGACGGTGCATCATCCCGAGGACGGTGCCGCCGGCCTGACCGACCGTCAGGCCAGCTCCAGGGCAAGGTAGAAGTCCACCCGGTCCTCCAGCCGGGACAGGTCACGCCCCGTCAGCTCCTCGATCCGGCCGATCCGGTAGCGCAGCGTGTTCACGTGCACGTGCAGCTGGGCGGCGCAGCGGGTCCAGGAGCCGTCGGAGCGCAGGAAGGCCTCCAGGGTGCGGACGAGGTCGGCCTGGTGCTCGATGTCGTAGCCGATCACCTTGTCGAGCAGCCGGCTGCGGAAGGCCCGGCGCACCTCGTCGGGCACCGCGGCGAGCAGCAGCACGTGCGAGGCCAGCTCCTCGGGGCCGGCCACGCAGACCCGGCCGACGCGGGCGGCGGCGATCCGGCGGGCGTGCCGGGCCTCCTCCAGGGCGCCGCGCAGACCGCCGGCCTCCAGCGCGGGGGCCGAGACGCCGACGGTGATCCGCCCTTCCGAGCCCAGGCCCGCCTCCAGCGGCGCGAGCAGCTCGCGCAGCGCGTCGGCGGGCACCGCGGTGCCCGGTGCGGGCAGCACGATCACCGCTCCGGCGCCGGTGCCGGCCACCAGCGCGCGGTCCGAGGTGTCGGTGAGAGCTTCCTCCAGGATTGAACGCACCGCCCCGTCGGGTAGACCTGTTCCTTCGGCGCTGAGCACCAGCCAGGAGCCCTGCGCCTGCTCGCCTTCGGGCGTGCTCCCCTCGTAGCGGGCGGCCATCGCCGAGGAGGCGAAGAGGGTGCGGCTGATCTCGGCCGGGTCGGCGTCGCGCTGAAGCAGCGTCAGCACCTCGTCGGCCAGCCGGCGGCGCAGCCGTCGGCTCTCGTCGCGCCGGTTGCGCTCGGCGGCCACCAGCCGGGCCAGGTTCTCGGCGAGCTGCTGGCGCTTGGTGGTCCACTCGGTGACGTCGCCGGCGACGGCGAGCACCCAGTCGGCCAGCGGCGCCTCCTCCTCGGGGTGCGCGGGCGCGGGCAGCAGCGAGTAGGAGCCGGAGACCAGGCGGGCCCGGTGCGGGGGGCGGCGGCGCTGGCGCTGGGCGGCCAGATGGGCGCGGACCAGCTGGTCGCGGTCCTCGGCGCTCAGGTGCTCGGCGGGCCCGGCGACCACCCGGCCTGTGGGGGTGAGCACCCAGCAGTCCAGGTCGAGGTCGCCGCCGAGCAGGTCGAGCACCGCGTGCAGGCCGCCACCACCGGCCGCCGAGACCAGCATCCGGTGCCGGTCGACCAGCGCGGCCAGGTCGGCGGCCCGGTCGGCGGAGACCTGCCGGCCGATGAACTCGGTCAGGGTCGAGAAGGCGATGTCGTCGGGCACCGCCAGCAGCGGCATCCGGTGCCGGCGGCAGGCCTCGATCAGGTCCTCGGGGATCGGTCCGACCTCGGCCTCGCCGGCCGCCAGCGCGACCGCCCCGCCGGCTGCCAGGGTGCGCACGAAGCGCTCGGAGTCCTCCGGCCCGGTGCGCCAGAGCATGCCGGTGAGGACCAGCTCGCCACCGTGCAGGTAGCGGCCGGGGTCGTACAGGTCCGTGGTCATCACACCGCTGACCTGTCGGTCGAGCTCGTCCTCGGCCGCGAGCAGCCGAAGTCTCGGGGCACCGGGGGCGAGTAGGTCACGGACGCGCATCCGCTGACTCCTTCGTCAGAACCGAAACGTGCGGGCAAGGAAACACCTGGGGCGGATCCGCGCAGGTCGGGGTGACAGTGTGCCCGACTTCCAGTCGTTCGGCGGTATGTATCAGCGCCCATCCGGGTCACGGGCCCGTCGCTTCGTCGTCACGGCCGGATTACGGTCGTAAGCGGCGGTTGGCAGACCGCTCAGCAGCAGTTTCATCGCCCTTAGAGGAACGTACAGGATGCCGGGCGGCACCGGCGCACGGGCTTCATGCCATCGGTGACTGCCAGTGGGCCCCGTCACAGCGGTTCACTGGCAAACACGCCGCCGGACACACCCCGGTGACCAGGACTCAACGCCCCGGCAACGCTTCGGAGGCCAGTCCGAGCACCGGAGGTTTGCGAATCCCGCGCCGACGCCCCCAACCGGGCGATGATCCGTGGATTCCGGGCACAGTGCCCACTGGTTCGATTGGCGACGACTTGAGGAGACACCCGCATGGAGTTCCTGCGGCCCGCTACCTGGGACGAGGCTCTCGCGGCTAAGGCTGAGCACCCGACCGCGCTGCCGATCTCGGGTGGCACGGATGTGATGGTCGAGATGAACTTCGACGTCCACCGGCCATCCGCGTTGCTCGACCTGAACCGCATCACCGAGCTGACCGAGTGGTCGATCACCGACGGTGTGGTGAGACTCGGGGCCGCGGTCCCGTATTCCCGGATCATCGACGAGCTGTCCGAGCCCCTGCCGGGGCTGGCGCGTGCGGCGCACACGGTCGGCTCACCGCAGATCCGCAACCGGGGCGGCGTCGGCGGGAACCTGGGCGGCGCCTCGCCCGCCGGTGACGCCCACCCCGCGCTGCTGGCCGCCGGGCGCGACGTCTTCGTCGAGGCCTGCTCGGTGCGCGGCACCCGGCTGATCCCGATCGACGAGTTCTACGTCGGGGTGAAGCGCAACAGCCTGGAGAAGGACGAGCTGATCCGCTCGGTCTTCATCCCGGTGGCGGACGGCCCGCAGCAGTTCTCGAAGATCGGCACCCGCAACGCGATGGTGATCGCGGTCTGCGCCTTCGGCTTCGCGCTGCACCCCAAGAACCACACCGTCGGTACCGGTATCGGCTCGGCTGCCCCCACGCCGCGTCGCGCCGTCGAGGCGGAGCAGTACCTGCAGGGCGTGCTCGAGGAGCGCGGGCTGTGGGAGTCCGGTGACCTGCTGGGCACCGAGGTGATCCAGAAGTTCGGTGAGCTGGTGAAGGCCGCCGCCTCGCCGATCGACGACGTGCGCGGCACCGCCGACTACCGCCGGCACTCGCTGGCCGTGATGGCCCGCCGCACCCTCACCTGGACCTGGAACGACTACAGCAAGCAGATCAGGAGCGCGGCATGAGGGTCACTTTCACCGCCAACGGGAAGCCGGTCGAGGCCGACGACGTCTGGGAGGGCGAGAGCCTCCTGTACGTGCTGCGCGAGCGGGTCGGCCTGCCGGGTTCGAAGAACGCCTGCGAGCAGGGCGAGTGCGGCTCCTGCACGGTCTACCTGGACGGCACCCCGGTCTGCTCCTGCCTGGTCGCGGCCGGCCAGGTGCAGGACCGCGAGGTCCGCACCGTCGAGGGCCTGACCGACGGCGAGGAGCTGGGCCTGGTCCAGCAGGCGTTCGTCGACGCCGGCGCCGTCCAGTGCGGCTTCTGCACCCCGGGTCTGCTGGTGCAGACCGACGCGCTGCTCGACCGCAGCCCGCAGCCCAGCGACACCGACATCCGCGAGGCGCTCAGCGGCAACCTGTGCCGCTGCACCGGCTACGAGAAGATCATGGACGCGGTGCGGCTGGCGTCCGCCCGCAAGTGCCAGAAGGTGGGGACCTCCGAATGAGTGCTCGTACCATCCAGGGTCAGAAGAACCTTCAGGACATCACCACCGGCAGCCCGCACGGCATCGGCGGCTCGCCGCTGCGGCCGGACGGCACGCTGAAGGTCAAGGGCGAGTTCGCCTACTCCTCGGACATGTGGCACGAGGACATGCTCTGGGGCATGGCGCTGCGCTCGCCGCACCCGCGGGCCAACATCCTGAGCGTGGACATCTCCGAGGCGCTCAAGACGCCGGGCGTCTACGCGGTGCTGACCCACGAGGACATCCCGGGCTCGAAGTACTACGGCCTGGAGATCCAGGACCAGCCGGCGCTGGCGATCGACAAGGTCCGCTACCACGGTGAGGCGATCGCGCTGGTCGCGGCCGACCACCCGGAGACGGCCCGCCGCGCGGTGAAGAAGATCAAGGTCGAGTACGAGGTGCTCACCCCGATCACCACCGAGGAGCAGGCGCTCAACCCCGAGGTGCACGGCTACGTGCACGAGCCGCACGAGTACAAGTCGCACGGCTCGGGCAACATCTGCCACTCGCAGAAGCTGGTCTACGGCAAGGGCGTGACCGACGAGGTCAAGGCGCTGGCCGACGTGGTCGTCAAGGGCGAGTACGAGGTCGGCATGCAGGACCAGGCCTTCCTCGGCCCGGAGTCCGGCCTCGCGGTGCCCGCCGAGGACGGCGGCATCGACCTCTACGTGGCCACCCAGTGGCTGCACGTGGACCGCCAGCAGATGGCCCCGGTGCTCGGCCTGCCCGAGGAGAAGGTCCGCCTCACCCTGGCCGGCGTCGGCGGCGCCTTCGGCGGTCGCGAGGACCTGTCGATGCAGATCCACGCCTCGCTGCTGGCCCAGCGCACCGGCAAGCCGGTCAAGATCGTCTACGCCCGCGACGAGTCCTTCTTCGGCCACGTGCACCGCCACCCGGCCAAGATGAGCTACGAGCACGGCGCCACCCGCGACGGCAAGCTGGTCTACTCCGACGTGCGCCTGGTGCTGGACGGCGGCGCCTACGCCTCCGCCTCCCCCGCCGTGGTCGGCAACGCGGCCTCGCTGGGCAACGGCCCGTACAACATCCCGAACGTGCGGATGGAGGCCATCGCCCTCTACACCAACAACCCGAGCTGCGGCGCGATGCGCGGCTTCGGGGCGGTGCAGGCCTGCTTCGGCTACGAGACCCAGATGGACCGGCTCGCCGCCGAGCTGGGCATGGACCCGGTCGAGCTGCGCCAGCTGAACGCGATGTCGGAGGGCGACTACCTGCCCACCGGCCAGCAGATCGACTCGCCCGCCCCGGTCGCCGAACTGCTGCGCCGGGTCAAGGACATGCCGCTGCCGCCGCCGCTGGACCTGACCAACCTGGACATCCGCGAGCTGCCCGGCGCGCTGTCGAACACCTCGCACGGTGAGGGCATCGTGCGCGGCATCGGCTACTCGGTCGGCATCAAGAACGTCGGCTTCTCCGAGGGCTTCGACGACTACTCCACCGCCCGGGTCCGCCTGGAGGTCATCGGCGGCGAGCCGGTCGCCATGGTGCACACCGCGATGGCCGAGGTCGGCCAGGGCGGCGTCACCGTGCACGCCCAGATCGCCCGCACCGAGCTGGGCGTCGAGCAGGTCACCATCCACCCGGCCAACACCGAGGTCGGGTCGGCCGGTTCCACCTCCGCCTCGCGGCAGACCTACATGACCGGCGGCGCGGTCAAGCTCGCGGCCGAGGCCGTGAAGTACGCGCTGATCGAGAAGGGCCGCAAGCGCTACGGCTGGGCGCAGAACGACCTGAACCTGGTCGGCGGCAAGGTGGTCTCCGAGTCGGCCGGTGTGCTGGTCCCGATGGTCGACCTGCTCGGCGACGAGGCGATCGACCTGACCCGCGAGCACCACCACCGCCCGACCGAGGCGTTCGACAAGGAGACCGGGCAGGGCTTCGGCCACGTCCAGTACACCTTCTGCGCCAACCGCGCCGTGGTCGACGTGGACGTCGAGCTGGGCCTGGTCAAGGTGGTCGAGCTGACGGCGGCTCAGGACGTCGGCAAGGCGCTCAACCCGCTCTCGGTGGTCGGCCAGATCCAGGGCGGCTGCACCCAGGCGCTGGGCCTGGCGGTGATGGAGGAGATCATCGTCAAGGACGGCAAGGTGCGCAACGCCTCGTTCACCGACTACCTGATCCCGACCATCCTGGACGTCCCGCCGATCCCGGTGGACGTGCTGGAACTGCCGGACCCGAACGCCCCGTACGGGCTGCGCGGGGTCGGCGAGGCGCCCACCGTCTCGGCCACCCCTTCGATCGTCGCCGCGATCAGGCAGGCCACCGGCATCGCGCTCAACCGGATCCCGGTCCGGCCCGAGCACCTCACCGGGACGCTCTAGCCGCACCCCCACAACCTCCCCGGGGCGGTGACCACGTCTTCCCCACCGCCCCGGGGCGCACCAAAGGAAGTACCGAGCAAGTGTCCGTGCACCATCCCGCTGCCTCTCCCACGCCGGGGCTCTGCAGCGGTGCGCACCACCCCACGCACCGCACGCACACCGAGTGCACCTCGTGAGTCGAGCAAGTCCCCCTGCGCCGTCACCCCTCTGACGGGCGGGTCGGCTCGCCCACCCCAACCCCCTATGAACCTTGGGAGTGGACATGACCCGGATCCCCACGGAGCCCGGCACCACTGAATCCCCCACGACCGTCGACGGGCCCGACGAGGCCGGCACCCCCACGCCGCCCCCGACACCCGCGACCAGAAACGCGCTGGACGCGTATTTCAAGATCTCGGCCAGAGGTTCGACCTTCGGCAACGAGATCCGCGGCGGACTGACCACCTTCATGGCGATGGCCTACATCGTCCTGCTCAACCCGCTCATCCTGAGCGGCGCCGACGTCACCGGCGTCAAGCTGGACCACGCCCAGCTCACCACCGCGACGGCGCTCGCCGCCGCCGTGACCACGATCCTGATGGGCGTGGTGGGCAACGTGCCGCTGGCGGTCGCCGCCGGCCTGTCGGTCTCCGGGGCGGTCTCCGCACTGGTCGTACCGCACACCACCTGGGCCCAGGCGTTCGGCCTCTGCGTCATCTACGGTCTGCTGATCGTGCTGCTGGTGCTCTCCGGACTCCGCGAGAAGATCATGAACGGCATACCGCTGCCGCTCAAGCACGCGATCACCATCGGCATCGGCCTCTTCGTCTCGCTGATCGGCCTGCACAAGGCCGGTTTCGTGCAGAGCGGCGGGCCCACCCTGGTCTCGCTCGGCCCTGAGGGCGAGCTGGCCGGCTGGCCGGTGGTCTGCTTCGCCGTCACGCTGCTGATCATCTTCGTGCTGCTGGCCCGCAACGTCCGCGGTGCCATCCTGATCGGCATCACGGCCGGCACGGTCTTCGCCTTCATCGTCAACGCGGTCGGCCACATCCCCGGCAAGTCCTGGGGCAGCGCCCCGCCGGTCTGGCCGGGCAGCCCGGTCGCCGCGCCCAACTTCGGACTCTTCGGCCACGTCGACCTGTTCGGCGCCTTCGGTTCCAAGGGCATGGGCGCGATCAGTGCCTCGGTCGCGGTCTTCACCCTGGTGCTGGCCGGCTTCTTCGACGCGATGGCCACCATCATCGGCGTCGGCACCGAGGCCGGCCTGGCCGACAAGCAGGGCCGGATGCCGGGCCTGTCCAAGGCACTCCTCATCGACGGCTCCGGCGGCGCGATCGGCGGCCTGGTCGGTGCCTCCGGCCAGACGGTCTTCGTGGAGTCCGCCACCGGCGTCGGTGAGGGCGCGCGGACCGGTCTCGCCTCGGTGGTCACCGGCGGCGTCTTCGTCCTGATGCTCTTCTTCTCCCCGCTGGCCGGCATCGTGCCGGTCGAGGTCGCCTCCGCCGCCCTGGTGGTGATCGGCTCGATGATGATGAGTCAGGCCCGGCACATCGACTGGGCCGACCGCGACGTGGCCATCCCCGCCTTCCTGACCTGCACCATGATGCCGTTCACCTACAGCATCACGGCGGGCGTCGCCGCCGGTGTGATCTCCTACACGGTGATCAAGGCCGGCAAGGGGCAGTGGCGCGAACCAGGTCCGCTGATGTGGATCCTGACCGCCGTCTTCGTCCTCTACTTCGCCCTCACCCCGGTCAAGGAGTGGCTGGGAGTCCACTAGGAGTTCGCCGGCGCGGCGCGCGGGGCCGTCGGCCTCCCCGCGCCGCGCCAGACCGGCTGCCAACCCCCGACATCACCGACACCCTCGACACCACCGATAGGAGCCACGGACATGCAGGACATCGCCGAGCAGTTGCAGGCCTGGCACGCCTCCGGGCGCTCCTTCGCGGTGGCCACCGTGGTCGGCGTCTCGGGCAGCGCGCCGCGCGACCCGGGCGCGGCGCTGGCCGTGGACGCGGACGGCGAGGCCGTCGGCAGCGTCTCGGGCGGCTGCGTCGAGGGCGCGGTGTACGAGCTGTGCCGGGAGGCGATCGACTCCGGCCGACCGGTCCTGGAGCGCTTCGGCTACAGCGACGAGGACGCCTTCGCGGTCGGGCTGACCTGCGGCGGCATCCTGGACGTCTTCGTCCAGCCGGTGGTCCCCGGCGCGGATGCCGGGCTGGACGCCGGGATCACCTACATCGCCTCGGGCACGCCGGTCGCGCTGGTCCGGGCGATCGAGGGGCCTGCCGGGCTGCTCGGCGCCACCGTCGCGGTGACCGCCGGCACCCATCACGGCACCCTCTCCCCCGGCGGCCCGAGCACCACCGGGGCGCTGGAGCGCTCGGTGGTCGCCGAGGCCCGCGCGCTGCTGGACGCCGGCAAGACCGCCACGGTGACCCTGGCGCTGGACGGCCGGCCCTGCGACCCGACGGCAGCCAGCACCGTCACCTTCTTCGTCGAGTCCTACGTCCCCAAGCCGCGGATGCTGGTCTTCGGCGCGATCGACTTCGCCGCCGCCGTGGTGCGGATCGGCAAGTTCCTCGGCTACCACGTGACGGTCTGCGACGCCCGGCCGGTCTTCGCCACCGCACGGCGCTTCCCCGAGGCCGACGAGGTGGTGGTCGACTGGCCGCACCGCTACCTGGACTCCCAGCTCGAGGCGCTGGACGGCCGAACCGTGCTGTGCGTGCTGACCCATGACGCCAAGTTCGACATCCCGCTGCTGGAACGCGCGCTGCGGCTGCCGGTCGGCTTCGTCGGCGCGATGGGCTCGCGCCGCACCCATCTGGAGCGCAACGCCAAGCTGCGCGACGTCGGCCTGAGCGAAGCCGAGATCGCCCGGTTGCGCTCGCCGATCGGCCTGGACCTGGGGGCCCGCACGCCCGAGGAGACCGCCGTCGCGGTCGCCGCCGAGATCGTCGCCAGCCGGCGCGGTGGTGGCTGCCTGCCGCTGTCTTCCGGCGCCGGCCCGATCCACCACGACCTGCAGCGCGCCGACGCCGGCGCACCGAAGGCCTGGCGGGTCGCCTGACCCGTCCGACCACGCCTGACCACGCCTGACCCATGCCTGACCCATGTCCCACCCACGCCTGACACTGCGTCAGTACCCAGCGAACTCCCAGGAAGCCGCTCGTTCACGGCAGCCGGCTTCGAATGTCCCGCCCGGATGATCTCTCCGGGCGGGACATTGCATGTTCAGGCCCAGCGAGAGGGGATGATGGCCCGGTGCAAAACGCAGATCAGTTCGGGTACGCCGACGCCGCCGGCCCACCACCGAGCTCACCGACCTCACCGACCACGCCGACCGCCGATCCCTCGGAGACCGAGAGACTCGGGCGCGCGGTACGGGAGGCGCAGGCCGGCGACGAGCAGGCGTACCGGCTGGTCTTCCGGACCGTGCAGCCGCTGCTGCTGCGGTACCTGCGGGTCATGGTCGGCGGGGACGGCACGGACGCGGAGGACATAGCCTCCGAGGCCTGGCTGCAGATAGCCCGGGACCTGCACACCTTCCAGGGCGACGGCGACGGCTTCCGGGGTTGGGCGGCGACCATCGCCCGGCACCGGGCGCTGGACCACCTGCGGGCCCGGCGGCGCCGGCCGACCGCCGATCTGCCGGTGGAGGAACTGCTCGACCTGCCCGCCCGCGACGACACCGAGGGCAGCGCGCTGGCCACCATGGGCACCCGCGAGGCGCTGGACCTGATCGCCGGGCTGCCCAAGGACCAGGCCGAGGCGGTCTTGCTGCGGGTGGTGCTGCAGCTGGACGCGGAGAGCGCGGCACGGGTGCTCGGCAAGCGGGCCGGCAGCGTCCGGATGGCCGCCCATCGGGGCCTGCGCAAGCTGGCCAAGCTGCTGGACTCCCCCGCCACCGTGCCGGTCCAGCGGGGTCCCTCGAGGCGGCTCGAAAAAAAATCCGCCGAAGGTGTGACACAGCCCGGAGCTTCGACGCTGAAGGACATGAGATGAGCACCAACCGATCCCGTCGGATCGACCGCGACGCCGCCGAGCAGCTGCTGGCCGGCGCCGTGGACGATACGCAGGGCGGTCTGGACGCCCTCTCCGGATTGCTCGCCGCCGCGGCCGCTCCTGCCACGACGCGTGAACTGGCCGGGGAGGAAGCGGCCGTGACCGCGTTCCGGGAGGCCGCCCGCCTCACCGCGCCCCACCAGAACGCCGTGCCGCACCAGAACGCTGTGCCCCACCAGAACAACACCGCCCCGTCCCTGTCCCGGGCCACCAGGTCCAGCACCAACTCGCCCGCCTCGTCCAAGCCCCGGAGTCGCCCGATGGCCAGCTGCGCACCGCAGAGGTTCCGCGTGCCCACGCGGTTCCTCAGTGCGAAGGCCGCCGCGGCAGCGTTCGCGGTGACGGCGATCGGCGGGGTCGCGGTGGCGGCCGGGACCGGGCACCTGCCGGCCGCACTCGGCGGACCCGGCCTCTCGGGCAGCACCGGGCGCGCCGACAACACGGCCGCCACCGGATCGGCGTCGGCCGCCCCGACCAGCAGTTGGGCCGGTCAGGCCGCCGGGCAGCTGCCCGGTACCGGTCGAGCCTCCGCCGGCGCCCGGCCGCTGCCCGGCGGCTCGAGCACCGGTCCGAGCGGTGGCGCCGCGAGCAGCGGGTCCACCCGCGGCGGTACGGACGGTGGCAGCACGCCGGCCACGGCCGATCCCTCGGGCGCCGGGCAGTCCGGCAAGGGCGTGCCGCCCGGGCAGCAGGCGACCGGCGGGGCCGACATCCCGTCGATCCTGCTGCCGCTCTGCCAGTTGTGGCCGGGCACCAGCCAACCAGGCGCCGCCGACTCCCGGTTCGAGCCGCTGACGCGCGCGGCGGGCGGCTCGGACCGGGTCCGCACGTACTGCGCCGCGCTGCGGAGCGAGAGCGGCAAGCAGACGTCGGGGACCTCCCCGCTGCCCGTGCTGCCGGGCGGTACGCCCACCGCGGCCCACCCGCCGACCCCCGACCCCGGCACGTCCACCGCGTCCCCGCCCGGCGGGGACGGCCACGGCCACACCCCGCAGGGGCAGGCCATCGGCGGCAACGGCCCAGGGGGGTCCTGAGCCGCACCGAGCAGGACCAGTAGTACCCCTCAGACTCCGGGACGGGTGGTGGCTTCCCCGGGCACACCACCCTCCCGGAACTCCGGCGGCCCCGACTGTGCATGAGTTTCGGTCGCCGGTGCCGACGGGGTGACGGACTCCCCCGGGTCCGTCACCCCGCGGCGCGAGTTCGGGCCCGGCCAGGTTGGGGTCGGCCGGGCCGGGTCCGGACTCGCCTTCGCCGCTCTGCCCTGCCTGCGCTCTGCTGAGCAGAGCCCTGACGCCCGGGTATCGCTCACACCCTGCCTGCCCTGCCCGACCGGCGAGGAACTCGCCGCCGGTCCCGGCCGGTTGGCCGCGCGCCGACCGTCTGCGGCACGGCCGACCCACCCGCAGGTGACGCTCCATCGCGCTACGTGTAGGGTGCGCTGAGGAGTTCGAACGGGGGTGCGCTCAACGGCACTTGTGGAGGTCCGGGGGATATATTGTCATGCCCTTGACATAGACACGGAGAGTCGATGCCCGAGCACCTCCTGCACCAACCCGGTTCGGCCGGCGAGCACCGCCTGCAGCAGGCGTACGGTTCCACCGAGCGCGCCGAACGGTTCTACCGGGACCAGGTGTTGGACCACCTCAACGCGCGGATGCGGGAGTTCGTCGCCCGCCAGGAGATGGCCTTCGTCGCCAGTTCGGACGCCCACGGCGAGTGCGACGCCAGCTTCCGGGCCGGACCGCCCGGCTTCCTGCACGTGATCGACGAACGGACCCTGGCCTACCCCGAGTACCGCGGCAACGGCGTCATGGCGAGCCTGGGGAACATCAGCGAGAACGGCCACGTCGGGCTGCTGCTGGTCGACTTCGTCCATGACCTGATCGGCCTGCACGTCAACGGCCGGGCCCGGATCGTTTCGGACGCCGCATTACGCCCCGCGGCCCCCGGGCTGCCACTGGAGACCGCCCCCGGCCGAAGGGCCGAGCACTGGGTGCTGGTCGACATCGAGGAGGCCTACCTGCACTGCGCGAAGCACATCCCCCGGTTCATCCCCGCCCCCCGCACCCGGGCCTGGGGCACCGACGACGTACGACGCAAGGGCGGCGACTTCTTCGGCGCCAAGGAAACCAGCGGACAAGGAATCTGACCCAGCGTCATCAAGCCATGACTGATCAGAACGACAACCTCACCCTGATCTGCGAGAGCTTCGCGCTGGTCCAGCAGCACGCGGACAAGCTCACCGGCCACTTCTACGCCACCCTCTTCCTGCACCACCCCGAGGCCCGCGCCCTCTTCCCGCCCGCCATGGACATGCAGCGTGACCGGCTCTTCCGGGCCCTGGCGGGCGCGGTCCGGATGCTCGACCGGCCCGCCGAACTGACCACGTTCCTCCAGCAGCTGGGCCGGGACCACCGCAAGTACGGGGTGCAGAGCGCGCATTACGACGCGGTCGGCGCGGCGCTGCTGAGCACCCTGCGCCGGTTCGCCGGCGAGGCCTGGACGCCCGCCCACGAGCAGGCCTGGACCGAGGCCTACGGCCAGATCGCCGCGGCGATGAGCGGGGCCGCCGAGGCCGACGCCGCCGGCAGCCCGGCGAGTTGGCTGGCCGAGGTGGTGGGCCACGAGCAGCGCTCGGCCGACCTGGCGGTGCTGACCCTGCGCCCGGAGTCGCCGTTCCCCTACCGGGCCGGGCAGTACACCACCGTCGAGACCGCCCGCTGGCCGCGGGTCTGGCGCCCGTACTCGATCGCCAACGCGCCGCGCCGAGACGGCCTGTTGAACCTGCACGTGCGGGCCGTCCCGGCCGGCTGGGTGAGCAACACGCTGGTGCACCACACCCGGGTCGGCGACGTGCTGCGGCTCGGCCCGGGCCGCGGCGCGATGACGCTGCCCGAGCGGCCGGCCCGCCGGGTGGTCTGCGTGGCCGGCGGCACCGGGTTGGCGCCGGTGAAGGCGCTGGTCGAGGAGATGATCGCGCGCAACCGGCCGCTCACCCTGCACCTGTTCGTCGGCGCACGGCGCGAGAGCGACCTGTACGACCTGCGCAGCCTGCGGCAACTGGCCAGCGTCTTCCCCCGGTTGCTGCTGGTCCCGGTGGTCTCCGAGCAGATCGAGTACCCGGGCGTGGTGGGCCGGCTGCCCGAGGTGGTGCCGGCCCAGGGGCACTGGGTGCACCATGAGGTCTTCGTCAGCGGGCCCGACGACATGGTGGTCAGCATGGTCGAGCGGTTCCAGCGCGACGGCGTGCCGGCCGACCGGCTGCACTACGAGCTGAGCACCACGCCGGCCGAGCTGGACATCACCTCCGGACTGCTGGACGGCGGCGTCCCGCCGTTCCAGCAGCAGCCGCAGCAGCGCACCCGCACCGACGGCCCGTCGCGCTAGAACAGGGCGGCCCGGGTCAGCTGACGATCCGTCAGCCGGCGTTGATCCGGGCCGCCCGGCGCAGCAGTCCGGGCGAGATCCGGCCGGCCCAGCGCGCGAGCTTGGCCTCCACCGTCACGGGCACCACCGGCTTGCCGGTCCGCACCGCCTTGACGATCTCGGCCGCCACCTTCTCGGGCGGGAAGCCCCGGCGCGCGTAGAGCCTGGCCGCCCGGTCCTGCTTGGCCGTCTGCTCGCTCGCCGAGAGGCCGGAGAAGGTCGAGGTCCTGGTGATGTTGGTGTTGACGATGCCGGGGCAGATCGCGCTCACCCCGATGCCGCTGTCGGCGAGTTCGGCCCGCAGGCAGTCGGAGAGCATCAGCACGGCGGCCTTGCTGGTCGCGTAGGCGGCGAGCACCTTGGACGGCAGGTAGGCGGCCGCCGAGGCCAGGTTGACGATGTGGCCGCCCCGGCCGCGCGCCACCATCAGGGCGCCGAAGGCCCGGCAACCGTGGATCACGCCCCACAGGTTGACGTCCAGGACCCGCTGCCACTCCTTCTCGGTGGTCTGCAGGAAGGTGCCCGAGTGCCCGATCCCGGCGTTGTTGACCAGCACGTCCGGCACCCCGTGCTCGGTCGCCACCTGCTGCGCGAAGGCGTCCATGGCCGCGCCGTCGCTCACGTCCACCCGGTAGGCGTGGCCCGCGCCGCCGACCAGGGTGACCAGCTCGGCGGTCCGCTCGGCCGCCACCTGGTCCAGGTCGCAGACCACCACGGTGGCACCCTGCTCGCCGAAGGCCAGCGCGGTGGCCCGGCCGATCCCGCTGCCGGCGCCGGTGATCACCACCAACTTCTCGCCCGGGGCCGGTGGTTGGCCGGTGCTCTCGATCCGTGCGGTGAACTCGCGCACCAACCCCGCCACCACCGGGCCCTGTTCGAGCAGCGCGGACCAGTGGGTGGCGTTCAGCTCGCGCCGGGTCAGTCGGGGCACCCAGCGCTCCAGGCCCTCGGAGAGGAACGGGCTGACGTAGTGGTCACGGCGCAGCGTGATCAGCTGCACCGGGACCTCGGTGTGCCGCTCGCGCGGGTTGCGCAGCGTCGGGCGCATGTTCGCCCGGTACAACTCGATCCCGCGCACGGCATCCTGACGGATCGTCGGCTGGGGATGCCCGGCCCGTGGCCGCACGCCCTCCAGATCGCGCAGCACCCGCGGCCAGGCCCGGGCCAGGCCCAGCCGCCAGCCGGCGGGAGCCAGGAAGGGCAGGTGGAAGGCGGTGATGTACCAGGAGTGCGCGCCCTGGACCAGGAGTTGGCGCAGGTGCCGGGGGGTGGGGCGGCGCAGCCGGTACCGGATCCAGTGGCCCATGTGATCCAGGCAGGGCCCCGACATCGTGGTGTAGGAGGCCAGCCGGCGCTCGGCGCCGGGCTCGGTGACCGCCTCCCAGGACTGCAGCGAGCCCCAGTCGTGCGCGACCACGTGCACCGGGCGGTCGGGGCTGACCGCGTCGGCCACCGCGAACAGGTCGGCGGCCAGCAGTTCCAGGCGGTACTCGGCGCGCCCGGCCGGCACCGAGGACTCCCCGGCGCCGCGCACGTCGTAGCGGACCACGTGGTGGTCGGCGGCGAGGTCCTCGGCCACGTCGTCCCAGACCCGGTGGGTGTCCGGATAGCCGTGCACCAGCAGCACGGTGGGCGCCGCGGGGTCGCCCTGCTCGAAGACGGCCAGGTCGACGCCGGCGCTGTGCACCGTACGACGTGTCACCGGGCTCATGCGGCGGCCTCCTCAAGGCTCGTCCAGCGCCGCACGTGCGGCAGATCGTCGTCCAGCCAGTAGGCCTCGTCCTCGGTGACCACCAGCAGTTCCTCGAACTTGATACCCACCTCGCGGAACCCGATGTGCGGCTCGACCGCCCACAGGCCCGGCGTGGGCGCGTGCCGGGAGGCGCGGCCGTCGGCCCAGAGCGGGGAGCGGCCGTGCAGCCGCTCGCTGATCAGCTCCCGGCCCAGCGTCTGCAGGGTGCGCAGGCCGAAGCCGAACAGGTTGACGCCCTTGGGCGCGCGGCTGGTGTTGCGGGTCACCTGATGGCCGATCACCCGCCCAGGGTAGACCTGGTGGCGGTTGTCGTAGCCGTGCGCGGCGAGCTGGGCGTCCACCGCCGCGTAGACCTCGTCGAGCGGCTTGCGGGCCCGCACCTCGCGCAGGATCAACTCCCGGTAGACCCTGAGGTCCTGGGCGAGCCGGTCCCAGACCGGGTTGGCGCCGACCTTGCCGCCGTAGCCGATGTCGGCGGTGTAGCCGTCCACCACCGGGGCGCAGTCCAGCACGTAGGGCATGCCCTCCTGGAGCACCCGGGAGCCGGCGAAGAACTGCAGCGGGGTGTGGAAGTGCCGGAAGGCGGTGCGGTCGCCGAACCAGGCGAACGGCACGTGGAAGAAGTCGTCCACGCCCTCGGCCACCAGGCACCGGCGCAGCTTCTGGGTGGCCTGCCGCTCGGTCACCCCGGGCTCGATCCAGGCGGCGACCTGTTCGGCGCAGTGGTAGGCGAGTTGCTGGACCTCGCGGAACCGGTCGAGGTCGGCGGCGGAGTAGTCGAACGCCATCGGTCAGTCCTCCAGGACCAGGGTCTCGCCCTCGGCCGCGCGGGAGACGCACGGCAGCAGGGCACCGCTCGCGCGCTCCTCGGCGGTGAGCCGGCGGTCACGGTGTTCGGGGGTGCCGGCCAGCAGCTGGACCCGGCAGGTGCCGCAGAAGCCCTGGTGGCAGGAGTACGGCAGGTCGGGCCTCGCCTCGCGCAGCACGTCGAGCGCGGAGCGGTCGGCGGGGACGGGCAGCCGCGGTCCTTCCTGGCCGAGCTGGAGGGTGAACGGGCGGCCGTCCAGGATCGGGGCGGCGCCGAACCGCTCGTAGTGCAGGGCGGTGGCGGGTGAGGCCTCGAAGGCGGCTTGCACGGCGGCCAGCATGGGGGTCGGGCCGCAGCAGTAGACGGCGGTGCCGGGGCGGGCCTCGGCCAGCAGCTCGGCGCCGGTCGGCAGGCCCTCGGCGTCCTCGGTGCGAAAGCTCACCCGGTCGGGTGCCAGCGCGCGCAGTTCCTCGGTGAAGGGCATCGAGGCGGCGCTGCGGCCGGCGTGCACCAGGTGCCAGTCCAGGCCGCGCCGCTGGGCCTCGCGGGCCATCGGCAGCAGCGGGGTGATGCCGATCCCGCCGGCCACCAGCAGCAGCCGCGGCTCGCCACAGAAGGCGAAGCCGTTGCGCGGCCGACGGACCGTCAGGCGGGCGCCGAGGTGCAGTTCCTCGTGGATCTCGCGGGAGCCGCCGCCACCGTCGGCGATCCGGCGCACGGCGATCCGGTAGGTGGTGCGGTCGGCCGGGTCGCCACAGAGCGAGTAGTGGCGCTCGCGTCCCGAGGGCAGGATCAGCCGCAGGTGGGCGCCGGGCTGCCAGGACGGCAGGCGGTCGCCGGACGGGTCGGCCAGCCGCAGCTCGACCACCTCCTCGGCGACCGCCCGGTGTCCGGTGATCACCAGGGACAGCGGTGCCCGCGCCCGAGGCGCCGGCAGCCGCGGGTTGCGGCGCAGCAGCGGGCGGCCCATCGCCGGGGTGTAGAGGTCGCTGAAGGTGGTGACGGCGCGCATGAAGCGGTCCGGCTGCGGGCGGCCGTAGAGGTCCGGCGGCGGGTTGTCCACGTCCAGCTGGGTGGTGCGGCCGAAGACGGCGGTGGGTGCGGGCGCGGTCTCGCGCGAGGGCGTGCTCGGCTTCTTCGGGATCTTCTTCATCGGGTGCCCGTTCATCGGTCGGCTGCCTGGCGGCGTCAGCGGGCGGCGGCGCGGGCGGCCGGCGAGCTGGCGAGGTAGCTCAGCGCCTGCGCGCTGGAGCCCTCCTGGGTCGGGTGGTAGCCGCGCCTGAGGTAGCGCAGGCCCGAGCGCAGCGACGCCATCGGCTCCGGCAGCAGCCCGCGCCGGGAGATGTCCAGGGCCTCGCGCCAGGTCGGCACGAGCCGGCCGTCCAGCGTCGGGTCGGCGGCCAGCAGGAACCGCACCCCGCGCACCCACAGGTGCACCAGCAGCGGCCCGGAGACCGCCATGCCGCGCACCCGCCGCAGGTAGCCCGGGTCCAGGTGGGTCATCAGGTCGAACGCCACGCTGCGGTGCTCGACCTCCTCCGCGCCGTGCCAGCGCAGCAGGTCCAGCATCGTCGGGTCGGCCTCGGCGCGGTCCAGGCCGGGCGAGTTGAGCGCCCAGTTGCCGAGGAAGGCGGTGAAGTGCTCGATCGCGGCGACGAAGGCCACCCGCTCGATGATGTTCTCCCGGCGCTGCCGGGGGCCGAGCTTCGGCTTCTCCCCCAGCACCCGCTGGAAGAGCCAGGCGATCTGCCGCACGTACGGGCGCGGGTCGAGCCCCTGGGCGAGCAGGTGGTCGAGCACCTCCTGGTGGGCCTCGGCGTGGATGGACTCCTGGCCGATGAAGCCGAGCACCTCCTCGCGCAGCTGCTCGTCGGTGATCAGCGGCAGCGCGTCCTTGAACACCTTGATGAACCAGCGCTCGCCCTCGGGCAGCAGCAGGTGCAGCACGTTGATCGTGTGGGTGGCGAGCGGCTCGTCCGGGATCCAGTGCAGCGGCAGCCCGCTCCAGTCGAACGTGACGTCGCGCGGCTCCAACACGAGGTCGGCGTGCACCTCGGGGGCGGTTCTGGGCATGGGAGGACCCTCCTGACCTGCGGGGGTGGCGTCAGGACCTCAAACTACTGGCGGGTATCGCGGGCCACAAGGGTTTCGACCGTTCTTATCGACATCGAGTCTAATAAGCCGATCAAGGCCGGCCCTGGACCCGGACCCCGGAGGGGGCGGACACGCGGCGGGGCGGGCGACGCCCCGCGCCGTCACCCGCCCCTGCCGCGCACCCGCCCGACGGCTCAGCCCTGGGTGACCCCGCTGTGCTTGGCGCGCAGCCGCCACGGCATCCAGGCCGACTCCAACTGCGTGCTCAGCGACATCTTGGAGGTCCCGGCGACGCGCTGCCCGAAGCGGATCGGCACCTCGGCGATCCGCACCCCGGCGCGCGAGGCGAGGTACTTCATCTCCACCTGGAACGAGAAGCCGTTGGACTCGATCCGCTCCAGGCCGACGGCCGCCAGCGCGTCCCTGGACCAGAGGTTGAACCCGGCGGTCACGTCGGCGGCGGGCACCCCGAGGATCGTCTTGACGTAGAAGTTCGCCCACTGGGAGAGCAGCCGGCGGTGCAGACCCCAGGCCTCGTCCAGCGAGCCGCCGGTCGTGTAGCGCGAGCCGATGACCAGTCCGGCACCCCGCTCCGCGGCCTCGATCATGGGCGCCAGCGCCGTGGGCGGGTGCGAGAAGTCGGCGTCCATCTGGACCACCAGGTCGGCGCCGTCCTCGATCGCCTTGCCCATGCCGGCCCGGTAGGCCCGGCCGAGGCCGTCCTTGGTCGTCCGGTGCAGCACGTCGACCACGCCGGGGTGGGTGGCGGCGAGCTTGTCGGCCACCTCGCCGGTGCCGTCCGGGCTCCCGTCATCGACCACCAGGACACCGAGGCCCGGGACGTCCTGGCCGAGTATCTCCTGGACGATGCGCGGGAGATTCTCGACCTCGTTGTAGGTCGGGATCACCACGACGGTCTTGAGGGTCAAGGAACGCTCCGTTCAACGGGAAGGCAGTGGTCACGCGGTCGACTCCCAGGCGGTGCACCGCGCCGGCTAACTCACATATTCGCAAAGGCACATGAGAGCCGATCATGCCACCCCGGCCTCCCGGGCCCCGCGCCGCGGGCACCGCCGAACGGCCTCGGCTCCGCTCGCGGGCCCTCCGATCGCCACCTACCGTGAACGAGCCGGTACCCTCCGGCAGCGGAAGGAGAGAACAGTGATCACAGCGCGTGACATCATGCACCGCGGGGCCCAGTGCGTCGACGCCAGTCAGACGCTGATGGCGGCGGCCAAGATGATGCGGGACAAGGGCGTGGGCGCCCTCCCGATCTGCGGGCCGGACAAGAAGCTCAAGGGCATCATCACGGACCGCGACATCGTCACCCGATGTATCGCCGAGGGCAAGGACCCGTCGACCATGACGGCGATGGACCTGGGCGGCCACCTGCACTGCGTGCGCGCCGACGACGACATGGCGACGGTGCTCAAGAAGATGGAGCAGCACCAGATCCGCCGCATGCCGGTGATCGAGGACGGGATGCTGGTCGGCATGATCACCGAGAAGGACCTGGCCGACGCCCACAAGACGTCCAAGGGACTGACCGACAAGCAGATCATCGAGTTCATGGACAGCATGTTCGTCACGCACTGACGCGCTGTCACCCGGCGGTCGTCGCACGGGTGCGGGCCGGGTCCGGAGTTCCGGACCCGGCCCGCACCCGTGTCGCTGCCCGACCCAGGTCGCCTCAGGCCGCCTCAGGCCGCTCTACACCGCCATCGCGAGCATCAACGGGGCGGCCCGCTCGGCCAGCAGCTCCGCGGCCGCGCGCAGCCGGTGCGCGTTGTCGACCGGGAGCGACATCGCCAGGCAGCCCACCGTGCTGCCCGCGGTGACCGGGACGGCGGCGCAGACCGTGCCCAACGCGTACTCCTGGAGGTCCAGCATCGGGACGGTGGCGGGCTGCCGCTCCAGACGCTGCATCAGCTGGTCGGCGTCGGTGATGGTGCGCGAGGTGAGCCGGGCGATCGGATGCCGGGCCAGGTGGTCCAGGCGGCCGTCGTGGTCGAGCTGGCTGAGCAGGCACTTGCCGATCGCGCTGGCGTGGGCGGTGGCCTTGAAGTCGACCCACTCGTGGACGGCGGGCGCGTGCGCGGCCTCGGCCACCGCCTCCACCCGCAGCTCGCCGTCGTGGTAGCGGCTGAAGTAGACGGCGGCGCCCAGCTCGTCGCGCAGCTCGGTGAGCTTGTGCTGCAGCCGGATCCGGATCAGCTGCTCGCGGTTGTACTGGCCGAGCATCGCGAAGGTGCCGCCCAGCACCCAACCGCCGTCGCTCGGCTGCAGGTAGCCCTCGGCGCAGAGCACGCCGACCAGTTCGCGCACCACCGGCTCGGGCAGCGCGGTCTCCCGGACCAGGTCGGGCAGCCCCGCGCCGTAGGGGTGGCGGTCGGCGGCCTCCAGCACCCGCAGGGCTCGCCGCAGCGAGGTGTGCGGGCCGGACTCGCCCTGGTCCAGCATGATCTGATGACCTTGTCCGTGTGCCGGCATGGCCTCCCCTTCCGCCGTCCCCGGGTATCCTCCCCCAGCCTATCCACCGAGCCGTCGTCGTACCCGACGGTCGGGCGAGAATCCCGCAGGTGACGGCTATTGGCCGAATGGCATATGCCAGACGGTCGACCGGGGCGTGAAACAGGCGATGGGCCCCTCCCCCACTGCCCGGGGGGAGGGGCCCATCTGAGGGTGCGTCAGTCAGCCTCTGGTCCTACGCGTCCTGACGGAACCTGAGGGTGGTTCAGCCCTCATCGCCGGCACGGAGCTTGGCGACGGCCGCCTCCAGGCGGGAGCCGTACTCCTCGTCGGCGGCGTGGAAGTGCGCCAGGTTCTTCTCGATGATGTCCTCACGGCTGACCTGGGCCAGGAAGCCGGCCAGGTTGTCGATCAGGCGGCTCTTCTCGCCCTCGGACATCACCCGGTAGAGCTCGCCGGCCTGGAAGAAGTCGTCGTCCTTGGTGTGCGCCGGGGTGGTGTAGCTCCCGGTGTAGCCGTTCAGGGCGACCGGTGCGGCCAGCGCCCGGTCGGTCTGCGCCGGGCCGTCGTACGAGTTGGGCTCGTAGTTCTTGCCGCGGCCGGCCTTGTTGACGGCCGAGAAGCCGTCGCGGCCGTAGTTGTTCGCCTCGGTCGCCTTGGGGGCGTTGACGGCGAGCAGGGTGTGGTTGACGCCGAGGCGGTAGCGCTGGGCGTCGGCGTAGGCGAACAGGCGGCCCTGGAGCATCTTGTCGGGCGAGGGGCCGATGCCGGGCACGAAGTTGTTCGGCGAGAAGGCGGCCTGCTCGACCTCGGCGAAGACGTTCTCCGGGTTCTTGTTCAGGACCAGGCGGCCGACCTTGACCAGCGGGTAGTCGGCGTGCGGCCAGACCTTGGTGAGGTCGAACGGGTTGAAGCGGTACTCGGCCGCCTCGGCCACCGGCATCAGCTGGACGTAGAGGGTCCAGGACGGGAAGACGCCGCGCTCGATCGCCTGGTGCAGGTCGCGCTGGTGGCTGTCGGCGTCGCCGCCCACCAGCTCGGCGGCCTGGGAGCCGTCCAGCGAGCGGACGCCCTGGTTCGTCTTGAAGTGGTACTTGACCCAGAAGGCCTCGCCCGACTCGCTGACCCACTGGTAGGTGTGCGAGCCGTAGCCGTTCATGTGGCGGTAGGAGGCGGGGATGCCGCGGTCGCCGAAGAGCCAGGTGATCTGGTGGGTGGCCTCGGGGG
Source organism: Kitasatospora sp. GAS1066B (assembly GCF_041262605.1). Lineage (NCBI taxonomy): Bacteria > Bacillati > Actinomycetota > Actinomycetes > Kitasatosporales > Streptomycetaceae > Kitasatospora > Kitasatospora sp. GAS1066B. The sequence goes on from NZ_JBGCCO010000025.1 coordinate 79,941, forward strand.
CGTGCGCCCAGAAGTCCCAGACGTTGTCGGCCTCGGTGATGCCGGTGAACGGGTCGCGCTTCTGCGAGTGGATGAAGTCGGGGAACTTCAGCGGGTCCTTGATGAAGAAGACCGGGGTGTTGTTGCCGACCAGGTCGTAGTTGCCCTCGGCGGTGTAGAACTTCAGCGCGAAGCCGCGCGGGTCGCGGACCGCGTCGTTGGCGCCCAGGTTGCCGGCCACGGTGGAGAAGCGCAGGAAGACCTCGGTGCGCTTGCCGATCTCGGAGAGGAAGTCGGCGCGGGTGTACTGGGAGACCTCGTCGGTCACCTCGAAGTAGCCGTAGGCGCCGGAGCCGCGGGCGTGCACCACGCGCTCCGGGATGCGCTCGCGGTTGAACCGGGCGAGCTTCTCGATCAGCTGCTGGTCCTGGATGAGCAGCGGGCCGTACTCGCCGGCCGAGGCCGAGTTCTGGTTGTCGGCGATCGGGGCGCCGGACTCGGTGGTCAGGTTCTTGGGCATGGGGGTCCTTCAGGTACGAGAGTTGCTGGTCTGCAGACCTTGCAAAGCCACCGGAACGCGCTTGGCAAAGTCTGCAAAAGCCAAGAGAGGGAAGGTCAGACGCCCAGCAGGCGCCAGATCGCGGCGGCCCGCCGCGAGGTCTCGGTGCCGTCAGGGCCGTCGCTCGGCTGCAGCGCCGACACGGCCGTGGTCAGCTCCGCAGCGTCGGCCAGCGGGCGGACGGCGGTCAGCGTCCACGCCTCGGCCTCGGCCAGCCCGGCCTCGGTCAGCGCCTGCGCGGCCTCGGCGGCCGGCAGCGCGTTGAACCAGCGCAGCGCCAGGGCGCCGCGGCCGGCCTCGGTGAGCTTGCCGGTCAGCCGCAGCCGGGCCAGGCCGCCGTCCGGGTAGACGTTGATCCGCACATGGGTCACCGGACGGGCGGCGGACGACGCGCCCAGCCGCAGCCGGTGCCGGGTGTCCGGCTGCAGCCGGGTCCGCGGCAGCAGCTCGAACCAGCCCGCGGCGTCGGTCCGCGGGTCACCGCCGTTCGAGGCGTCGTAGCCCATCAGGTCGGCCCAGCCGGGAGCGTTGGCGACGAAGTGGGTGGTGTCCACCTCGACGGCAAGGACCTCGCCGCCCCCGGCCAGGGCGATCTGCACCCAGTCGTTGGCCTTGTCGCGCCGACGCCGGGTCTCCCAGCCCTCGCCCATGACGGAGGCGCGGCCGGGAGCGTTCAGGTTGTGCGGGGAGGAGAAGTACCGGTCCGAGGCCGCCTCGGCCACGCCGCCGTACTCCTGGGCGGCCAGGTCGAAGGTGAGCCCGTCCAGGTCGCGCGGGTCCGGCAGCACCTCGCCGTGCACCCGCAGCCGGGCCACGCCACCGTCCGGCCAGATGTTCAGCCGCACGTGGGTGTACCGGGTCGGGTCCTCGACCGCGAACTCGTGCGCGGTGTCGCCGCGCAGCGCGGTGCGCGCCACCAGGTCGGTCCACTCGGCCGCGGCCAGTTCCTCGACCGAGGGGATCCCGGGTATCGAGGCGGCCTGCACCGAGGCGGTCTCCGGGTAGTTGCCGGTGAAGTGCGCGGTGTCCACGATCACGCCGTGGATCCGGCCCGCGACGCCGAGCCGGACGATCGCCCAGTCGTGGTCCTCGTCGGTCGGGTGCGGCTGCTCGGCGCTGACGCCGCGGCGGCGCTTGCTCTCCCAGCCGTCCATGATCTGGCCCTTGTGGCCGAAGGTGTGGGCCCGGAACTCGGCGGGCTTGGCGACCAGCAGGTTCTCCGCGTCCGCGAAGGTGTCCTCGTTGGTGGCCACCACACCGGCGCCCAGCAGGCGGGAGGCCAGGTTGACCAGCTCGGTGAAAGGAGCGGCCGGGGTCTGACTGTCACTCATGTCGTCGTCGCTCCTCAGCGAGATCAGGGGTCAGCGGGTGCGCAGGAGCTGGCGGCCGAAGGGCTCGGCGTGCACGTCCACCACCCGGCCGCGCAGCCAGGTGGTGCGGACGGAGCCGGTCAGCGTCTTGCCGGCGTACGGGGTGACGGGGTTGCGGTGGTGCAGCCCGGCCGGATCGACCGAGAAGTCGGCATCCGGGTCGAAGGCGACCAGGTCGGCGTCGTGCCCGACGGCGATCGCGCCCTTGGTGCCGTCCAGGCCGACCAGCGAGGCCGGGCCACTGGACATCCAGCGCACCAGGTCGCCCAGCGTGTGGCCGCGCTTGCGGGCCTCGGTCCAGATCGCCGGCAGGCCCAGCTGCAGCGAGGCGATGCCGCCCCAGGCCTTGGCGAAGTCGCCGCTGCCGCCGTACTTCTGAAGCTGCTTCAGGTCGGGCGTGGAGGGCGAGTGGTCGGAGACGATGCCGATGAACTCGCCGCGGGCGAGCGCCGCCCAGAGCTGGTCGCGGTTGGACTCGTCACGGATCGGCGGGCAGCACTTGAAGGCGGTGTCGCCGTCCGGCACCTCTTCGGCGGCCAGCGTCAGGTAGTGCGGGCAGGTCTCCGCGGTGACCTGGACGCCGTCGGCGCGGGCCTGGGCCAGCAGCGGCAGCACCGCCGCCGAGGAGACGTGCAGGATGTGGACCCGGGCGCCGGTGCGCCGCGCGGTGTCCAGCAGCCGGGCGACGGCCGTCGTCTCGGCGTCGTCGGGGCGGGAGGCGAGGAAGTCGCGGTAGTGCGTGCCGGGTACCTGCGGGGCCGCGTCCAGCACCGCCGGGTCCTCGGCGTGGATGATCGCCAGCGCCCCGATCCGGGCCTGCTCGGCGAGCACGGCCGTCAGGTCGGCGGGCCCGACGTGCGGGAACTCGTCCACGCCGGACGGGGCCAGGAAGCTCTTGAAGCCGAACACGCCGGCCTGGTGCAGCGGTTCCAGGTCGCCGGTGTTGCCCGGGATCGCCCCGCCCCAGAAGCCGAGGTCGACCCAGGCCTGGCCCTCGGCGGTGCGCCGCTTGGCCGCCAGCCCGGCCACCGTGGTGGTCGGCGGTATCGAGTTGAGCGGCATGTCGATGATCGTGGTGACGCCGCCGGCCGCGGCGGCCCGGGTGGCGGTGGCGAAGCCCTCCCACTCGGTCCGGCCCGGCTCGTTGACGTGCACGTGGGTGTCGACCAGGCCGGGCAGCAGCGCGATCTCGCCGAGGTCGGTGAGCCGGGCGTCGCCTGCCGGGACCGAACCGTGAGCGGCGATCCGCGCGATCCGACCGTCCTGGACCAGCACGTCGGCCGGGCGCTCACCGTCGGGGAGGACCACGCGACGGGAGCGGATCACCGCGGTCGACTGCTGCATCAAGACCTCCGGACTCAACTGCTGCGGTGGGAGTGGCTCGGAGCCTAGGCCCGCCTTCAACAAAACGTCAATGTAGGAAAATACGATGAACGCTTGGGGACTTAACGACGCGGGGACTTCATGCCGGACCGCGCGTTCCTACCGACCCACGAGCAGGTCCCTGGCCAGCGTCTCCCCCGCCAGCTCGGCCAGCTCCGCCGCCTTGGTGATGCTGTCCCCCGGCTGCTCGGCCAGCTCGACCAGCGCGTACGCGGCCGCGAAGCCGGCCCCGCGCCACTCGTCCTCGGCCAGCTCGAGTCGACCGGCCACAGCGGCCACCGGAACCCCCGCCCCGGTGGCCGCCGCGGCTACTCCGGCGGGGGCCTTGCCATGGAGCGTCTGCGCGTCCAGGCATCCCTCGCCGGTCACGACCAGGCGTGCCCCACGCACGGCCTCGTCGAAGCCCAGCAGTTCGAGCAGCAGCTCGATGCCGGGCCGCATGGTGGCGCCGAGCAGGGCCAGGGCGGCGAAGCCGACCCCGCCTGCGGCCCCGGCGCCGGGGGCGTCACGGAAGTCTGTTCCGGTGCTCTCGCGCACCACGTCGGCCCAGCGGGTCAGGCCCGCCTCCAGCACCACCAGGTCCTCGCCCTCGGCCCCCTTCTGGGGACCGTAGACGGCGGTGGCACCACGGGCGCCGAGCAGCGGATTGTCCACGTCGCAGGCGACCACGACCTCCACCCCGCGCAGCGTGTCGGCCAGCGCGCCCGGATCCAGGCGGTGCAGCCGGCGCAGGGCCGCACCGCCTGGCGGGAGCTCGGTGCCCTGGGCGTCGAACAGGCCGACGCCCAGCGCCTGGACCATGCCCGCGCCACCGTCGGTGCAGGCGCTGCCGCCCAGGCCCAGCACGATCCGCTTGGCGCCCAGCTGGACCGCCCGGCCGATCAGCTGACCGACCCCGAAGGAGCCGGCCGCGAGCGGCGCGGTGCGTCCGCCGGGCAGCCGGGCCAGGCCCGAGGCCTGGGCGAGCTCGACCACGGCGAGATCGCCCTTGACGGCGATCGCGGCGTCCACCGGCAGACCGGTCGGACCTGCCACCTTCGCCGGGATCCGGACGAAGCCGGCCGCGAGGGCCGCGGCCAGGGTGCCCTCGCCGCCGTCGGCGACCGGCAGTTCGCGGACCTCGACGCCGGGGACCACCCGGCGGATGCCGGCGGCCAGCCGGGCGGCGACCTCGGCGCCCTCCAGGGTGCCCTTGAACTTGTCGGGAGCTACGACCACATGGCCCTGAGTGGGGGTGGCGGGCATGGTGCTGGCCTCACTTCCGGGATGAGCTGATGGTCTTTCAATCATGCGGACTCACACCCGCCGAAGCGGGGTGCGACCCCCTCCCCGCCGTTCCTCCCGTCCCGCTTCCGACGTACGGGAGGCTCCCCTCGGCGAGGGAGGGGGCCGGGCGGCGCGTCGCGCACGACCGAAGTGCGCTTGCGCCGCCGGTTGGCACGACCAGCAGGCGAGGGAATATGAGCCCCACGGTCGCCTGCTGGTCGAAAGTGCCCTCCTGGTGACGCGGGCACGACCGGACAGGTACACGCCACCAGGAGGAGTTCAGTGGTAACCCTGCGGGTTACTTGACCTCGCGGCCCGCCAGGCGCTCCACACCGCGCAGCAGCGCCGAGTGGTCCAGCGAGCCGTCACCGTTGGCGCGGGCCGAGGCGACCAGCTGGGCGACGAGCGAGCCGACCGGCAGCGGGGCCTCGACGGCGCGCGCGGCGGCCGTCACGATGCCCATGTCCTTGTGGTGCAGGTCGATCCGGAAGCCCGGGGCGAACTCGCGGTCGACCATGTTGGCCTTCTTGCGGTTCAGCACGGTCGAACCGGCCAGGCCGCCCGCGAGCACGTCCAGCGCGGCCTGCAGGTCGACGCCCGCGTTCTCCAGGAAGACCACGGCCTCGGCCACCACCTGGATGTTCACGGCCACGATCAGCTGGTTGGCCGCCTTCACGGTCTGGCCGGCGCCGGCCGGACCCACGTGGATCACGGTGGTGCCCAGCACGTCGAAGAGCGGCTTGGCCTCGGCGAAGTCCTCGGCCGCGCCACCGACCATGATCGAGAGCACTGCCTCGATCGCGCCGGCCTCGCCGCCGGAGACCGGGGCGTCCAGGGTGCGGACGCCCTTCTCCTTGGCGGCGGCCTCGACCTTGATCGAGGTCTGCGGGGTGATCGAGGACATGTCGATCACCAGGGCGCCGGCCTTCGCGTTCTCCAGCACGCCACCCTCACCGAGGATGACCTGCTCGACGTGCGGGTCCGCCGGGACCATGGTGATGACGACCTCGGCGTCCTTGACGGCCTCGGCGATGCTGCTCGCACCGTGACCGCCGGCCGCGACCACGGCGTCGATCGCGGACTGCTCCAGGTTGAAGCCGGTGACGTGGTGGCCGGCCTTGACCAGGTTGATGGCCATGGGCTTGCCCATGATGCCCAGGCCGATGAAGGCGATCTTGCGGGAGGCGCTCATCGCGTCAAATCCTTTTGTACGAGGGGAGATTGTCCGATGGGTCAGCTGGCGCGCAGCTCGCGCGGCAGCCACCCGAAGCTGTCGGCGCTGACGCCGCCCGCGGGCTTGTACTCCAGGCCGATCGGACCGGTGTAACCGGCGGCGGTCAGCCGGTCCAGCAGCGCGGCGAGGTCGAGGTCGCCGGTGCCGGGCTCGTTGCGGCCCGGGTTGTCGGCGATCTGGACGTGGCCGATCTTGTCCGCGTGGGCGTCGATGACGGCGTTCAGGTCCTCGCCGTTGACCGACAGGTGGTAGAGGTCGCAGAGGAACTTGGCGTTGCCGAGCCCGGTGGCGGCGTTGACCCGGTCGACCACCTCGACGGCGGCCTTGGCGGTGTGCAGCGGGTAGTCGGGCGCGTCGTTCCGGTTCAGCGCCTCGATCAGCAGGACCGCGCCGATGGAGTGCGCGGCCCGGGCGGCCAGGACGAGGTTCTCCAGCGCGAGCGCGTCCTGCTCCTCGGCGGAGACGCCCTCGGTCCGGTTGCCGTAGATCGCGTTCAGCGCACCGGCGCCGAGCGACTCGGCCAGCGCGGCGGCGACCGGGACGTTGGTGCGGAAGCGCTCGCGCTCGGCCGGGACCGAGGCGGTGCCCTTGGCGCCCACCGAGAGGTCGTCGAGGAAGTTGAGGCCGGTGAGGCGGACACCCGCGTCGCCGAAGGCCTTGCGCAGCGCGTCCAGCTCGGCCTCGGCGGGGGTCGTCTCGGTGCCGAAGGGCCACCAGAGCTCGGCCGCCGTGAAGCCGGCGGCGGCAGCCGCGGCGGGGCGCTCCAGGAGCGGGAGCTCCGTGAAGAGGATGGACAGGTTGATCGTGGCGCGTCCATTCACAGACGCGTACTCGGAAGCGGCCGTCACGTCCCTCACCTTTCAGTTCACCATCATCACAACTTCCATGATGCGGAAGAGGGATTCTGCTTGGTGGAAGCTTGCCACGAGTACCCGAGGAAGTGTCAAGGGCAATGCAACAGTTTGTTGAATCTCTTTCGCCCAACCGGTGCCACGGACCACCCGCTCGCTACAGTGACCTGGTGCGATTGATGGTGGAGTTCACGACAGAACCGTTCGAACTGGTCAACTTCCCGGACCACGCGGTCGCGGCCCGGCGGGTGGTCGACGAGGCGGGCCTCGCCGTCTCGGTCGGCCCGTTCGGGACCAGCGCCGAGGGCGACGCCGAGCAGGTGCTCACCGCGGTGACCCGACTGCTGCACGACTCCCTGGACGCCGGCGCCAGCCGGATCTCGTTCCAGGTCAGCGTGGTTCCCGATGCCGAAGCCGGCCCCGAGACCCCCGAAGGAGTGGGTACACCGTGACCGACGCCCTGGAGCACCCGCTCAGCCGAGCGATAAAGCCGCTGCTGGACGCGGTCGGGGCGACCGCCCTCGACCTCGCCGAGGCGAAGCCGGACGACGTGGTCCTCGAGTGGGACGGCGAGGCGGCACTCGCCGTCCGCCTGCCCCACCTGAGCAGTGCGCTCGACCGGCTGCTGGCCGAGATGACCCGCCAGTTCGACGGCCGACCGCTCAGCGAGCTGGACCGGCTGGAGAAGCAGCGGGTCGTCGCCCTGCTGGAGGAGCGCGGCGCCTTCACCGTGCGACACGGTGTGGAAACCGTCGCCTCCGCGCTGGGCGTCAGCCGCTTCACGGTGTACAACTACCTCAACCGTCAGGTGGACGGACCGAAGAGCGGCTGACACCCCGGCCGACCAGGCAATTCTCACCGAGGGACGAGTCCGGCACACTTGGCGGATCGCACACGAAAGCGGTCGGCGAGCACCGGCGGTTCGAAACGTAACCACCAAGGCTTCAACAAAGTGTTGACGGCCGGGGGTGGTGGATCTAGCTTGTGCGGGTGGCACCACTCTTCAGGAGGTCCACCCGTGACCAACCACCCTCACGCGTCAGTTGACGCACCCGGCGCCCTCGGGGCGCTGGCGGCGGCCCCGGCCGCCGAGCTGGAGCGGACTCTGTTGGAGGTCTGCTCCAGCCCCACCTGGGCCGCCGCCGTCGCCGGCAGCCGGCCCTGGTCCGACCGCGACGCCCTGCTGGCCGCCAACGCGGCCGCCATGGCGGACCTCGCGGTCACCGACCTGGACGACGCGATGGCCGGCCACGCCCGGATCGGCAAGCCCAGGACGGGCGACGCCACCTCGGAGCGCGAGCAGGCCGGCATCCACGGAGTGGACCAGGCACTCCTCGATGAACTGCACGAGGCCAATGCCGCCTACGAGGCGAAGTTCGGCCACGTGTTCCTGATCTGCGCCACCGGGCGCACCGCGGCCACCATGCTCGCCGCACTGCGCGAGCGCTTCCCGAACGACGCGGCCACCGAGGCCGAGATCGTCCGCGGCGAGCTGCGCAAGATCAACGACATCCGGCTCAACCGCCTGCTGGACGAGCCGGCCGTCTGACCTACCGACGCACCGTCGGCCGGCTGTCGAACCATCAGCTGACGATCCGTCACTCCTGCCACCAGTAAGGTCACTTCCGCCATGACTGGCATCTCCACCCACGTGCTCGACACCAGCCTCGGCCGCCCGGCCGAGGGTGTGCCGGTCGAGCTCGCACTCAACACCGAGGGTGGCTGGACGGTGCTCGGCACCTCCGCCACGGACTCCGACGGCCGGGCCAAGGACCTGCCGGCCGTGGAGGCGGGCTCGGTCGTCCGGCTCCGCTTCGACACGGCGGCGTACTACGCCGCCAAGTCCAGCGAGACGCCGTTCTTCCCCGAGGTCTCGATCGTCTTCACGGTCGCGCCCGCGCAGCACCACTACCACGTGCCGCTGCTGCTGAACCCCTTCGGATATTCCGTCTACCGCGGAAGCTAGACAGCAAGGAGCCGACGATGGCCCACGTGCTCGGTCAGAACCAGTACGGCAAGGCGGAGAACCGCATCGTCCGGGTCTACCGTGACAGCACCCGTCACGAGATCAAGGACCTGAACGTCTCGGTCGCCCTCCAGGGCGAGTTCGAGGACGTCCACCTCACCGGCTCGAACGCCAACTGCCTGCCCACCGACACCACCAAGAACACCGTCTTCGCCTTCGCCAAGGAGCACGGCATCGAGTCGGCGGAGGCGTTCGGCATCACGCTGGCGCGCCACTTCGTCGACAACACCGAGCGTGGCGTGGTGCACAGCGCCCGGATCCGGATCGAGGAGTACACCTGGAACCGGATCAAGACCCCGGACAACACCTCGCGTTTCATCGGCTCGGAGGAGGTCGGCCACTCCTTCGTCCGCGACGGCGGTGAGACCCGCACCACCGAGATCGTGTACGACGGCGAGACCGTCCAGGTGATCTCCGGTCTCAAGGACCTGGTCGTGATGAACACGACCAACTCCGAGTTCTGGGGCTACATCAAGGACAAGTACACCACCCTCCAGGAGGCGTACGACCGGATCCTTGCCACCCAGGTCACGGCGCGCTGGAAGTACTCCTACAGCGGCCGCGAGGACGAGGCCCAGCCGAACTGGAACCGCTCCTACCAGCACGTGCGCCGCCACATGCTGGAGGCCTTCGCCGAGACCTACTCCTACTCGCTGCAGCAGACCCTGCACGCGATGGGCACCCGGGTGCTGAACAACCGCGCCGAGGTGGACGAGGTCCGCCTGGAGCTGCCGAACAAGCACCACTTCCTGGTCGACCTGTCGCCCTTCGACCTCAAGAACGAGAACGAGGTGTACTACGCCGCCGACCGGATGTACGGCCTGATCGAGGGCACCGTGCACCGCGACGGCGTCACCCCGGTCATCCCGGTCGTCTGACACCTCCCGGCTCACGACCGGCCCCCCACCCGAGGGATTCTCGCTCCGCCGTCCCGCCCTCGGGACTCCGGTACCGCTGACGGCGGTGACACCCTGGCCGGACCGCGCGGCCTGACGGCAGGCCTCCCGCCTCCCCGGCGCGCCGTCGGATCGCGCGGTCCCGCACAACGCCCCCCACTCCACAGGAGTCACCCATGGCAGTCCAGCCCCCGCCCGCCGATCAGCGGATCGTGATCGAGAACGTCGCGATCGCCACGGTCGACGCCGCCGACACCGAGTACGCCCGCGGCCACGTGGTGATCAAGGGCAACGTCATCGAGTCGGTCGGCGACGGCCCCGCGCCGCAGTGGCTGGACAACGTGGTACGCCGGATCAACGGCGAGGGGCACCTGGTCACCCCGGGCCTGGTCAACACCCACCACCACTTCTACCAGTGGATCACCCGCGGCCTGGCCCAGGACAACATCCTGTTCGACTGGCTGGTCGCGCTCTACCCGACCTGGGCCCGGATCGACGACAAGCTGGTGCACGCCGCCACCCTCGGCTCGGCCGCCGCACTGCTCAAGTCCGGCTGCACCACCGCCTCGGACCACCACTACGTGTTCCCGAAGGACGGCGGCGACATCCTGGGCGCCTCGATCGAGGCCGTCCAGTCGCTCGGCATGCGCTTCACCGCGCTGCGCGGCTCGATGGACCGCAGCAAGAAGGACGGCGGCCTGCCGCCGGACCACGCGGTGGAGACCACCGAGGACATCCTGATCGCCTCCGAGGCGGCCGTGGACACCTACCACGACGCCTCGTTCGGCTCGATGCTGCACGTCGCCATCGCGCCCTGCTCGCCGTTCTCGGTCTCCACCGAACTGATGCGCGAGGCCGCCGTGCTGGCCCGCCGCAAGGGCGTTCGGCTGCACACCCACGGCTCCGAGACGGCCGAGGAGGAGCAGTTCTGCAAGGAGCTGTTCGGCATGGGCCCCACCGACTACTTCGAGTCGACCGGCTGGCTGGGCGAGGACGTCTGGATGGCGCACTGCGTCCACATGAACGACTCCGACATCGCCAAGTTCGCCGAGACCGGCACCGGTGTGGCGCACTGCCCCTCCTCCAACGCGCGCCTGGCGGCCGGCATCGCCCGGGTCCCGGACATGCTGAAGGCCGGCGTCCCGGTGGGTCTGGGCGTGGACGGCACCGCCTCCAACGAGTCCGGCGAGCTGGGCACCGAGCTGCGCAACGCGCTGCTGATCAACCGGCTGCACGGCCGCCCCGACGCGCTGACCGCGCGCGGCGCGCTGCGCCTGGGCACCATGGGCGGCGCCCGGGTGCTGGGCCGGCAGCACGAGATCGGCTCGATCGAGGTGGGCAAGCTCGCCGACCTGGCGCTCTGGAAGGTCGACGGGATCATGCACTCCTCGATCGCCGACCCGGTGGCCGCGCTGACGCTGGGCGCGCTGCCGCCGCTGGCCGCGCTCTTCGTCAACGGCAACGCGGTGGTGGAGAAGGGCAACCTGACGACCGCCAACGAGGACCAGATCGCCCTGGCCTGCGCCCGCGCCGCCAAGGAGCTGGCCGCCCGCGGCTGACCGCCACTCAGCAGGCTCCCAGCTAAATCCCCCAGACTCCGGGCCGCCCAGGGACGGTGCGTGACCCGGACTCCGGACGACCGTCAGGTCGGCCGGAACGCAGCCCCGGACCCACGGCGAGGGTCCGGGGCTGTGGCGTACCGTGCGGGACGGCACCGTAGGTTACTGCTACTCAGCCCAGCTGACCGCACACCGCTCCTCGACGGCCGAAAGAGACCATATGACCACCGTGGGGTCGGCGATTCCCGCTGCCCGCCTGCCCGCCGCACTGCGCCACCCGGTGTTCGCCGCCACCCTGCTGGCCGCTGTGCTGCACCTGATCTGGGCCGTCGCCCTGGCCAACGACGCGGGCGATCTGGCCGCCCAGTACGCCTGGACCGAGTTCACCCGCCAGCACCCGGACGCGGCCTACAACCTGTCCTGGTACGGCGGAATGCACACCGCCTCGTACAGCGTGCTGTCGCCCTATCTGATGGGCCTGCTGGGGGTCAGGACCACCGGCATGCTGGTCGGCACCGCCTCCGCGGCGCTGGCCGCCACCCTGCTGACCCGCTCGGGTCTGCGGCGGCCGCTGGCCCCCGCGCTGTGGACGGCGTTCGCCCTCTGGTGTGACGTCGCCTCAGGACGGGTGACTTTCGCGATCGGGGTGGCCTTCGGACTGGCGGCCACCGTGCTGGCCGTCGACCGCGGCGGCCCGCGGCGGCTGCGCGGCACCTGGCTCTTCGCGCTGGCGGCGCTGGCCACCATGGGCAGTCCGGTGGTCGGTCTCTTCCTGGAAGTGCTGGCCGCCGCGCTCTTCCTGACCGGGCGTCGCCGGGAGAGCTGTCCGCTGGCGGCGGCCCCGGTCCTGGTGGTGGCCGGCACCTCGGTGCTCTTCCCGTTCTACGGGGTGCAGCCCTTCGACTGGTGGGCGGCCGCGCCGGTGGTGGCGGCCGCGCTCGCGGTGGCCCTGCTGGTGCCGGGCGACTGGCTCGCGGTGCGGCGCGGGGCGCTGGTCTACTCGGCCGGGGTGGTGCTGGTCTGGCTGATCCCCTCGCCGGTGGGCAGCAACGTGGAGCGGCTCAGCCTGCTCTTCGCCGGCACCGTGCTGCTCGCGGTGCTGCTGAACGTCCGGCTGGCCCGGCGTCGGTCGCTGCTGGTGGGGGTCGCCTTCATCTCGGTGGCCGCCTGGCTGGCCGGGCGGACGCTGGGCGACCTGCTGGTGACCGTGCCGGTGGCCAGGGCGGCCTCCGACGGCAAGGCGCTGATCAACGAGTTGCACACGGTCGGCGCGGACCGCACCCGGGTGGAGGTGGTCCCGCTCGCCTCGCACTGGGAGGCCAGCGGGGTGGCCCCGTACGTGGACCTGGCCCGTGGCTGGAACCGGCAGACGGACGTCACCCGCAACCCGCTCTTCTACGCCGACAAGCTGGCCCCGAGCGACTACCACGCCTGGCTGCAGCGCTGGGGCGTCGGCTATGTCGCGCTCTCCAGCGACAAGCCGGACGACGCGGCGAAGGAGGAGGCGGCGCTGGTCGCCGCCGGGCAGCCCTGGCTGGACCCGATCTGGCAGCACGGCAGTTGGCGGCTGTACCAGGTCACCGACGCCACCCCGCTGGCCGCGCCGCCCGCCGTGGTGCAGCAGGCCGGCCCCGCGGCGCTGACCGTCCAGGTGCCCAGCGCGGGCTCGGTCCACCTGCTGCTGCCCTGGTCGCCGTGGCTGGGCATCGCGGGCGACCAGGGCGACGCGAACGGCTGCCTGGCCCAGCAGGGCGAGTGGACGGTGCTCTACGCGCCGGCCCCCGGCACCTACCGGATCACCGGGAAGTACTCGTTCGACCGGGGCAACCCGTGCCCGTCGGGCCTGGCCAAGGCGCGCTGAGCCGCGCCGAACCACGCACGGCCAGAAGGCCCGTCGACTCCCCCGGGAGGTCGACGGGCCTTCGGCTTTCGCTCGGTCGGACTTTCAGCCAGAGCTTCCAGTCCGACCTTCGATCAGATCCTCGATCAGACCTTGAGCGTCTTGATCGCGGTCGGGGCGTGGCCCGGCTCGGTGGCCAGCTCCTCGAACTCGCTGATGTCGCTGATGTCGGCCGTCTTGCTCATCGCGATGTTGGTGATCCGCTCCAGGATCGCCTCGACCACGACCGGCACCTGGAACTCGGCGGCGAGCTTCTTGGCCTGCTCGAAGGCGGCGCCCAGCTCGTTCGGGTCGGTGACCCGGATCGCCTTGCAGCCCAGGCCCTCGACCACCTTGACGTGGTCGACGCCGTAGACGCCCAACTCCGGGGAGTTGATGTTCTCGAACTCCAGGTTGACCTGGAAGTTGATGTCCAGGCCGATCTGCGCCTGCCGGATCAGGCCCAGGTACGCGTTGTTCACCAGCACGTGCACGTACGGGATCTTGTGCTGGGCGCCGACCGCCAGCTCCTCCAGCATGAACTGGAAGTCGTAGTCGCCGGAGAGCGCGACGACCGGGCTCTCGGGGTCGGCGGTGGCGACACCGAGGGCGGCCGGGATGGTCCAGCCGAGCGGGCCGGCCTGGCCGCAGTTGATCCAGTGGCGCGGCTTGTAGACGTGCAGCATCTGCGCGCCGGCGATCTGGGAGAGGCCGATGGTGGTGACGTAGCGGGTCTCCGGACCGAACGCCTTGTTCATCTCCTCGTAGACGCGCTGCGGCTTCATCGGGATGTTGTCGAAGTGCGTGCGGCGCTGCAGGGTCGCCTTGCGCTCCTGGGTGGCGGCCACCCACTCGCCGCGGTCCGGCAGCTTGCCGGCGGCCTTGAGCTCCTTGGCCACCTCGACGAAGAGCTCCAGCGCGGCCTTGGCGTCGGAGGCGATGCCGAAGTCCGGGGCGAAGATCCGGCCGATCTGGGTGGGCTCGATGTCCACGTGGACGAACTTGCGCTCGCCGCGGTAGACGTCCAGCTTGTAGCCGGTGTGGCGGTTGGCCCAGCGGTTGCCGATGCCCAGGACGAAGTCCGACGCCAGGAAGTTCGCGTTGCCGTAGCGGTGCGAGGTCTGCACGCCGACCATGCCGGCGTTCAGCTCGTGGTCGTCGGCGATGGCGCCCCAGCCCATCAGGGTGGGGATCACCGGGGTGCCGGTCAGCTCGGCGAACTCGACCAGCAGGTCGGCGGCGTCGGCGTTGAGGATGCCGCCACCGGCGACGATCAGCGGCCGCTCGGACTCCAGCAGGAAGCCGATCGCCTTCTCGATCTGGGCGCGGCTGGCGGCCGGCTTGTAGACCGGCAGCGGCTGGTAGGTCTCCGGGTCGAACTCGATCTCGGTCAGCTGGACGTCGATCGGCAGGTCGATCAGGACCGGGCCGGGACGGCCCGAGCGCATCAGGTGGAAGGCCTGCTGGAAGACGCCGGGGACCTGGGCGGCCTCCAGCACGGTGGTCGCGGCCTTGGTGACCGGCTTGGCGATCGAGGCGATGTCGACGGCCTGGAAGTCCTCGGTGTGCAGCTTGGCGACCGGCGCCTGGCCGGTGATGCACAGGATCGGGATCGAGTCGGCGATCGCCGAGTACAGGCCGGTGATCATGTCGGTGCCGGCCGGGCCCGAGGTGCCGATGCAGACACCGATGTTGCCGGCCTTGGTGCGGGTGTAGCCCTCGGCCATGTGCGAGGCACCCTCGACGTGGCGGGCCAGCGTGTGCTTGATCCCGCCGCCGGCCTTCAGCGCGGCGTAGAAGGGGTTGATCGCGGCGCCCGGCACGCCGAACGCGACCTCAACGCCTTCGCGCTTGAGGATCTCCACTGCCGCACGGGCGGCTGTCATTCGTGGCATCGGGGTACTCCTGCGGGTCGGCTCTTATTCCACAATACGGAATATTGCTTTTAGGATGCGAAATAAAAGGTAGGCGGCGGCCCGACGGGGCGTCAAGGGTTCCGAGCACCCATCTTCAACAACTCGTTGAATCCGTGGCTATTGGCGATCCACCCAGCGCAGCCCCCGCGACCAGCCGACTCTTCGGAGCGAACACACCATTCGTATACGCACCCCTGGGGTGTGGTGGGCCCCCGATCCACCCCGAGGCCCGCTGGCAGGCCAACGGCCACCAGCGACCCGGTCATGGTGCCCGGGTCGCTGGTGGCCGTACTGGTGGTCAGGGGGTCAGAAGGTGCGCCCCAGCGTGGCCAGGTAGGCGCGCCAGCCGCCGAACTCGGTGATCTCGCGGTGGACGCCACGCTCCAGCTCGCCGCGGGCCAGCACCATCGAGAAGCAGGCGCTGCCGTCCGCCAGCTTGATCACGCCGAACTCGAGCTCTCGCGGCTCGCCCGGGAGCAGCTCGTCCCGCAGGAGCTCCAGGCTCACCTCGTACAGCTCGCCCTCGATCGCGGTGTCCGCCTTCGGGTCGGGCAGCACGCCCGGGCAGACGTCGCGGATGGAGAAGAAGCGGTGGCCGGGCGCGGTGCGGACCACGCCGAGGAAGGGGGCGTCGGCGACCAGCGGGTGGAACTCGCCGCCGCGCATCGCCTGGCCGTTGAGGAACATCCGGACCATGGGTGGAGCCTTTCTGGAAGGACGTGCATGGTCCACCGGGGCGTGTTCGCTCCGGTGGACCGTACGAAACGGCAGTAAGTGCTCAGCCGAGCAGTGCGTAGCCTGGCAGCGTCAGGAAGTCGACGAAGTCCTCGGCGAGCGAGACCTGCTCGAAGAGGTCGCGCGCCTCGGTCCACCGGCCGGCCGCGTACGCCTCGTCACCCAGCTCGGCCTTGATCACCGCGAGTTCCTCGGCGACCAGGCGGCGGGTCAGCTCGGCGGTGGCCTTCTCCCCGGTGTCGGCGAGCACCACGCCGTTGTGGATCCACTGCCAGATCTGCGAGCGGGAGATCTCGGCGGTGGCCGCGTCCTCCATCATGTTGAAGATGCCGACCGCGCCCAGTCCGCGCAGCCAGGCCTCGCAGTAGCGCAGGCCCACGGCGACCGCGTTCCGCAGACCGGCCTCGGTGCAGGAGCCGCCCGCGCCGGCGATGTCCAGCAGCTGAGCGGCCGTCACCTGCCCGGCGGAGCCGGGGTTCTCCTTCTGGTGGGGCCGCTCGCCGAGCACCGCGTCGAAGCAGGCGCGGGCGACCGGCACCAGGTCGGGGTGGGCGACCCAGGAGCCGTCGAAGCCGCCGGCGGCCTCGCGCTCCTTGTCCGCCCGGACCTTGACCAGCGCGGCCGCGTTGACCTCGGGGTCCTTGCGGCTCGGGATGAAGGCGGCCATCCCGCCGATCGCGTGCGCGCCGCGCCGGTGGCAGGTCTGCACCAGCAGGCCGGCGTAGGCGGCCATGAACGGCGAGGTCATGCCCACGCTGTTGCGGTCGGGCAGGATGAAGCGCTCGCCGGCGTCCCGGAAGTTCTTGACGATCGAGAAGAGGTAGTCCCAGCGGCCCGCGTTCAGCCCGGCTGCGTGGTCGCGCAGCTCGTAGAGGATCTCCTCCATCTCGAAGGCGGCCAGGATCGTCTCGATCAGCACGGTGGCCCGGATGGTGCCGTGCTCGATGCCCAACTGCTCCTGGGCGTAGGTGAAGACGTCGTTCCAGAGGCGCGCCTCCAGGTGGCTCTCGGTCTTCGGGAGGTAGAAGTAGGGCCCGGAGTTGGGGTCCTGCGCTCCCTTGGCGAGCAGCCGCGCGGCATTGTGGAAGAAGTAGAGCCCGAAGTCGAAGAACGCGCCGGCCACCGGCACGCCGTCCACCATCAGGTGGTTCTCGTCCAGGTGCCAGCCGCGCGGGCGGACCACCACGGTGGCGAGTTCGGCGGCGGGCTTGAGCCGGTACTCCTTGCCCTCGGGCGAGGTGAAGTCGATCCGGCCCTCGAAGGCGTCGATCAGGTTGACCTGCCCGGAGACCACCGACTGCCAGGTGGGCGAGGTGGCGTCCTCGAAGTCGGCCAGCCAGACCTTCGCGCCGGAGTTGAGCGCGTTGATCACCATCTTGCGGTCGGTCGGGCCGGTGATCTCCACTCGGCGGTCCTGCAGCGCCCGGGGGGCCGGGGCGACCTGCCAGTCCGCAGCGCGGATCTCGGCGGTCTCGGGCAGGAAGTCGAGGGTCCCGGCCTTGGCGATCTCGGCCCGACGGGTGTGGCGTCGGGCGAGGAGTTCCTGCCGGCGGCTCTCGAAGGTCCGATGGAGGCCCACGACGAACGCGACCGCCTCGGGCGTGAGCACCTCCTCCGCACGGGGGACGCGCGGACCGGCGACAGTGACGACCGGAGCGGCGGAAGTACCGACGGGTCCCTGGTCTGCAGCCATGGGCAGGACACTCCTTGAACGGTAGAACCTGTGTAGGGAGCTCCGGTAGGGGCTTCCCTCATCTGATCTGACCCACCTACTGGCGAGTTCGATTCTGTAAGGTGGACACTAGTTTCCGCGATACAGAATTTCAACGGTTTGTTGAGGTAGATCGCTGGGACTCTACTCCTCCCCCGACAGCAAAGGGAACGCCGGTGGCAAGCACCCCCGCCGCAGCTTCGACCGGATCCGAGCGCGCCGCCGCGGGCGGCGTGCAGTCGGTCGATCGCGCCTTCCAACTCCTGGAAGCACTAGCCGACTCGGGCGGCGTCGCGACCCTCAGCGAGCTGTCCACCACCTCGGGCCTCCCGATGCCGACCATCCACCGATTGGTTCGTACCCTCGCACAGCAGGGCTACGTCCGCCAGGACACCGCGCGGCGCTACACCCTGGGGCCGCGGCTGATCCGGCTCGGCGAGACCGCGGGCCGGCTGCTCGGCAGCTGGGCCCGCCCCTACCTGGCCGAACTGATGGAGGCCACCGGCGAGACCGCGAACCTGGCCGTCCTGGAGGGCGGCGAGGTGGTCTACGTCGGCCAGGTGCAGTCGCGCCGCTCGATGCGGATGTTCACCGAGGTCGGCCGCCGGGTGCAGCCGCACTGCACCGGCGTCGGCAAGGCGCTGCTCGCCCAGCTCACCGAGGACGAGGCCCGCGCCGTGCTCGGCACCCAACCCCTGCCCGCGCACACCGAGTTCACCGTCACCGATCCCGACGCCCTGCTCGCCCAGCTCGTCACCGCCCGGGAGGCCGGCTACGTGGTGGACGACCAGGAGCAGGAGATCGGCGTGCGCTGCATCGCCGTCGCGGTGCCGGGCGCCCCGACGCCGACCGCACTCTCGGTCTCCGGCCCGGAGGCGCGGATCCGGGCCCTGGAGGAGCAGATCGCTTCGACGGCGCTGGTGCCGGTCATGCGGCAGATCGCGCAGCGGCTGGGCGGCGTGCTGGCGCCCTGATCCTTCGCCCGTCATGACCGTGGCCCGGATCCAGGAGCGGATCCGGGCCACGGTCATGACGGCACGCCATCTGACGGTGCGTCAATTGTCAGCGGTACACCCGCACGTAGTCCGCGGCGAAGCTGATCGGCGCGGAGCCGCTCGGGGCCGGGTGGTACTGGCCGGCGCTGATCGACAGGTTGAGGATCAGGTAGGCCGACCAGTTGGCGCCGACGCCGGTGTTGTCGGAGAAGACCTTGACGCCGTTGACGTAGTAGTCGACGGAGTTGGCGCCGTAGTAGGTGCCGATGGTCACCCACTGGCCCGGCTTCACGGCGTTCGCGTCGGTGTAGTACTTCTGCGCGAAGTTGACGTGGTTGGTCAGCTCAAGCAGGTTCGGGTTGTCCGGGTGGTACTCGAAGGAGTCGATCTCGCTGCCGCCGTTCGACCAGGTCCACAGCGCGGGCCAGGCACCGGGCGCGGACGGCATCTGGACCCGGGCCTCGGCGTAGTCACCGGTCTTGACCTTGAAGCCCTGCCCGCTGCCCTCGGTGGTGAGCAGACCGGTGGTCCAGGCCTGCTTGCCGTTCTCCAGGGTGTGGCTGGACGGCTGCGCGGTGAAGGTGGCCACGCCGCCCGCGACCGAGACGCCGGACGGGTCGATCCAGTCGAGCTTGTTGTCGTCCGGGTTGTGGTTGCCGTACTTGTACGAGGTGGTGGAGCTGTCGTTCCACTTCGTGCTGTCGAGCGCGCCGTTGAACTCGTCGGACCAGGTCAGCGACTTGCCGGGGACGGGCGAGCTGCTGGGGGCGGGCGCCGGAGTCGGGGCGGGGGCGGGGGTCGGCGTGGGGGTCGGCGCGGGTGCGGGGGTCGGCGCCGGGGTGCTGCCGCCGCCGGCCGAGACCGTCAGGGTCTGCGACGCCAGGTTGTGCCAGGCACCGGCCTGGTCCTGGTAGAAGCCGAACATGGTGTACGTCCCACCCGCGAAGGTCCGCGCGGCGGTGGTCAGCGACAGCCCGCTCGGGCAGATCTGCTGGTTGCTGAGGTTCCCGGGGAAGTCCAGGTTGTTGCCGGCGGCGTCCCGCACGCCCACGCCCACCGTCTTCGCGGTGAAGCAGGAGCTGGCGTGCAGCGTCAGGGCGGCGGTGGTCGCCGCGCCGGTGGTGGCGGTGGCCGGGGTCAGCCGGTCCTGGGTCACGGTGGGCGCGGCGCTCGTCGACGGGTACCAGCTGAGGGCGTTCGCCTGGCCGACCATCGGGACGGCGAGCAGGCCGAGCGCACCGGCGAGGATGCCGAGGCGCGCAGGGGTGGCGGAAGGGATCACGGAGGTTCCTCTTGCGACGCCTACGAGGTGAGCTGTCGGGTTCGGACCGCAAGATGGCCCGGCCGAGTCGGCGACTGCCGGTCGGCCTCACCCCGAGCCGCACCCTCACCCGGCCTGGCGGTACGCAGGCGAGCGGGGACACGGCAGTACTACCTGGGTCCCCCGCTCCTGCCTGGTGCGGTGCTCTGGTTCCGACCCCGGGCAGGCAGGACTAGGCGTCCCGGGACTGGGCCCGCCGCTGCGTGGCGAGCAGCCTGCAGAGTAGGCAGATGACATGATCATCATCAATGTCACACGAGTCACACCGGCCACCCCGCGCATCGAAAGCGACGCACACCTGGCGCCTGCCCCGCGCGCTAGTTACATGCACATGAAGACTCTCTCAGCCCCCTCCCAGCACCTTCCCAGGCTTCCTGACGCCCCCTCAAACTGCTGTCCATGCAGACTCTTCTACGCGCGTTGAAGTCGCGTACCGCGTCCGTCGTCACCGTCGGCCTGCTCACCCTGGCCCCCACCGCCATGTTCGCCTCCGCCGCCCACGCGGACGTCAGCGGCAACATCTGCCAGACCGCCCTGCCCAGCCAGGCCGACGACACCCTCAACCTGATCGCCCAGGGCGGCCCCTTCCCGTACTCCCAGGACGGCGAGACCTTCCAGAACCGCGAGGGCGTCCTGCCCAGCGAGCCGAACGGCTACTACCAGGAGTACACGGTCATCACCCCGGGCGCCCCGACCCGCGGCACCCGCCGGATCATCACGGGCGAGGACGGCTCGGACTACTACACCTCGGACCACTACGTGTCGTTCTACCTGATCGACACCACTTGCTGAGGTAGCAGGGCCCACCGCTGCGTGAGGCCCGCACGGCCACCCGGAACGGGTAGCGCACTGGCCCGCGGTTCGCGAGACCGCGGGCCAGTGGGTGCCTAGGGCAGATAAGTGGTGAGGTGGCCGTCCTGCGCGGGGTCGGGGATCGGTCGTGCCTGGTCGAGCGACACGGTCGGCACGGTCGGGGATCGGCGACGCGTCGCGCGCGGGGCCCGGTGGGCGTCCGCCGTGCCCGGCGGGGCTCACTGATGAGGTGAACACGTCCCCACCCCTGGGGGCGTGCCGTTCATGGTGTCGAAAACGCTGTGAACGCGATCCCAGGTACACCGCGGAGTCGCTTGATCGCCATACCCCTCGGGCTCCACGGAGCCGGCGCCCGGATGCCGGATCACGCGCGGTCGCCGTCGGGCCCCGGGGTTCGTCTCCTCCGGGTGGATGTGGCGGCCGCGGTCGCCGAAGTTCGTCTCCTTCGGCACCCCTTCACCTCCATGGTGCCACCGCGGTCAGGTCCGCTCAATGCCGCGGTCAGGCCCGCTCAATGCCGCGGCTCACGTCCCGCCACACCGCGGCGGCCGCCACCCGGCTGTGCACCCGCAGCTTGGCGTAGGCGTGCTCCAGGTGCTTGTCCACGGTGCGGGCGGAGACGGCGAGCCGGTGCCCGATCTGCACGTCCGTCATGCCTCGGGCCAGCAGGTCGAGGACGTCCGCCTCGCGGGCGGTGAGGTCGACCGGCGGCGCCGCGACAGGCGGCGCCAGGCGGTCCAGGGCGTGGGTCAGCCGGGTGCGGAGCAGCACGGCTGAGTCCAGGTCGGCGTCGGGGAAGTCGCTGCCGGTCCGGTTGACGATCAGTGCGACGGTGCGACGGCCGCCACCGGGTGCCCAGCCGGCCGGGAAGGCCATCGCCAACTGGTACTCGGCGCCGATCGGACCGAGCGTCGCACCATAGGTGCCCAGACGGTGGTACTCGGTGCGGGACATCAGGTCGGAGCGGCGCAGCGGGACGCCGCTGCCGCTGTTGGTGTGCCGGAACAGCGCGTCCTCGGGGGCGTACCGGAAGAAGTCCGCCATCGCCTGCGGGGTGAAGAGCGCGCCGGGCAGGGTGACCGGATGGCGCCCGCTGGGGGTGCGGGTGGACCAGGTGAGGCTGTCGCCCGGAACCGCGCGGAGCAGCACGGGGAACAGCGCCGGCAGGAGGGTCTCCTCGTCGACGGCGTCGAGCAGCAGGTCGATCACGGCGCAGATCCGCCGCAGCCCGGCCTCTCCGGACGGTGTCACGCAACGAGCGTGCTCCCGTGGCGGAGGCCGGGTCAAGCCGGGTCCCGACAAACCCGGCCGGAGCGGGACTGCGCTACCGGGCGGCGGCGTAGACCCGGTTGACCGGGCTCTCGGCGGCCAGCTTCCAGTGGTGCAGGCCGGCGTCGTCGGCGAGGTGGCGCATGGCCTCCTCACCGGCGTGGTTGCCCATCGCCTGCGGCCCGTGCTGGGCGAGGGCGGAGGGCAGGCAGATGGCCACCGAGGCGGAGACCAGGGCGCGGCCGACCGGATTGATGTTCTCCTCGACCTCCGCCGAGGCGTTCGGCTCGACGATCATGCAGGCGCCGTCGGTGGCCAGCGCCCGCTCGGCGTGGTGCAGCGCGGCGCCGGGGTCGCCCATGTCGTGCAGGCAGTCGAAGAAGGTGATCAGGTCGTAGCCGTCACCGGGGAAGTCCTGCGCGCCGGCCACCTCGAAGCTGACCCGGTCGGCCAGGCCCTGCTCCGTCGCGAGCTCCCGGGCGCGGTCGATCGAGGGCTGGTGGAAGTCGAAGCCGTGGAAGCGCGAGGCCGGGTAGGCCTTGGCCATCAGCATGGTGGACCAGCCGTACCCGCAGCCCACGTCGGCGACCTCGGCACCCGCCATCAGCCTGCGCTCGGTGCCGTTCATGGCGGGGATCCAGTCGGCGACCAGGGAGCCCGCGTAACCGGGGCGGAAGAACTTGGCGGTGCCGGCGAACAGGGCGTCGCTGTGCTCCTCCCAGCCCACCCCCTGTCCGGTGCGGAACGCGTCCATCAGCAGGTCCTCGGTGCCGTAGAGCGCCTGCATCATCGTGAAGAACCCGGCCGCGTAGGTGGGCGCGGTCGGATCGGCCAGCACGGCCGCGTGCTCGTCGGGCAGCAGGTAGCTGTCGGTGTCCCGGTCGTAGCTCACGTACTCACCGGCCACCTGGGCGGCCAGCCACTCGCGCAGGTAGCGCTCGTGCAGTCCGGTGCGCGCGGCGAGTTGGGCGGCGGTCATCGGCCCGGCGCCGGCCATCGCGGTGTACAGGCCGAGCCGGTCGCCGAGCGAGGTGCACAACCCGGCCACGGCGGCTCCGCCGTCGGTCACCACCCGGCCCAGGAACTCCATCACCTTGTCCTCGTCAACCGCCATCGGACCCACCTCCTCGGTGCTCCTCCCAGCCCAGCAGAAGGCGCCCGCTCCGGGCCATACGGAATTCTCCGTACGGACCCGGGGCGGGGCGTGTGCTGTTGACCGTCCGTCCCCAGATGGAACCGGTGTGCCAGGTGTTCCAGGTGCATCCGGTGTGCCAGGTGGGACAGATGTGTCAGGTGTTCCAGGTACATCCGGCGTCAGGTGTGCTGAAGGATCAGCTCGTCCTTGAGTCCGGACCGGATCTGGTCGCGGAGCTCCTTGGAGTCGGTGTGGCTGTGCACCGAGACCGCGTGCTCGGCGGCGGCCCGCACGACCTCTTCCTCCTCGCCGGAGATGGCGAGGGTGCAGTTCATCTCACTCGGGAATTCCCGGCAGTCGGCGACCTTGCGCATGATCGACCTCCCGACCGCGCCGTGCCGCACCCGTCGGCGGGCCACCCGCTGGCCGGAGGACCGGCGCGCGGCAGCACACGCGTGTCGCGGAACCATTGTCTCTCCGCCGGGCCGGTCGGATAGCTTTGGGGGCGCACGACCTCCGGGCTCCGGACCGGACACCCGCCAGAGAAGAGGACCTCCCCCAGCATGACCGAGACCGCTGCCCTGCCCGGCTTCGCCGGCCGGACCTACCTCTTCCAGGTCGACAACGGCGCCACCTTCCGCAACGCCTACTCGGCCGACGGCCGGCGGCTGCGCTGGGAGGGCCTCGGTGAGTCGGCGGGCCAGTGGGAGGACGTGGCGCTGCACGTCGCGCAGGTCGCGCCGGAGGTGTACTTCGTGAGCTGGACCGAGCAGAGCGGCATGACGATCAGCCACGTGATGGATCTGGCGGCGCTGACGGTCCGGGTGTTCTGGACCTACGAGGGCGAGGGCGGCCGGGTCGGCGAGCTGCACACCGGGACGCTGCAGCCGGTGGCCTGACGCTCCGGACAGTCCTGATGTTCCGTCAGGTCTGACCGCCCGAGCCCGCGTGCGGCTGTCGTCGCCATTGCCACTTCCGCCGCCGCTCAGCGCCACTCGGCCGCGAAGGCGCGGGCCGGGTTCTGCCGGAAGATCAGGTCGGTCCGCTCCTCGCCCAGCGCGCGGTGCAGCCTCGGGCGCAGGCCGATGAGCAGGAACGGCATCCCCGGGCCCGCACCGTCGGCCGCCCGCGCCGACCTGACCACGGTGTCCCCGCCGAGCAGCAGGCGCTCGCCGTAGCCTGCCTCGGCGAGCGTGACCAGGCAGTCGAGCAACCGCCAGTCGGTGGCGTGGTGCGCGCGGGAGGGTCCGTCGAAGGCCAGGTAGGCGCCGGTGGCGGCCAGGTCCTGGTGGACCCTCGGCTCGGGGTAGCGGTTGAGGTGGCCGAGGATCAGGCTGCTCGGCGGCACGCCGAGGCGGTCGCAGAGCAGTTCGGCCACCTCGGGGGCGGCGGTGCCGTGCTCGTGGTGGACGGCGATCGGCGCGCCGGTGGCGTGGTGCGCCTCGGCGGCGGCCGTCATGGTGCGGCGGGCGTGCGCGTCCAGGCCGTGGTAGCCGCCCGCGACCTTGATCAGGCCGGCCCGGGGAGCGTCGGGTCCGGTGCCGATGCCCACGGTCAGCTCGCGGACGAAGAGTTCGGCGAGGGTGTCGAGGTCGGGGAGCCGCTCGTAGTGCCCGGCCTGGTGCAGCCCGGTGGCCGCGACCAGGTGCACGCCGGCCGCCCGGGCCAGGGCGGGCAGTTCGGCGGCGCGACGGCCCATGCCGTACGGCGTCCACTGGATCACCGCCTGCCCGCCCGCCGCGCGGAACGCCACGAGTTCGGCGCCCGCGGCGACCGGGTCGTCCAGCTCCTGACCGGGGAGCCTGGGGCTGCGGAGGAAGAGATGGTCGTGCGCGTCGGTGACGCCCAGCTCGGCCGGATCGAGATCGCCGAGCACGGTGCGGACGGCGGCGGTGCTTTCGGCGGTGGCGGTGCTTTCGGCGGTGGCGGTGCTTTCGGCGGTCATGCCTGCTCCCGCGCGTCCAGCGCCTCGAAGGTGGCCGCCGCGACGCGCAGCGCGGCGAGCGCCTTCGGGGTGCCGAGGTAGGGCGCGAGGTGGACGAAGACCTCGACCACCTGCTGCCGGGTCAGCCCGACCCGCAGGCCGCTGCGGATGTGCCCGGTGAGCTGCGGGTCGACACCGCCGAGGGCGGCCAGCGCGGTGATGTTGATCAGCTGACGGTCGCGGTGCTCCAGGCCCGGGCGCTGGTAGGTGCCGCCGAAGAGGCTGGTCACGATCCAGTCCGGGAAGCCCGGGGCGATCCGCTCCAGCGCGGGCAGGGCGGCCTGCTGCGTCTCGCGGTCCTGCAGTTCGTCCAGCAGGCGGTAGCCGGCCGCGCGATCGAGGCGGGCCCGGGTCAGATCGAAGTCCATGGGGATGCTCCTGGCTCTTGAGGTCGGGGCGGCTGTGGCTGTGGCGGGGTGACTGTTCGTCACCAGTGCCGGCCGCGCGGCAGTTGAGCCAGTTCGGGACGGCTCAGGTGCAGGACCTGGTAGCGCTCGCCGTACTCGGGGCCGGGCGTCGCGGTCCAGAGGGTGAAGGTCAGCAGCTCCCAGCAAGTGGTGTCGACGGCCAGCGCGGTGGTGTGCGCGCCCGGGCGGTCGGCGGGCAGGTCGGCCAGCGCCGACTCGATCGCCTCGGCCGGGTCCTGGTCGGGCCCGATGGGTGTACGGAGGCGGGTGGCGGCGGTCGGGGCCCCCTCGCGCCCAGGTCCGTCCTGGACGGCCAGACCGAGCCAGGAACGGACCACCGGCCGCCCGAAGTCCTCGCTGAGGCCACGGAATCCGGGTCCCCAGAGAAAGCGGTTCGCCCCCTCGTCCGCCCGCCAGAGATAGAACGGCGCGTACTGGTTGACCGGTGAACCGGCCACCCCGCGCTCCCGGAGCAGATAGGCCTTCAGCGCCAAACCCGGGAACTGGTCCAGCAGTTGACCCTTCGTCGCGACCCGGCGGCGAATGATGTCCAGGTCGTAGTCGGCCGGCAGCGTGATCTCGTACTGCATCGCGTGCATCGGGTGCGTCCTCTCTCCTGCCTTCGGCTGCTTCGCAAGGCTACTGTACATACTGGTAGGTACAGTAGGTGCGCGTTAATGTTCGAAAAAGGCTGGACAGGGACATGCAGACACGGAATAGTGTGATCTGAATTGTTGAATCTTCACGCGTTGTTCGCCACGCCCACCCATCTGCGTGGTGCCGCTCGACGCGTTCGCCCGAACTGCTGCTCCCCCACCTGACCGCCGCCCGCCCGCACCCCCACGCGGGCGGGCGGCTCGCTGAGCGGCGAGCCGAGCCAGCTGCCGAGCAGCCGGGCTGACACATCACCAGGTCGACATGCCGTCAGACCGACATGCCACCTGATCGACATGCCGGATCGACATATCGGCATCACCGTCAAGCGAAAGAGAGCACCATCATGCGCATCCTGCTCGCCGGGGCCACCGGCGCCATCGGCCGCCGGCTGCTGCCGTTGTTGCTGGACTCCGGTCACCAGGTCGTCGCCACCTCGCGCTCCGCCGAGCGCCTGGCCCGGCTGCGCGAGCGCGGGGCCCAGGCGGTGCCGCTGGACGTCTTCGACCGGGCGGCGGTCGAGCGGGCCGTCGCCGAGGCCGCGCCGGACGCGATCATGCACCAGCTGACCGCGCTCGCCGACGTCGACCTCGCCGCGAACGCCAGGATCCGCCGCGAGGGCACCCGCAACCTGGTGGATGCCGCGCAGCGCGCCGGGGTGGGCCGGATCGTCGCGCAGTCCATCTCCTGGGCGTACCAGGGCGGCGATGCCCCGGCCACCGAGGCCACTCCGCTGGACGACACCATCGAGGAACCGCGCGCCACCACGGTCGGCGGGCTGCGCGCGCTGGAGCAGGCCGCCGCCGAGCTGCCCGAGCACGTGGTGCTGCGCTACGGCACCCTCTACGGCCCGGGCACCTGGTATGCGCCCGGCGGGCTGATGGCGCAGCGGCTGCACCGGGGCGAGCTGGCCGCCGGCGCCGCGGTGAGCTCGTTCCTGCACGTCGAGGACGCGGCGCTGGCGGCGCTCGCGGCGCTGGACTGGCCCAGCGGGACGGTCAACATCGTGGACGACGAGCCGGCCCCGGCGCGTGACTGGGTCCCGGCGCTGGCCGCCGCCCTCGGGGCACCGGCGCCCGCGGCGGTCCCGGCGACGGGGGACGCGAGCGGGGACGGCACCGGGCGGGCCGGCTGGGAGCGCGGCGCCGACAACACGCTGGCCCGGGTGACCCGGGGCTGGCGCCCGACCCGGGCGTCCTGGCGGGACGGGTTCGCCGACTACCGCTCCGGCAAGGACCGGTGAGAGGTGGTCAGAGACCGGGGAACCGCCCGGCGGTGGACGTGTGCGCCGAAGTCCGGGTCGGGCGTCAGCCTCCCTGCGCCACGTCCCGCCGGTCGAAGCCCCGGATCCCGACGGCGGCGCAGCAGAGGCTCAACCCGGCGAGCAGCGCGCAGTGCGTCCACTGGATGCCGTTCCGCAACGGGTCGCCTCCCAGGTACCAGGAGAACGGTGAGATGGCCTGGACCCAGTGCAGGCCGTTGATCTGCGGCAGGAACGAGTCGCACAGGTAGGACGCGACCGTCGCGTAGGCGCCGCCGACGACGGCGTAGAGCCGGCGGCCGGTGTAGGCGCCGATGCCGAAGGCGATCGAGGCGAAGCAGCATCCGAACAGGACCAGTTGGAAGGTCATGGCGGCCAGGTTCGCCGTGCTGATCGTGGTGAACTCGGCCGGTACCCGGATGGCGAGCTCCACGAGCAGCAGCACCACTCCGACCAGGACGATCGCGGCCAGCACGGCGAGCCAGCGGGCGGCCGCCAGCCGCACCCGCCGGACGGGGTGGGCCAGCACCAGGTCGAGCGTCCCGGCCTCCTCGTCACCGGCGATCGACTTCGTCCCGGCGGCGACGGCGAACACGGCGAGCAGGATCGGGACGAGCAGGCCGAAGACCGTGGAGCCGAAGTAGCCTGCGGCGGTGCCGTAGTCCTGGAGGTGGAACGCGTCGCGCATCGCCGTCGGGAACGAGTTGATCGCGCTGGACAGGCTCGAGTTCCGCCCCAGGACCGGCCACATCGACGAGTACATCGCCGCCACCGCGGTGATCGCCAGCGCCCAGCCCAGGAAGCCGCGCCGGTTGTCCGTCAGGTGTTTGCGGAAGACGGTGCTGCTCATGCTGCGAACTCCTTCGATCCGTTCCCGGTGGAGCCGTGCTCGTAGAAGGTGAAGAAGATCTCCTCCAACTCCGGCTCCTCGGCCAGCAGACTGGTCACCTCGAACCGGGCGGCGGCCTTCAGCAGCGCGTCCGGGCTGCCGGTCAGGATCGCGCGCAGCACGCTCGCGCCGTCGGGGGTGTCGGTGACGACGGTGTTCTGCAGTCCGGGCAGTGCCTCGAAGACCTCGGCGCCGACCCGCTCGGCGAAGGCGATCTCGACCTTGCGGTGCGCCGACTGGCGCAGCTGCTCGACATCCGCGACGGTGACCAGTTCACCGTCGCGGATGACGCCGACTCGTCGGCACGTCTGCTGCACTTCGCTCATCACGTGGGAGGAGAGGAAGACGGTCTGGCCGTTGGCGCTGGCCTCCTGGACCAGCTCGACGAACCGCTGCTGAAGGAACGGGTCCAGGCCGCTGGTCGGCTCGTCCAGGATGAGCAGTTCCGGGGCGTGCATGAACGCCTGGACGACGCCGACCTTCTGCCGGTTGCCCTTCGACAGGGTGCTGATCCGGCGGGTCAGGTCGAGGTCGAGGCGCTCGGCGAGCTCGGCTGTGCGGGCGGCGGGGACGCCGCCGCGCAGGTCGCCGAGGTACGTCAGCGCCTCGCGTCCGGTCTGGCGGCCGTCGATCCGGAAGTCCCCGGCGAGGTAGCCGATCCGGCCCCGCAGCCGCGCGTTGTCGCGCGGATCGGCGCCCAGCACGCGGACCGTTCCGGACGTGGGCCGGATGAGGTCGAGCAGGAGGCGGATCGTCGTGGTCTTCCCGGCGCCGTTGGGCCCGAGGAACCCGAACACCTCGCCGCGCTCCACGGTCAGGTCGAGGCCGACCAGGGCGGTCCTGCCGGTGCGGGCGTTCCCGTACCGCTTGGCCAGCCCGGCCGTTTCGACGGCGATGTCGGTCATCGCCACCCCCTTCTTCCTGCTTCTGGCTTCCGGCTCCGGTTCTGCCCGGTGCCGCTACAGCCCGTTGTCCCGCTTGAATTCCTCGATGAGGTCCGGCACCCGCTCGGCGATGAAGGCGAAGAAGTCCCTCGCGATGCGCACCCGCCGGGCCTCCGGCGCGTCCTCGTCCCCGATCAGCTCAACGCCCTTGGCCATCAGGACACTCAGGGCGCCCCAGATGGCCTTGCCGTTCATGGTCCCGGTGATCAGGGCGTCGGGGAGCACCTCGTAGGCATGCCCCCGCTGCCCCGGCCGGGTCACCCGCCGGGCGAGTTTGGCGCCCTCCAGCATGCGCATGCCGGTGGACACCGAGCCCTTGGAGAGCTGGAGCGCCCGGGCCAGTTCGGTGCTGGTCTGGTCCGGCGGGTCGCAGATCATCAGCCAGCCCAGGAGCTTGCCGTACGCGGGCGGCATGCCCAGCGTGGAGTAGAGCAGGCCGAACTCCTCGGCGTAGCGCTGTTTGGCTTCCCGATCCATTGCCATCGCATCCGGTTTCGAACGTTCAGAATCTACTGAACATTCAACGCCTCCGGCAAGCCCAGGGCAAGAGCTGGAGCGGCGGGGCGGATCCCGACGCCGCGTCAGCCGCCGTTCTCCTGGTGCACCAGGTGGTCGACGCAGACCGCCACCGCGAGCAGCAGAGCGGTGTCCGCCTCGTCGGCGATCCGGACTCCGTAGGTGTCGCGGAACCGGAACCACTTGCGGGAGATCTCGGCGACCTTCTCGCCGTGCCGCTCGATCCGGTAGTCCTTGTCGATCAGGTCGCCGTGGATCTCCAACTCCCCACCGTCACGCAGCTCGACGTGGTACTTGTCGCGGAACGGCGTGAAGAGCTTCTTGCGCACCGTGGCGACCACCTCCCCGTGCGCGTCCTCGATCTTCATGGCGTCCCGGATCGACAGCGCCTTCGCCTTGATCACCGCCGCCACCCGGCCGTTCGGGTCGCGCAGCTCGAAGGTGTCACGGATGCGCAGCACCTTGGCGTCCACCAGGAACGCCTTCTCGCCGTGCTCGTCCTCGATCCAGTAGTCGTCCCCGATCGCGAAGATCTTCTCCCTGACCTGGTACTTCCCCACCGGCCCGCTCCTCGTCTCGTCCTCGTCGCGCGGCACCACCGCGCCAGGGACATCCTGGCCCATCGCGCGCGGAACACCCGGCTACCACGGTGTGACCGCGATGCGCGGCGCCGCTCGGCGGTTCGCGGTCAGGGTGCGGGTGGCGGCGCAGCCGGCCGGGGGGAATCCCGGCCGGCTGCGAGCCGCTGTTCACGGTGGATCCGGTGCGCGGCTGACACCGGTGACCGCTGACGGTCACTCACCGGGACCCGTTCGGGTGCCGACGCCAGCTCGTGCGGGGTGCTGCTGAACGGTCTTCCGGCTAGGGCCTCTCGTACGGATCTTGCCGGGCGCGCGACGCCGGACATCCCGCCTGGACGCACCGGCGAATCATCCAAGTACGACCCAGTACGAGGACGATCCGCCGGCACGCCCAGCCGGGCGCCGTGGGGGCACCTCCCGGCCGAAGGCTGGGGGAGCCGCGCGCTGATCCGACAAGATCCGTAAGAGAGGCCCTAGGACGAATCCTGTTCCGCCGCCTCGGCGAGGCGCTTGATGGTTGCCAGTCGCCGATCCCAGTCGGCCGCGAGCGAGGCCACCCAACGCGCGGTCGCGTCCAGCGCTGCGGACCGCACCGCGTACCGCACCTCGCGGCCGACCCGGCTTCCGGAGACCAGCCCGGCGGTGTCCAGGACGGCGAGGTGCTTGACCACCGCCTGCCGCGAGACGGGAAGCCTTTCGGCGAGCGTGGTGGCAGTGGCCTCGCCCTGGGCGGCCAGCAGATCCAGCAGCTGACGCCGCGTCGGGTCGGCCAGTGCGGCCAGGACGCTGTCGACCGGCCCGGCGGCGCGGGGTTCCTCCGTCACGCGGACGACTCCTCCGCGCGCTTCTTGAGCGCGTCGAGCTCCAGGGGCCAGCCGCCGGTGTTGTCCGTGACCGCCTTGCCGCGCAGCTCCTCGGACCCGGCCAGCGCCGCGAACCCGCTCTCCACGACGCGCAGCCTCGTCCTGTCGCCTTCCGGGGTCAGCGTGAACTCCACGAGGGTGCTGTTGTCCTCGCGCAGCTCCGCCCCGGGGAACGCGCTGGCCCAGCGGTACGCCAGGTACGTCGGCGGTTCGACCTTCTCCACGCGCACCGGAAAATCGCCGTACTCGGAGTTCTTCGCCACCATCGACTCGCCCGCCCTGGCCACGGTGCCGGGCAGGCTGGCCTTGTCGGCCACCCAGAAACCGGGTTGGGCCACCAGCGACCAGACCCGCTCCAGGGGCGCCCCGATCAGGGTTTCGCGTTCGATCCGGTCCTCGCTCATGAGGGGATCTCCTTTCCGTCCACTACTTCCGCCATTGGATGCAACTTCAGAGTTGCACATCGTCTCTTCAGGTGCAACCTAGAGGTTGCACAGCGATCGAGAGCCGCTCTCCATCGGCCTCATCGGATGCGGCCGGCATCCGGCAGCGGGGGCCAGGGCTGCGCAGATCCGCACCAGCACTCTCGCGACCAGGGCCCGGGCTCCCGGGACCTCCTAAGCTGGGGAGACTGGTGGACGACCGTTGGAAGGTGGGTCCGAACCATGCGGCCGAGCGAGATTTCCGAGGTCCTGAACCGTCCGATCAGCCAGGAACTCCTGGCCCGCGACCTGACCCGCCTGGCCTACGTCGCCAAGGACGGCACACCCCGGGCCATTCCGATCGGCTTCGTCTGGAACGGCTCGGAATTCGTCATGTGCACAGCGAAGAACGCCGCGAAGCTACCGGCCCTGCGCCACAACCCGGCGGTTGCCCTGACGATCGACACCGAGGTGCACCCACCGAAGATCCTGCTCATCCGCGGCCGGGCCGAGCTGGACGCCGTCGAGGGCATCCCGGACGAGTTCCTCCAGATGAACGGCAGTTACACGATGACACCCGAGCAACGGGTCGAGTGGGAGGCCGGCGTCCGCTCGCTCTACGACGGCATGGTCCGGATCGTGGTGACCCCGACGTGGGCGAAACTGATCGACTTCGAGACGACCCTCCCGAGCGCGGTCGAGGAGCTGGCCCGGCAGCGGGACGAGCGCGAACGCGGCGCCTGAACACCCTCACTCACGAGTCGCGTTGACCTGTGTGGACCGGCGTCCCGTCGCAGCGGAGGTCGACCTGACCGCAGGTAGCCCCGCCGGGAGGAGACCGAGCCACCGACGACCTCACGCCCTGGTCGATCCCGGTGACAGTTTGCGCCGGCGCTGTGACACCGAGCGTGACCGCGCCCATCGAATTGGCGCACTAGTTCGATTCTGACTTGAATCTTTGCGAACGGATGTTCGATCCTGGACCCATGGCCACCCCCGTCCTCCTCCAGCCACAGGCAGCACCGGCGCCGGCGCCCGTGCCGGTGCCCGCCGCGCTGGCCGGGATGCTGCCTGCGGGCGGATTGCGGCGTGGGGTGGCGGTGTCGGTGCAGGACGACGCCGGGTTGCTGCTGGCGCTCGCCTCGGGGAACCGGGACGGGTGGTACGCGGCGGTGGGGCTGCCCGAGCTCGGGTTGCTGGCGGCCAGCGGGTACGGGATCGACCCCGGGCGGCTGCTCCTGGTGGACGCGCCCGGGCGGCAGTGGCCCGAGGTGGTGGCGGCGCTGGCGGGGGCGGTGGAGGTGATCCTGCTGCGCCCGTCCGGGGTGGTGGCGCCGCAGCTGGCGGCCCGGCTCGGGGCGGTGCTGCGGCGGAGCGGGTGCGTGCTGCTGGTGGCCGGCGAGTGGCCGGGGGCGGAGCTGCGGCTGAGCGTGCGGGAGAGCCGCTGGGTCGGGCTCGGGCCCGGGTACGGGCTGCTGGCCGGGCGGCAGGCGCTGGTTCAGGTCGAGGGCCGGGGCGCGGCCGCGCGTGGGCGGACGGCGCGGGTCTGGCTGCCGGACGAGCACGGGGTGGTCCGGGCGGCGGCGGAGGCCCCGGGGGCGGCATCTGGTGCGGCCCCGGGGATGACCTCCGGGGCGGCCTCCGGGATGACCTCCGGGATGGACGAGACGCGGGACGGTGCCCTCGGGCCCGCCGCCGTCGGGGTGGGGCTCGACGAGGAGTCGGGCGACGCGGTGGGACGGGGGCGGCTGACGGCGGTGTGAGATGACTGCTGTCGAGAAGAGTGACGCCGCCGGTACCGGTGAGGCCTTGGCCGATGACGTCCTGGTCGACCCGGTGCGCGTGCTGGTGATCTGGTACCCGGACTGGCCGATCGTCGCCACCGGCGGAGTGGCGGAGCCCGGCCAGGCGGTG
Organism: Kitasatospora sp. GAS1066B; assembly: GCF_041262605.1. Taxonomy (NCBI): domain Bacteria; kingdom Bacillati; phylum Actinomycetota; class Actinomycetes; order Kitasatosporales; family Streptomycetaceae; genus Kitasatospora; species Kitasatospora sp. GAS1066B. The sequence continues at coordinate 113,273 of NZ_JBGCCO010000025.1, forward strand.
GCCGTGGTGGAGGGCGGCCGAGTGCTGGCCTGTTCGAACGCGGCGCGGCTGGCCGGGGTACGACGCGGGCAGCGGCTCCGGCTGGCCCACCGGCTCTGCCCCGAGCTGCGGCTGCGGGAGCGGGACCCGGCGGGCGAGACCCGCTGCTTCGAGCCCGTGCTGGTCGCCGTCGAGTCGTTCACGCCTCGGGTGGAGGTGCTGCGGCCCGGGCTCTGCGCGATCCAGGTGAAGGGACCGGCCCGCTACTTCGGCGGGGAGCGGGCACTGGTCGCGGCGGTGCTGGCGGCGCTGGCCGAGCTGCGGGTGGGCGAGGGGGCGGAGGCGGACCGCGACACGGACTGGGGCGGGCCGGTGACGCCGGTGACGGCGCCGGCTGCCGCCCCTGAGCCCACCGCTGCCCCAGCCCCGCAGGCCGGGGTGGCGGACGGCGTCTTCGCCGCCGCGCTCGCCGCCCGCGCCGGGGTGCTGGTGCCCGCCGGCCGGACGGCCGAGTTCCTGGCCCCCTACCCGGTCGCCGCGCTGGAGGACGAACCGCTGGCCGAGCTGCTGGTGCGGCTCGGCGTGCCCACGCTGGGCGACTTCGCCCGGCTGCCGGCGGCCACCGTGGCCGACCGGTTCGGGCCCGCCGGGCGAGCCGCGCACCGGCTGGCCCGAGGCCGGACCGCCCGCCCGCCGGCCGGTCGAACGGCTGGGCCCGACCTGGCGGTCGAGCAGCGCTTCGACCCGCCCGAGTTGCTGGTCGAACCGCTGGTCTTCGTCGGCCGCGCACTCGCCGAGCGCCTGCACGAGGCGCTGGCCGGGGCCGGGCTGGCCTGCCGCCGGGTGGCCGTGGAGGTGACCTGCGCGGACGGCAGCAGCGCCGCCCGGCTCTGGCAGCACGAGGGGAGGCTGTCCGCGCCCGCGCTGGCCGAACGGGTGCGCTGGCAGCTGCAGGCCTGGCAGGGCTCGGGGTTCTTCGCGCCCACCGCCGGCGGGTTCACCGCGCTGCGGCTGGCGCCGGACGAGCTGGTGGCCGACCACGGGCGGCAGTTGGCGCTCTGGGGCCAGGCGGTGGTCGAGGACCGGGTGGAGCGGGCGGCGGCCCGGGTGCAGGCGCTGCTGGGGTACGGCGGGCTGAGCCGGGTGGAACGGATCGGCGGGCGCGGTCCGGACGAGGTGCTGGTCAGGGTGCCCTGGGGCGAGCGCCCTGCGCCGGCCGCCGACCGGGACGCGCCCTGGCCGGGACGGCTCGGCCACCCGGCGCCCGGCGTGGTGCCGTCGGCGCCGGTGCCGGTGACCGTGCTGGACACGGCCGGGCTGCCGGTCACCGTGACCGGGCGGGCCGAGGTCTCCGCGCCGCCGGTCCAGTTGGTGCTGGACGGACGGGTGACGGTGATCACCGGCTGGGCCGGGCCGTGGCCCGCCGTCGAGCGGTGGTGGGACCCGGACCTGGCGCGGCGCCGGGCCCGGTTCCAGGTCACCCTCGCCGACGGGCGGGCGCTGCTGCTCGTCCTGGAGGGCGGGGGCTGGGCGGTGGAGGCGGCCTATACCTGACGATCCATCAGTCGACGGCGAGATTTCAAACGGAACTTCCGAGCAGCACGAAGAACGAACGGCCCGGCACCATGGGATTCGACAGTCAGTCCAAGCTCCCCTGGAGCGAACTCCGGGACCGGATGCACGGCCGCGACCGGACGCACGGCCGGGACGGCGGCCACCACCCGGACCCGGGTGCGGGCGCCGACGTGCTGCGCCTGCCCGGGCCACCCCGGCCGTCCGGGCCCCGTAAGGGCGTCCCCTGGGCCGAGTTGCACGTGCACTCCGCGTTCAGCTTCCTGGACGGCGCGAGCGAACCGGAGGACCTGGTCGCCGAGGCGCTGCGGCTGGGCGTGGAGACCCTGGCGATCACCGACCACGACGGGCTCTACGGTGCGGTCCGGCTCCATCTGGCCGCCAAGGACACCGGCCTGCGCACCGTCTTCGGCGCCGAGCTCAACCTGCGGGGCTCCCCCGACGCGGCCCATTCCCCCGGCGTACCCGGCATGCCCACCGCACCTGGTGCGCCAGGCCTGCGTGGCGAGCACCTACTGGTCCTGGCCCGCTCCGCCGAGGGCTACCAGCGCCTGTCCGCCGCGATCGCCACCGCCCAGCTGGCCGGCGAGGGCAAGGGCCGGCCCGCCTACACGTTCGAGGAACTCGCCCAGGCGCACGGCGGCGAGTGGGCGGTGCTCACCGGCTGCCGCAACGGCCGGGTGCGGCGGGCCCTGGAGGAGCGCGGACCGGACGCAGCGCTGCGCGAACTACTGCTGCTCACCGAGGCGTTCGGGACGGCGAACGTCTTCGTCGAACTGATCGACCACCGGCTGCCCGGGGACGACCCGCGCAACGACGCGCTGGCGGCACTGGCCGCCCGGGCCGGCCTCGCGGTGGTCGCCTCCAACAACGTGCACCACGCCTCCCCCGCCCAGGGGCGGCTGGCGCAGGGGCTGGCCGCACTGCAGGCCCGGAAGACGCTTTCCCAGGCCGCCGGGTGGACCAGGGCGGCGGGCACCGCGCACCTGCGCTCGGGGGCCGAGATGGCGGCCCGGCTGGCCCGGTTCCCCGGGGTGCGGGCGGCCACCGCCGAACTCGGCCGCGCCTGCTCCTTCGAATTCACCACCTTGAAGCCGGAGTTGCCGGTCTTCCCGGTACCGGACGGGCACACCGGGTTCAGCCGCCTGCGCGAACTGACGCTCCAGGGCGCGGAGCGCCGCTTCGGCCCGGGCCACCAGGCGGCTCAGGCTCAGCTGGCCAGGGAACTCGACGTGATCCGCCAGCGGGACCTGGCGGGCTACTTCCTGATCGTCCACGACCTGGTGGAGTTCTGCCACAAGCAGGACATCTGGTGCCAGGGGCGCGGTTCGGCCGCCAACTCGGCGGTCTGCTACGCGCTCGGCATCACCGCCGTCGACCCGATCCACTACGGGCTGCTCTTCGAACGCTTCCTCAGCATGGAGCGGGACGGCCCGCCCGACATCGACCTGGACATCGAGCACCGGCGCCGCGAGGAGGTGATCCAGTACGTCTACCAGCGCTACGGCCGCGCGCACGCCGCCCAGGTGGCCAACGTGATCACCTACCGCCCGCGGCTCGCGCTGCGCGACGCGGCGCGGGTGCTCGGCTACCCGATGGACCAGGTGAACGCTTTCTCCCGGCAGGTCGACTTCCACTCCGCCCCCGGCGCGGACGCCGTGATCCCGGCCGACGTGCTCGATCTGGGGAACCAACTCAGCGGACTCCCACGCCACTTGGGCATCCACTCGGGCGGCATGGTGCTGACCGGACAGCCGATCGGCCAGATCTGCCCGACCGAGTGGGCCCGGATGCCGGGCCGTTCGGTGCTGCAGTGGGACAAGGAGTCGACGGCCGGTGCGGGCCTGGTCAAGATCGACCTGCTGGGGCTCGGCATGCTCTCCGCCCTGCACGACGCCTGCACCCTGGTGGCCGAGCACCACGGTCGCCGACTCGACCTCGACAGCATCCCGAAGGAGGACGAGAAGGTCTACCGGATGCTCTGCCGGGCCGACACCGTCGGGGTGTTCCAGGTCGAGTCGCGGGCCCAGATGTCCACCCTGCCGAGGCTGAAGCCGACCGAGTTCTACGACCTGGTGGTGGAGGTCGCCCTGATCCGGCCCGGTCCGATCCAGGGCGGCTCGGTCCACCCCTACCTGCGCCGCCGGGCCGGGCAGGAGAAGGCCGACTGCCCGCACCCGCTGATGAAACGGGCCCTGGACAAGACCCTCGGAGTCCCGCTGTTCCAGGAGCAGATGATGCAACTGGCCATCGACTGCGCGGGGTTCACCGGCGCCGAGGCCGACCGGCTGCGCCAGGCGATGGGCGCCAAGCGCTCGCACCAGCGGGTGGCCGAGCTGCGCCAGCGGCTGCTGGACGGGATGGCGGAACGCGGCATCCCGTCACAGATCGCCGAGGACATCTTCACCAAGATCGAGGCCTTCTCCAACTACGGCTTCCCGGAGAGCCATTCGATCAGCTTCGCCTACCTGGTGTATGCCAGCGCCTGGTTGAAGTACCACTACCCGGCGGCCTTCACCTGCGCACTGCTGGCGAACCAGCCGATGGGCTTCTACTCGCCGCTCAGCCTGATCACGGACGCCCGTCGGCACGGCGTGACGGTGCACCCGGTGGACGTCAACCTCAGCGCGGCGGGCCCGACCCTGGAGGGATCTCGGGACGACCCGGCGATCCGGCTCGGGCTGGCCACCGTGCGCGGTCTCGGCGAGGAGCAGGCGCAGGCGGTGGCCGCCGGGCAACCGTACCGGGGGCTGGAGGACTTCGCGCACCGCACCGCCCTGTCGGCTCCGGTCCTGGAGGCGCTGGCCACCGCAGGGGCGTTCCGCTGCTTCGGGTTGACCAGGCGTCAGGCCCTGTGGTCGGCTGGCGCCCTGGCCCTCGGTGGCGACAAGGGCCTGCTGCCCGGCACCACTCCGGGGACGGTCGCGCCCGAACTCCCGGCGATGACACCCGTCGAGGAGACCATCGCCGACCTGTGGGCCACCGGATCCTCCGCCACCAGCCACCCGGTCGAGCACGTCCGCCCCGACCTGACCCATATCGGCGCCACCTGCGCGGTCGACCTGCCCGCGCTGGCCCACGGCAGCCCGGTCCTGGTCGGCGGACTGGTGACGCATCGTCAGCGACCGCCCACGGCGGGCGGGGTGCTCTTCCTCAGCCTGGAGGACGAGACCGGTCTGATCAACGTGGTCTGCAACCGCCCGGTCTGGGAGCCCCAGCGTCGCACCGCCCTCGACCGGGCCGGGCTGCTCATCCACGGCCATGTCGAACGCAACCAGGGCGCCACCAACGTGGTCGCCACCAGGATCCGGCCGCTGCGGGTGGCGATCTGATCCGGCACCGACGAGACGAAGGAGCATCGTGCGGCGCCACGTCCTCACCGGCACCGCCTTCCCGGGAGTCCGCGATGATGACGCCGGCGTGCGACAGGGCCGTGGCGCCGCTCCCGGTACCTGGCACGGCCTGGCAGGATGCCGCTATGAGCTACCTCGCGGTCGACTCCCGCTACACCTCGATGACCTACCGCCGCGCCGGGCGCAGCGGCGTGCAGCTGCCCGCCGTCTCGCTCGGGCTGTGGCACAACTTCGGCGACACCCAGCCGCTGGAGGTGCAGCGCGCCGTGCTGCGCCGTGCCTTCGACCGGGGCGTCAACCACTTCGACCTGGCCAACAACTACGGCCCGCCGTACGGCTCGGCGGAGCGGAACTTCGGCACCCTGTTCGCCCAGGACTTCCGCCCGTACCGCGACGAGCTGTTCATCGCCTCCAAGGCCGGGTTCGACATGTGGCCGGGCCCCTACGGGGACGGCGGCAGCCGCAAGTACCTGCTGGCCAGCCTGGACCAGTCGCTGGCCCGGATGGGCCTGGACTACGTGGACGTCTTCTACTCGCACCGCTACGACCCCGACACGCCCCTGGAGGAGACCATGGGCGCCCTCGCCTCGGCCGTCCAGCAGGGCAAGGCGCTCTACGCGGCGATCTCCAACTACCCGGCCGAGCAGCACCGGGAGGCGGTGGCGATCCTGCGCGAGCTGGGCGCTCCGGCGCTGCTCAACCAGTCCCGCTACTCGATCCTGGACCGCTGGGTCGAGGACGGCGTGCTGGACGCGGTGGGCGACACCCAGACCAGCCTGATCGCCTACTCCCCGCTCGCTCAGGGTCTGCTGACGGACCGCTATCTCAGCGGCGAGGTGCCGGCCGGCTCCCGGATGTCGGTCGGGCACTTCCTCAAGGAGGAGGCGCTGACCCCGGCCAAGCTGGAGCAGCTGCGGGCCCTGGACAAGCTCGCCCAGCAGCGCGGGCAGAGCCTGGCCCAGCTCGCGCTGAGCTGGGTGCTGCGTGACCCCCGGGTGGTCTCGGTGATCATCGGCGCCAGCAGCGTGGCCCAGCTCGACCAGAACCTCGACGCGTTGGCGGCCGGACCGCTGAGCGCCGAGGAACTGGCCGAGATCGACCGGCTGAGTAACTGAACCACTGAACCGCTGAACCACTGAGTCGCAGTGCTGCCGAGTTCGGCTCCGCAAGGCCGGCAGCACTGCGGCACTGCGGCACGACTGAACGTCAGAACTGGTTGATCGGCGTGTACTTGTAGCCGACCCGCCGCACGGTGACGATGCTGTCCCGGTGCCCGACCCCCAACTTGCGGCGCAGGCGGGCGACATGAACGTCCACCGTCCGGCCGTCGCCGACGTGGCCGTAGCCCCAGACGGCGGAGACCAGGTGGTCGCGGGTGTGCACGCGCTGCGGGTACTGGGTCAGGTGGGCGAGCAACTCGAACTCCAGGTAGGTGAGATCGAGCAGCTTGCCGTCGACGTGGGCGCTGCGCCGGTCCAGGTCGACGCTGAGCCCACGCGGGGCCGGACGGCCTCCGCGCTCCGGGGCGGCGAGCGCGATCGGAGCGGTGGGCGTCGCGTCGGCCATGGCAGGCGCCAGTTCAGCCGGTACCAGCACCAGGTAGCCCACCATCGCTGGGGCCGCCCCGCCCGGTGTGCCCAGCTGAGCCCCGTACTGCGCGAGCAGGGCCTGCGGCAGGGCGGAGTGCGGAAGCGAGGCGACCACGGTGGCACCCTGCGGCAGGACGCCGAGCAGTTCGGGAGTCACGCCCGGCTGCCCGGTCAGCTGGGCATGACCGATCGGCAGCAAGGTCGGCAGGATCGGTGCGGCTGGTGCAGCCGGCCCGGCCGCCGCCGGGTGCCGACGTTCGGCGGTGGTCGGCGCGGCAGTGACCGAGCGGACGGCGCGCAGGTGCGGGGTGGCGGCGGGAGCGGTCAGGGTGGCCGAGGAGGAGGAAGGCATGAGGCAGCTCTTTCGCACAGAACGATGGGTGGACGTCGTCTGCGCGTCGGACCGGACTCCGCAGCCCGTAGCTGACCGGAGGTCGTAGGACCTGGGGTCAGCGGTGGGCGAGCCGGGACGCGCGAGGCCAACCCGGACAGGTCTGGTCGAAGAGGTGCGGCTGCCGGGACGGCCAGAACGGCTCGAGGTCCTGACGGCCTCGGCTGCTGTCCACGGTGGCGTGCATGCCGCCAGTGAAGCAGATCCCCTGGGCACGGCGGTGCACCGGCTGTCGTGCGACAGATGAACGCTCCGCCGTCATGGTGCTGCCCTCCCCCGGGTGATCCCGCCGGACGCGTTGGATGCGGCGCGGCGTGCTGACCCAGAGGCTTCCATGCCGACCGGCTCCAGGGCAAGCACCGTTCCGATATTCGGACGCGATGCTGAGACGACGGCGCGGGCGACGGTGCGCGCGGCGGCCCGGGCGGCGGGCGTCCAGCAGCGCGCCCTCGAACGCACCGTCAACGGCGGTCGGCCGCATGGCGCACCAGCTGGATCAGCACCTCCTTGCCGTCCTCGCGCTGCCTGGCATCGCAGAGCACCACCGGCACACCGGAGTCGAGGTCGAGCGCGGCCCGGACGTCGTCCACCGCGAAGACCTGGGTGCCCTCGAAGCAGTTCACCGCGATCACGAACGGGATGCCGCGCTGCTCGAAGAAGTCCACCGACGGGAAGCAGTCGGCCAGTCGGCGGGTGTCGGCCAGCACCACCGCGCCGAGAGCGCCACGGGCCAGCTCGTCCCAGACGAACCAGAACCGGTCCTGGCCCGGGGTGCCGAAGAGGTAGAGGGCGAGGCCCGGGCGCAGGTCGAGCCGCCCGAAGTCCATCGCCACCGTGGTGGTGCGCTTGGCGACCACGGCGCTGGTGTCGTCCACCGGGCGGCCCAGTTCGCTCAGCCGCTCCTCGGTGCGCAGCGGGCGGATCTCGCTGACCGCGCCGACCAGGGTGGTCTTGCCGACCCCGAAGCCGCCGGCCACCAGGATCTTCAGTGCGACGGTCGGCGCACCGTCAGCAGTGCGCCAGGGAACCGAGCCTGATGATCCATCAGAGGCTCTAGAGTGCTCGGAGGCCATTGATCACTTCGAGAAGCAGGCGCTCGTCCGGCAGTTCGGCGAGCGGAACGGGGCGGGTGACGCCGATCAGCCCGGCATCGTGCAGGTCCCCGAGCAGCACCCGGACGATGCTGACCGGCAGGTCGGTGTACGAGCCGAGCTCGGCCACCGAGAGCGTTCCCTGGGCACAGAGGTCCAGGATCGCGTGGTGTTCCGGGTCCAGCACCGGCTCGGGCTGGAGGGGCTCGCGTTCCGCACGGTCGGCCGGGTCGGCGAGCGAGATCATCGAGATCAGGTCGAAGAACTCCTCGCCGGCCGGTCTGGTCCGACCCCTGGTCATCGAGAAGAGCCGCACCACCGGGCCCGCCTCGTCGTCGAACCACTGCTCCTGGTCGGAGAGTTCGGCGAGTTCGTCGAGGTCGGCGGCCTCGGCGGGCCCGGTCGGATCGCGATCCGGTGGCTGCCCGATCATCCGGCCGGATGCCGGGGCTCGGCGGCGAGGTGCTCCCCGACCCGCTTGACCAACAGGGCCATCTCGTAGGCGATCTGGCCGATGTCGGAGTCCGCGTCGCTCAGCACGGCCAGGCAACTGCCGTCACCGGCGGCGGTGATGAAGAGGAACGCCTCGTCCAGCTCGACCATGGTCTGCCGCACCCCGCCGACGTCGAAGTGCCGGCCGGCTCCCTTGGCCAGGCTGTGGAACCCGGCGGCGACGGCGGCCAGATGCTCGGCGTCCTCCCGGTCCAGTCCCTGCGACGCTCCGGTGGCCAAGCCGTCGCTGGAGAGGATGACGGCGTGCCGCAGCGACGCAACCCGCCCCACCAGGTCATCCAGAAGCCAGTTGAGGTCGCCGGACGGCTGGGTCATTGCGGTCATCGATCAGGTCCTTCCGCTGGTGCGGGTGGTGCTGGGCGTGGAGCAGCCGGCAGGGCCGGAGGTACGGGGGACGCCGCCAGCGCGCGGCGGGCGTCCGGGAGGGGTGGCCGCCGGTCGAACGGCGGCACTGCGACCGATCCGGGGGTGCCCGGCGACGGCACCGCGGGTGCGGCGGGCCGGGAGCCGGCGGGCGGGGGCGCTGCGGCCGAGGGCGTGGCCCGCCCCCGGCTGAAGCCGCGCTGGAAGGAGCTGAAGGTGGCCCGCGCCTCCTCGGGCGAACGCTCGCGCGCGGCCTGCGGGTCGCCCGCGCGGTCGGCCGACCGGTCCGCCTCGCGTGCGGCGGCCTCCTTCAACTGCGGTGCGAGATTGGCCTGCCGGACCCGGCGCGGCAGCAGTCCGCCGGCGGCCGGTTCGGACTGCTGTGGCAGCACGTCTGCTGACGCATCGTCAGCTCCGGGGAGGTCGGGCGCCGTGTCCTGGCGCCGGTGCCGCCCCGTGCCCCCGGACGCGGGCACCAGGACAGGCCCGCCGGACGCCCGGCGCCGCGGCAGTCCGCCAGGCGTCCGCGCGGGCTCGGCGCCGGCCGGCTGCGGCCCGGTGACCGCACGCTGCTGCACCCCGCGCTTGGGCTCGCCGGCACGCGACGTCACGCCGCCCGCCACGGCCACCAGATCGCGCTGCCTCGGCACGGCCGAGGCGCCCCCGGCACTACCGCCCGACAGGCCACCGGACCCGGCACCGGACCCGCCGCCCGCTGACACTCCATCGGAGGCGCCGCCCGCCGGAGCACCGCCGGACAGCAGCGCGCCGCCCGGCACCTCCGCCAGCAGCTCCCTGGGTATCAGCACCACGGCCGTGGTCCCACCGTAGGGCGAGGCCCGCAGGCTCACCCGGATCCCGTGCCGCCGGGCCAACCGGCTGACCACGAAGAGCCCGAGCCGGTCGGTGTCCGTCAGGTCGAAGGCCTGCTCGACCTCCAGGCGCTGGTTGATCTCCACCAGCGCGGGCTCGCTCAGCCCGAGTCCGCGGTCGTCTATCTCCAGCGCGAAGCCGTGCGCCACCACCTCGCCCTGCACCGTCACCTGGGTCTGCGGCGGCGAGAACACCGCGGCGTTCTCGACCAGTTCGGCGATCAGGTGGGTGACGTCGGCGACCGCGCTGCCGAGCAGCCCGGTGCTGGGGAACGGCCGCACGATGACCCGCGCGTAGTCCTCCACCTCGCCGACCGCCGCGCGCACCACGTCGACCATCCGCACCGGCTTGCGCCAGGCCCGCCCGGGCGAGCCGCCGGAGAGGATGATCAGGCCCTCGGCGTGCCGCCGCATGCGGGTGGTCAGGTGGTCGAGCTTGAACAGGTCCTCCAGCTCCGCCGGATCCTCGGTGCGCCGCTCCATGGTGTCGAGCAGGGTCAGCTGGCGGTGCAGCAGCACCTGGCTGCGCCGGGCCAGGTTGACGAAGACGGCCGAGACGCCGCGCCGCAGTTCGGCCTGTTCCACCGCGGCCCGCACCGCGGTGCGCTGCACCTGGTTGAAGGCCCGGCCGACCTGCCCGATCTCCGCGTCGCCGAACTGCAGGTCGGGTGCCTCGGCGGCGATGTCCACCGGTTGTCCGTCGCGCAGTCGCAGCATCACCGAAGGCAGCCGGACAGCGGCCAGTTCGTGTGCGGCGTTGCGCAGTCCGATCAGCTCCCGGGCCAGCCCGCGGCCGATCCGCAGCGAGACCACCACCGAGAGCGCGATCGCCAGCAGGCCGACCACACCGGCGATCGCACCGCGCCAGAGCAGGCCCATCGCATAGGCGGTGGCGCGGGTGCCGAGCGAGTCGGCCAGCTTGCTGTTCTCCTGGGCGAGGTCGTCGAGGATGTGGTCGGCGGTCGTCCGCCAGGCCGGCTCGCTGATGCTGGCCACCGCGTCGGCAGGTTCGCTGGCGCTCTGGAACTCGCGGTCGGCCAGGTCCAGCGCCCGCCAGTCGTCGCCGCCCTGCAGCGCCAGGTAGTCGCCCTGGTCGGGCTGGTCCAACTCGCCGATGTAGACCTGGAAGAGCGCCTGCTGGTCGTGCATCGGGTCGAGCACGGCCTGCTCCTGCAGCAGGATCGGGTTCTGGGTGCCGAGCAGGCCCTCCATCGCCGCGTCCTGCTGCGAGAGGTACTCCCTGGCCCGGGTCAGCTCGATCAGGATCGTTCCCTGGCGCGGCAGTTGGCCGCTCTGCTGGCTGACGAACGCGGCCCGGAAGTCGAACGCGGGCTGGATCAGTCCGCTGTACTGGGTGATCGCGAAGCCCCAACTGATCGACTGCTGCCCGACCTGGCCGCGCAACAGGGTCAGCTGGCTCGCAGCGTTCAGCAGGTCCTGCAGCCGGGCCCGTTCGCTGCCGTTCAGCCGGCCGGAGCCGGCGCCGGTCGCCTTCTGCCGCAGCGCCGCCAGGTCCTGGTCGGTGGCCTTCTGCGCGTTCAGGTAGTCGCTCTGCACGTCCGAGGCCTGCGGTCGGGCCAGCAGCACCACCGCGGTGCGACGCTCGCCCTGCAGATCGCGGACCACCTGGTCGACCGGGGCGCCGAAGGCCTTGTAGGTCGAGGCCACGTTCAGCTGGTTCCAGAAGTCGCTGGTGGTGACCAGGGTGGCATAGGCCCAGAGGCTCACAAGCGCCACGATGGGCACGAGGAGCAGCGCGATGATCTTCGCGCGGATCGAGCTGCTGCGCAGACGCATGGAGTCCTCGGTCGGGTGTGCCCGGGTGGGAGTCTGCGCGAGCTTACTACTCGATCCTGACTGGTTCGACGGGTCTTGGAGATCGATCCTGATCTGTTGTTCACGGGTTTCTGATCCGTTGTTGGCAGACGCATGATCCAGCATTGGCAGGCACATGTCGGCTGGCACGGGCGACCGCTGATGATGTCTCTCCCAGCGCGCTCCCATCGCGCTCCCACTCTGCTCCCGCCGCGCTCCCACGGTGCTCCCAGGCAGTTCTCTCCTGACTTTCAGACAGCCGGCAGCCCGACCAGCGGACGCGTGCGAACCCATCCGACCCGGCCCGGCTCTGGGCAGCGCCGCGACGATCCGCTACGGTCGCTACCGAGCCCCTGGAGATCACCGCCGGTCTCCGCACGGGCCACGGAGCGTGGTCGGCAGCGGGGCCGGAGAGGGCCGGTTGGATGCTGCGCGAGCTGAGCACCCCACCGCTGGCACAGCCCGCGGCCGGCGGGCTCGCCGACTCGGTTTACGAGACGGCCGAACTCACCCCCGCACTCGTGCAGTTGTCCCGCTGGGCGGGCGGCTCCGAGCGCTGGGTGCCGGTCACCGCGGCCGCCTTCCGGGACCAGGTGCTGGGCTTGGCCAAGGGTCTGCTGGCCCGCGGCGTGCGGTTCGGCGACCGGGTCGCGCTGATGTCCAGGACCCGCTACGAGTGGACGCTCTTCGACTACGCGCTCTGGTCGATCGGCGCGATCCCGGTGCCGGTCTACCCGACCGCCGCCCCCGAGCAGGTGCGCTGGATCCTGGCCGAGACGGACGCGGTGGCCTGCGTGGTGGAGAACGAGGACCACGCGATGACCGTCGGAGCGGTCTGCGACGCGCTGCCCCAACTGACCGGGATCTGGCAGCTCGACCAGGGCTGCGTGCGCACGCTGACCACCGAGGGCGCCGCGGTGCCGGAGAGCCTGGTGCACCGTCAGCGCGCCGCGGTCACCGCCGAGTCGATCGCCACCGTGATCTACACCTCCGGCACCACCGGACGCCCCAAGGGCTGCCTGATCAGCCACGCCAACTTCACCGCCGAGGCGGACAACCTGCTGGCGTGCTGGGGACCGGTCTTCAGCGACCGGGCCGATGAGCAGGCGGCCACCCTGCTCTTCCTGCCGCTGGCCCATGTCTACGCCCGGGTGGTGCAGGTGGCCGCGCTGCGCGGCGGGATCCGGCTCGGGCACCAGTCCGAACTCGGCGCCGAGGTGCTGCTGCCCGCGCTGGCCTCGTACCAGCCGACCTTCCTGCTCACCGTCCCCTATGTCTTCGAGAAGCTCTACGACTCCGCGCGGCGCAAGGCCGAGAGCGAAGGACGCGGCGAGCTGTTCGGCCAGGCGGAGGAGACCGCGCTGCGCTGGGCCCGGGCCGCCGAGCGGAAGGGCCTGGGCCACGGGGGCGGCCCGGGGCCCGCGTTGCGGATGCGCCACCTCGCCTTCGACCGGCTGGTCTACCAGAAGATCCGGGGCGCGCTGGGCGGGCGGGTGCGCAGCGTGATGTGCGGCGGCTCGACGCTCCGCCGCGAGCTGGGCCTCTTCTTCGCGGGCGCCGGGATGACCGTGTACGAGGGCTACGGGCTGACCGAGACCACCGCGGCGATCACCGCCAACCCGCCCGGCTGCCCCAAGTTCGGCACGGTCGGCAAGCCGATCCCGGGCGCGCAGGTGGCGATCGCGGACGACGGCGAGGTCTGGGTGCGCGGCGGCGGCGTCTTCGGCGGCTACCTCAACCATCCGCTCTGCACCGCCGATGCGCTGCGCGAGGGCTGGCTGGCCACCGGTGACCTGGGCTCGCTGGACGACGACGGCTATCTGACCATCACCGGGCGCAAGAAGGACGTGATCGTCACCAGCAGCGGCAAGAACCTGGCGCCGGCGGCGTTGGAGGACCGGGTCCAGGCGCATCCGCTGGTGGCGCACTGCGTGGTGGTGGGTGACAACCGCCCGTACGTGGCGGCGCTGATCACCCTGGACCCGCGGGCGCTGGAGCACTGGCACCTGTCGCACCGGCGGGCACCGGCCGACGAGTTGACGGCGCTGGCCGACCCGGAGCTGCACGCGGAGATCCAGCGCGCGGTGGCGGGCGCCAACACCGCCGTCTCGCGGGCCGAGTCGATCCGCGCGTTCCGGCTGCTGCCGGGCGGCTTCACCGTCGAGCAGGGGCTGCTGACGCCCTCGCTCAAGCTGCGCCGGCAGGTGATCGCCGAGTGGTACGCGGCCGACATCGAGGCGCTCTACACCCCCTGACGGGACGCCACCGGAGCTCGCGCGGCGCCGCCGCCCCAAGTCCGTCCTCGCCTCAAGTCCGTCTTAAGTCAGGGCCGAACCCTTGACCTCCCAGTTGGTCTAGTCCACTTTATTGGCAGGTCCGTACGACACCCCGCCCCCGCGCTCCCCCACACCGTGCGCGGGCCGGGTCCCCCACTGCCATTTCCTGGAGAGGTTCCGATGGAACGCGCCCAGCTACCCGCCGCTCCCGCCACCCCGACCGCCCCCTCGACCGACACAGCAGGGCGGCACCGCAGACGCCGCACCACCGCCGTCACCACCGGTCTGGCCACCCTGGGCCTGCTGGCGGGCACGCTCGCCGCGCTGGCCGGCGGCGGCTCCGCGCTCGCCTCCTCCGTCGCCCCGACCGCTGCCGGCGGCGCGCTGACCAGCAACTGGTACGCCTCCGCGCCGTATCTGATGCCAGAGGACAACAGCGCGCCGGACGCCGGCGCGGTGATGGACGCCAGCGGCCAGAAGGCCTTCCAGCTGGCCTTCATGCTCGACTCCGGCGGCTGCAACCCCGCCTGGGGCGGCACCTCCTCGATCGACACCGACACCACGATCCCGGCCGTGATCCAGCAGATCCGGGCCAAGGGCGGCGACGTCTCGGTCTCCTTCGGCGGCTACGGCGGCAACAAGCTCGGCCAGGGCTGCGGCACGCCGGAGGCCACCGCCGCCGCCGAGCAGAAGGTGATCACCAAGTACGGGCTGCACGCGATCGACTTCGACCTCGAGGAGCCGGAGTACGAGAACAGCGCGGCGATCCACAACGAGATCGGCGCGGCGAAGATCCTGCAGGCGAACAACCCCGGGATCTACATCTCGATCACCACGGCCGGCACCACCGCCGGCACCGGCTGGTTCGGCACCCAGATGCTGAACGAGGCCAAGTCGCAGGGCTTCACGCCGAACAACTACTCGATCATGCCGTTCGACGGCGGGTTCAACGGCGGCGCCGCCCAGGTCGCCGCGCTGACCTCGTTCAACAGCATCCTGCAGACCACCTTCGGCTGGAGCGCGGCGACCGCCTACGCCCACGAAGGCGTCTCGATGATGAACGGGCGCACCGACGCGGCCGAGTACTTCAGCCAGGCGGACTTCCAGACCGTGTTGAACTTCGCGACCGCCAACGGGCTGGCCCGCTACACCTTCTGGTCGGTCAACCGGGACCGGCAGTGCACGCCGGTGGTCGACCCCGGGCTGTCCGGCTCCTGCTCCGGTGTGGTGCAGAACCCCTGGGACTTCACCAAGTACACCGTGCAGTTCGCCGGGGCCACCCCGCCCACCACGCCGCCGACCAGCGCGCCGCCCACCAGCGCGAGCCCGGGGATCTGCACCCTGCCGGCCTGGAGCGCGAGCAGCACGTACACCAACGGCGACAAGGTCTCGTACAACGGGCACGACTACCACGCCAAGTGGTGGACGCAGAACGAGGTCCCGACCGCCAGCGGGCAGTACGGGGTCTGGGCCGACGACGGTCCGTGCTGACGAGGGTCTGACCTCGGCTCATGAACGGCGACCGCCCGGGCGAGAGAGCACCCGGGCGGTCGCCGTTCTCATGGTTGCGCCGTTCTCAGGGTTGCGCCGGTCCGAGGGCTGTCGGAGGGCTGCCGGTCAGGCGGCGTTCTCGAAGACCGGCAGGTAGCCGAGCGACTGGCCGTCGGCGGTGGGGTGGTAGCTCTCGTCGATGGGCAACGTGGTGCTGTGCAGCCACTCGTCGTTGCTGCAGATCTCGTGGCCGCTGAAGGCGCTGCGGACGTCCGCGAAGGTGAAGCCGGCGTTGGCCGCTGCCTTGTTGATCACCGTGTCGAGGGTGTCGGCGGCACCGTTGATCGCGGTGCGCGAGGTGTCGCTGATGCCGAACCAGCAGCTCCCGGGGACCTCGTAGAGGTGCGGGTAGCCGAGCACCACGACATGGGCGTTCGGCGCCTTGGCTCTGATCGCCGAGTACACCTGGCCGAGCTGGCCGGGCAGGGTGTTGTCGGCGTAGGACTCGTCGGTGGCGACCGAGCTCAGGCAGGCGCTGGTGCCTTGGAGCACGCAGGTCTCCATGGTGCTGGCGAATCCGGCGTCGTTGCCGCCGATGGTGATGCTGATCAGCGTGGTGCTGGAGTTCACCGCCGAGAGCTGGCTGTTCAGCACGTCACCCGTCTTCGCGCCGGAGCAGGCGACGAAGCTGAAACTGGCCGGGCTGTTGGCCGAGCTCCACAGCTCGGGGAAGGCGTTGTAGCTGCGGCTGCAGTTGCCGCTGGAGCTGTCGTAGTTTCCGGCGCCTACGCCGGCCGCGTAGGAATCACCGAGGGCGACGTAGTTGACCGACGCCGCGTTGGCGGGTGAGGCGAGAAAGAGGGTGGCCACGGCGAGCAGCAGAGCCATGACGCCGCCGGAGACAGCACGGATGGGACGCATTGCACCTCCATCGAAGCGGGAGCGTGACGCGGGTTACTCCGTGGTACCAGTGACGCCGAGTCTCGGGAAGTGCCCATGCCAAATATGTTGACGGGAATTCTCGTTCAGGGAGCTGAAGTTGGCCGCGATGTCGGTTCTGCGTCGAATTTCCGGAGCGAGGCTTGAGGCGGGCTCGAAATACGCCGGAAATACGCCGGCCGCCCGCCGCCCGTGTGCCGATCGTGTGGACGAGCCAGGAACCTTTACGCGCAGACCACTTCGAGTTCAAATCCTTGACGGTCCACCAGGTGCACGGTCTCGCCGGTGTCCACCCGCAGCGTCCAGCCGGCGGCGAGCGCGGCGCCCACGGCCGAGCGTGAGCCGTGCACCGCCAGATGGTTGAGCCCGGCGCGCAAGCGGTCGTGCCCGCCGGGGCGCAGCGCCGGTGACTGCTCCAGCACCAGGTAGGAGTCACCCAGTCGCCAACTGCGGCCGGCCTCCCAGCTCTGGAACGGCGCACAGCCGAGCGCGAGCATCACTGGTGCCCACTGCCCCTCGGCCGCCGCCAGGTCGTCGACCCAGAGTTCGACGTGATGGATGAGACCGCCGTTCGGCCCAGGCATGTGAACGTCCCCCCCTCGAATGGCCATCAGATGGTCACCGACCCTAACCGACCGTGCGTGGCGACTCACCGGAAAACCGCACGCCTCGCCGCACCTGTCGCCGGACCGATCGGCGCACCACGGCCACCACACGCACACCACACGCACACCACGGCGCCCTGGCGTCAGCTGGTGGCGACGCGTCAGCCGGCTGCGGGAAAGACCTCACACCCCGTCACCGGCAGCTCCTCGATCACCTCGTTGGCGGACTCCGGCACGCCGAGCCGGCTCACCGCCACCTGCACCGCGGCGCGCGCCTGCCGCAACCCCGGGGCACCCCAGCCGAGCAGTTCGACGGCCAGACCCGGGGCCACCAGCAGCCGCCGGTAGTGCCGCCCGGACGCCGGATCCGGCAGGCTCGGGCCCACCTCGCGCAGCGCGGCGGCCATCCGGACCCGGGCGCACTCATGGCCGCCGTTCGCCGAGCCGACCCGGTCGTACAGGTAGCCCAGGTAGTGCGCGGGACCGATCACCGCCTGCGCCTCCTCGGCCGCCTCCCGGGCCAGCGCCGCCCCGGGGTCGCCGGCGTCCTCCGCCTCCAGCGAACCGCCGGGCAGGCTGACGATGCCGTCCTTGGGGTTGACCAGGGTCAACACCCGCCCGTCGGGCGCGAAGAGCCAGCCCCAGGACTGCTTGACCGGCAGCCACTCCGGCACCGCCTCACCCGGGCGCCAGGGCCAGCCGGCGGCGGGGCGACGCCGGATGAGACCCAGCAGCTCGGCGATCTCCGCGCTGTACTCGATCCGCTGCATAGCTCCCCCTCCGGTGTCGGGCCCGTCGGGCCGGCTGGTCAGCTGCGGTGGTCGGCACTCCGGCGCGGGATCGGGGTTCGCGCGGGGTCCGACCTGTTGATCTTCCCCGAACAGGAGGGCGATGAACAGTCCTCACACCCGCTCGGGGCACGCCGGCGCGCCACCAGGAGCCGCTGATCAGCTCACGCCCACGGCTCATTCCCGCTCCACGAAGCGCCCGGCAGCGGGAACCCGGGCCGCACCCGGATCGGCCCGCCCGCCGCCGGCCCCGCCGCCCGGTTCGGCAGCCGGGCCAGCGCCACCCGCACCCCGCCCGCGTCCAGCGGCAGCAGCCGCCCGGCGTCGAGCGCCCACCCGCGCACCGTCGGCCCCCGGGCCGGCGGGCGCTCGCTGCGGGCCAGCAGCTCGCCGCCGCCGCGCGCCGCCAGCCCCGCCGCCAGCGCGGTCTGGAAAGCCGCCACCAGCCGCGGCCCGGCCGCCCAGCGCCCGCGCTCGACGCACGCCGCCAGCACCGCCGTCTCCCCCTCGCCCGGCACCAGGCTGAGCCGGTGGCACCCCTCCCCCAGCCCGGCGGCCAGCGCCCGGAGCAGCACACCGGCCCGTTCCAGGATCCGCGCCACCGGCCCGGCCGCCCCGCCCAGCGCCTGCCGCAGCCGCTCCCGGGCCAGCGAGATCCGCACCCGGGCCAGGTGGTCCTCGACCAGCTCGGGCAGCAGCTCGGCCAGCGGCTCGCCGCGGTACACGAACGGCTCGCCGGCCAGCTCCGGATCGCCCGCGTACGCGACCCGGGCCGACGCCTCGCCCGGTGCCAGGCCGCGCACCGCGCAGAAGTCCGCGTAGTCCGTCGGCTCCAGCACCCGCAGGTGCACCTCGACGCCCTCCGCCGTCATCGCCCGCAGCCGGCACTCGGCCCGCCGCAGGTAGCGGCCGAACTCCCCACCGGCGAACAGGCCGAGCCCGCGGAGCGCCCGGTAGTCCACCGGGTCGGCCACCACGGCGACGGCCACCGGCTGCGCGCCCCCGCCGCCGTGCCCGAACGGCCCCGGCAGGCCGAACAGCACACCCACCGCCGGCTCGCGAGGCACCGCCCGCACTGCCCGCACCGTCCTCGTCATGATCATCACGCCCTTCCGGGAGCCGCCCAGGTGATCCGGTCGATCGCCGTCGAACATACAGAGCGCCACTGACAGTCGACGCTCGGTCACCATTTCCGGCTCACCTGGGGCCCCTGGGGCGGTCGACCATCCGTGAGTTGGCCATCAGTGTCAGGGCTCCCCGCTAGGGTCGGGGCCATGCGACTGCTGCATACCTCCGACTGGCATCTGGGCCGCTCCTTCCACCGGGAGAGCCTGCACGACGCCCAACGCGCCTTCCTCGACCACCTGGTGGCCATGGTCGAGGCGCACGACGTCGATGCCGTGCTGGTCGCCGGCGACGTCTACGACCGGGCGCTGCCGGGCCTGGAGGCGGTCGCGCTCTTCGACGAGGCGCTGCACCGGCTCGCCGACCTCGCCGTGCCGACGGTCTTCATCAGCGGCAACCACGACTCGGCCCGGCGCCTGGGCGTCGGTGCCGGGCTGATCGAGCGGGCCGGCATCCACCTGCGGACCGATCCCGACTCCTGCGCCACCCCGGTGCTGCTCGCCGACCGGCACGGCGAGGTCGCCGTCTACGGCCTGCCGTATCTGGAGCCGCTGCTGGTGCGCGAGCGGTTCGGCCTGCCGCGCGGCGGGCACGCGGCCGTGCTCGAAGCGGCGATGGACCAGGTCAGGGCTGATCTGGCGGTCCGCCCCACGGGCACCAGGGCGGTGGTGCTGGCGCACGCCTTCGTCACCGGCGGCGCGCCCAGCGACAGCGAGCGGGACATCGCGGTGGGCGGCGTGGCGAGCGTGCCCGCGAGCGTCTTCGACGGCGTGCACTACGCGGCGCTCGGCCACCTGCACGGCGCGCAGACCCTGGCCCCGCACCTGCGCTACAGCGGCTCCCCGCTCGCCTACTCCTTCTCCGAGGCCCGCCAGCGCAAGACCATGTGGCTGGTCGACCTGGCCGCCGACGGCTCGGTGGCCGCCGAGCGGATCGACTGCCCGATGCCGCGCCCGCTGGCCTGCCTGCGCGGCCCGCTGGAGCAGCTGCTCGGCGACCCCGAGCTGGCCGAGCACGAGCAGTCCTGGGTCCAGGTCACGCTGACCGACCCGGCCCGCCCGAGCGAGCCGATGGAGCGGCTGCGCCGCCGGTTCCCGCACACCCTGCAGCTGCTCTTCGAACCCGAGCGGGCACCCGACCAGAGCCCGGCCTCCTACGCCTCGCGGGTGCGCGGGCGCGCCGAACTGGAGGTGGCCGAGAGCTTCGTGCGCCATGTCCGCCCGGGCGTCGAGCTGGCACCGCGCGAGCGCGACTGGCTGCGCGACGGGTTCGAGCGGGTCCGCACCGACCAGGAGCAGCGGGCGGAGCTGCCCCGATGAGACTGCACCGGCTCTCCCTCACCGCCTTCGGCCCGTTCGCCGGCCGCCAGGAGGTGGATTTCGACGCGCTCGCGGCCGGCGGTCTCTTCCTGCTGCGGGGCGCCACCGGCGCGGGCAAGAGCAGCGTGCTCGACGCGGTCTGCTACGCCCTCTACGGCGAGTTGCCCGGCACCCGCCGGGCGAACCGGGTGCGCAGCGACCACGCCGACCCGCAATGCCTGACCGAGGTCACCCTGGAGCTGACGCTGGGCGGCCGCCGCCTGGAGATCACCCGGCTGCCCGAGCAGCCGCGCCCGAAGAAGCGCGGCAGCGGCTGGACCGTCGAGAAGGCGCAGACCCTGCTGCGCGAGTGGGCTGCGGACGGCGACCGGGGCGAGCCGGGCTGGCGGGCGGCCAGCAAGTCGCACCAGGAGACCGGCGAGGAGATCCTGCGGCTGATCGGGATGAGTCGGGAGCAGTTCTGCCAGGTGGTGCTGCTGCCGCAGGGCGATTTCGCCCGCTTCCTGAAGGCCGACGCGACCCAGCGCGCCGAGCTGCTCGGCAAGCTCTTCGACACCGAGCGCTACCGCCGGCTGGAGGCCTGGCTCGGCGAGCGGCGCCGTGACCACGAGACGGCGGTCCAGGCCGACCGGCGCCGGCTGCGCGAGCTGGTCAGCCGGATCGAGCAGGCGGCGGGTCCGGCGGCCCGCCCCGCCGCGGCGTTCCTGCCCGCCGAAGGCGAGGTGGGCACCGACGACGGCGCGCTCACCCAGGCGGCGCTCGGCTGGGCCGCCCTGCTGCGCACCGACGCCGCCGAGTGGGCCCAGGTCAGCGCCTCGGCACTGACCTGGGCCGAGGCGCGCCAGCTGGCCGCCGAGCACGAGTTGACGGCCCAACAGGAGCTGGCCGGCCGTCAGCAGCGTCACGCCGAGGCGCTGCGCCAGGCCACCGAGCTGGCCGCGACCCGGGAGCAGGAGGAGTCCGAGCAGCGCCGGCTGACGCTGGCCCAGGCCGCACTCGCGGTCGAGTCCGCACTGCGTGGGCGCCGCGCGGCGGCCATCGCCGACGAGGGAGCCCGGGCGGGCGAGGAGCGGAACCGGCAGCGGCTCGCGGCGCTCTGGGATCCGGCGCAGGCCGTCGCCGCCCCCGTCGAGTTGCTGGCCAAGGTCGAGGGTGAGGTGCGGGCCGCGATCGGCCGGCTGGAGTCCGCGGCCGCCGACGAGCGGCGCGGCGCCGCGCTGGCGGCGGACCAGCGGCGCGAGGCCGCCGAGCTGCGCCAGGCCGAGGAACTGGCCCAGGAGGCCGAGCGCTGGCTGGCCGAGCAGCAACTGGCCGCCGAGAGCCGGGCGCTGCGCGAGGAGACGGCGCGCGCCGCCGCCGCCCGGGCCGAGCAGCTGAGCGGCCGGCGCGAGGAGGCCGAGCACTGCCTGGCCGCCGCCCACCGGCGCGACGAGCTGCGGGCGGCCGGCGAGCGCGCCGAGCGCTCCCTGCTGAGCCTGCAGCGGGTCGCGCTCACCGCCCGCGAACACACCCTGGACCTGCGGCAGCGCCGGCTGGACGGGATGGCCGCCGAGCTGGCCGACCGGCTGCGCGCGGGCGAGGCCTGCCCGGTCTGCGGCGCGAGCGAGCACCCGGCGCCGGCCGCCCCCACCGCCGCACCGGTCCGCGCGGCCGACGAGCGGGCCGCGGTCGAGGCCCAGCAGCGCGCCGAGCACGAGGCCGCGGCGGCCGAGGAGGAGCTGACCGGGCTCCGGGTCGCGGCGGCCGCGGCCGAGGCGACCGCCGGCGAGGAGCCGGTCGCCGCGATCGGCGCACGCCTGGACGAGCTGACCCTCGCGCACCGCGCCGCGCTGCGCGGCGCCGAGGAGCTGACCGCGCTGCTGCAGGAGCGCGAGCGGCTGGAGCGCCGGCAGCAGCACTACAGCACCCAACTGCACGAGAACCGCGAGCGGGTGGCCGCCCGGACCGCCCGGCTGGAGCGGCTGGCCACCGAACGGACCGAGCTGGCCGAGCGGGTCGCCGAGGCGCGCGGCGACGCCCCGTCGGTGGCGGCCCGCGCCGAGCGGCTGGGCCGGCTCGCGGACGCCCTCGCCGGCACCGCCCAGGCAGCCAGGGCCGCCGAGCAGGCGGCGGCCCAGCTGCGCGAGGCCGAGCGGGAGTTGGCGCTGACCGCGCGCAACGCCGGCTTCGCGAGCCCGGATCAGGCCGCGGCGGCCGGGCTGCCCGCCGAACAGCTGGCGGCACTGCGCCACCGGCTGGCCGAGCGCGCCGCCCATCGCCGCGCCGTCCAGGACGAGTTGGCCCGCCCCGAGGCGGCGGCCGCCGCCGCGTTGCCGCCGGCCGACCCGCCGGGTGCGCAGCAGGCGCTGCGCCAGGCCGTCGCCACGCTGCGCGGTGCGGCCGCCACCGAGCACGAGGCCCGTGAGCGGCGCACCGCCCTGGCCGGGCTCGGGCAGCAGCTCGGCCGGCTGGCCACCGAGTTGGGCCCACGGCTGGCGGCCTTCGGCGAGATCAGCCGGCTGGCCCAACTGGCCGGCGGTACCAGCGGCGACAACCGCCTGAAGATGCGCCTGGAGTCCTACGTGCTGGCCGCCCGGCTGGAGCAGGTCGCGGCCGCGGCCAGTGCCCGCCTGGTCCGGATGTCCGGCGGCCGCTACACCCTGGTGCACAGCGACGAGCGGGGCCCGGGCAGCCGCCGCTCGGGCCTGTCCCTGCTGGTGGTCGACGCCTGGACCGGCACGGAACGGGACACCGCCACGCTCTCCGGCGGCGAGAGCTTCTTCGCCTCCTTGGCCCTGGCCCTGGGCCTGGCCGACGTGGTGACGGACGAGGCGGGGGGCATGCCGCTGGACACCCTCTTCATCGACGAGGGCTTCGGCACCCTGGACGAGCAGGCCCTGGAGGAGGTGATGGACGTGCTGGACGGGCTGCGCGAGCGTGACCGCGCGGTCGGGATCGTCAGCCACGTCGCCGACCTGCGCCAGCGGATCCCGACCCAGCTGCTGGTCCGCAAGTCCCGCCACGGCTCGACCCTGCAGCTCACCGGGCCGGACGCGGCCTGACGCGACTCCCCGACCGGCCGGAGGTGCCCGCCTCGGACGGCGCGGATGACGCGGACGGCGCCCGGCGACTGCTGCTCGCCGTCAGCCCGAGCAGGCCCCGCGCTGCGCCTGCTGCCAGGCGCAGCGGGCGCACAGGGTGCTGCCCGGCGTACCCGCCGGGAACTCGGTGGGCTCGCCGCACAGGACGCAGTCCGCGCGGGGGCCGGCGGCCGGGTCGGCGGCGGCGAGGGCGATCAGGGTGGCGTCGGCCGCACCCGGGGCAGCGCAGTAGGAGGTGTCGGTGCTCTCGGCGGCGTCGGTCATGCCACCCATCATCCCAGGAACGAGAGCCGCACCGTCCGGCGCGGGTTGTCGCGGTTGGTGTCGATCAGCACCACCGACTGCCAGATGCCGAGGGCCATCCGGCCGTCGATCACCGGCAACGTGGCGTGCGGGGCGACCAGGCCGGGCAGCACGTGGTCGCGACCGTGGCCGGGACTGCCGTGGCGGTGGCGCCAGCGGTCGTCGGCGGGCAACAGGTCGCGCAGCACGGCGAGCAGGTCGTCATCGCTGCCGGCGCCGGTCTCCAGCACCGCCACGCCGGCGGTGGCATGCGGGACGAACACGTTGAGCAGGCCGTCCCGGCCGGGCGCGACCTCAGCCAGGAAGTCCGCGCAGCGGTCGGTGATGTCCAGGGCGACCTCGCGGTCGCCGGTGGTGATCTCGAAGGTCCGGGTCTGGAAGGTGTCGGCCATGGCGCCATCCTCCGTCGCGGGCCGGGCCGGCGACAAGCGTGGTCGCCGACGGCGGGACAGGGATTCAACTCCCGTCGACGGCGCCCGGCGACCTGGCCCCGGCCGGGTGACCTACCCCCGGCTGCCGAAGAGACTGCGCTTGAGCCGCCGCAGCGGGGCCAGCAGCAGCACCCGAGTGGTGCGGCGCGGCGCGGCATGCGGGCTCACGCCACGAGGCGTCAGCTCTCTTATCAGGCCGAGCGCCTCCGCGGTGTCGACCACGGGGACGGCAGGCGCGCCGAGTACGGACAGGTGGCGCTCGATGCGCCGCCCGGTCGTGCCCACGCCGCACTGAATGGCCGGCACGCGGGGCCTGTTCCGCACTTGCATCTGTTCCATGATTTTCCCACCCCTACGAGGCGCCAGGGCCGTGAGGCGAAGACTATCCGTGAGAGACGGTCCTCACGCAACCGTCCTGGTGTTCAGTCACCGTATCGCGTGATGACAACTCACGTGGCATCAGGGACCCCTGGCTCGGTCACGACTGAGCATCGATAAGCGTCCGCGATCCGGGCAAACCACCCGATCCCGGTCGGCATTCGCCACGTCCACGTCACTTCCGCAGCGCCGACGAGGTTTCTGACGGGCCGTCGAACCCGTGCCCTGACGTGACGTCAGACCGACAGACCGTCAGACCGTCAGACCGGCCGGACCGGCCGGACCAGCGAGCCTTCGGAACCGCCCACCCGAGCCCACCCGAGCCGCGCCGGGACGCGCCGAGCCCTGCCGCCCGGCGCGCCTCCAGGCCGGGTAGCTTTCGGAAACTGAATGCTCACGGGGGATTGACGCGCCCGTTATGTCCAAGCAGTATCTGTTCTGAGCCAGCACGAGTGGGCGGGATCACAGTATTCTCACTCAAGGTTTCGACTGGTGAACATAGAGCTTCCACCACTTTCCTGGGTCCACTGTCCGGCCGCCCCGATGTCGCGGCGGCCCGGCTTCAGGCGGTGGAGGATCGGCGGCCGGCCGCTGAGGGTCGGCCAGGCCGCCAACGGCCGCCGGTGTCGCCGCTTTCGGCGCGGCACCGGCGCCCGTCGTGTCCGGCGTCGTGCCGTGACATGCCGGAAGCATTTCACCGCCGTGCCGGCGCGTTCCACGGCCTCGATAGAGTGACGGACGTGCCTCCCCTCCTCAGCATCGTCGTCCCCGTCCATGGCGTGGAGCAGTTCCTGCCGCGCTGCCTGGACTCGATCCTGGCCGGCCAGCGGAGCGAGGACTTCGAGGTGATCGCGGTCGACGACCGCTCCCCCGACGGCTGCGGCGCGATCCTGGACGACTACGCCGCCCGCGACCCGCGCCTGCGGGTGCTGCATCTCACCGAGAACCAGGGCCTGGGCGGCGCCCGGATCGCCGCGCTGCCCGAGGCGCGCGGCAGCTACCTCTGGTGCGTGGACAGCGACGACTGGCTTCCCGAGGGTGCTCTGGACGCCGTCCTCACCGAACTGCGCGCCGAGCGACCCGGCGAGCTGGACGTCCTGTTGACCGGCTTCAGCCACGTCTACCCGGACGACAGCACCGAGCCCAACCCCTGGCGCCACCTGCTGGCCGGCTCGCCGCTGGAGCGCCCCGAGGGCGCCACCCTGCGCGAGCACCCGGCGCTGCTGCGCACGGTGCTCTCGGTCTGGAACAAGATCTTCTACCG
Source organism: Kitasatospora sp. GAS1066B (assembly GCF_041262605.1). NCBI lineage: Bacteria > Bacillati > Actinomycetota > Actinomycetes > Kitasatosporales > Streptomycetaceae > Kitasatospora > Kitasatospora sp. GAS1066B. Next base: position 138,810 of record NZ_JBGCCO010000025.1, read on the forward strand.
CGAGTACCTGGACGGCCTGGACGTCTCCTTCGGCCGCGGCTTCTACGAGGACATCTCGGTCACCTACCCGGCCCTGCTGGCCGCCCGCCGCCTGCGCTACCTCGACCGCGACTGCTACAACTACCGCCGCGGCCGCCCCGGTGCGATCACCGCCACCGCCTCCGCCAAGCACGCCGACGCGTTCGCCCAGTACGAGGCGATCTTCGCCTTCCTGGACCGCCGCCCCGACCTCGCCGACCTGCGCGGCCTGGTCTTCGATCGGACCGTCCGGCAGGCGCTCACCATCTACGACACGCCCGGCCTGGTCCCCGCCGAGCTGCGCCGGGACTTCTTCCACCGGATCGCCGCGCACTTCGCCGCCCACCGCCCGCCCGGCTACCGCTACCCGGGCGGCGTGCAGGGCATGCAGTACCGGCTCGCGGCCCGCGACGCACGCCTGGGCTACGACGAACTGCGCCGGGCGGGGCGGCTACCGCGCACCCTGAAGGCGAGCCTGCGCGGAAGCCGCGGCTGAGAGCGGCCGAGCGTTTCAGGCCTCCCCCAACCCCGCCTCCTCCAGGTCCAGCGCGTGCTGCAGGGCCGCCCGGGTGGCCTCGCTGATCCGCCGGTCGGCGTACAGGCGGTGCAGCTCGCCGCTCTCCAGCGCGATCAGGTCGCGCCGCAGCCGGCGGTAGTCGAGCACGGTGGCCTCGTCCTCGGGCGGCTCCTCGTCCGAGAGCCGCATCCGGGCGTGGTCGAGGCGGGCCTCCAGGTCGCGTCGCATCCGCTCGGCCACCACCTCCTGGACCGCCTCGGCGTCCACCATCGACTCCAACCGCTCCAGCGCGACCCGCAGCACCGCCTTGGCGGCCCGCGCCTCCTCCCGCGCGGTGGCCTCCGGCTCCAGCGCGATGCCGGAGGCCCGCACCACCGGGGCCAGTGTGAAGCCCTGGACGATCAGGGTGCAGGCGACCACGGCGGTGGTGAGCACCAGGACCAGCTCGCGATAGGGCAGCGGGGCGCCGTCCGGACCCAGCAGCGGGATGGTCAGCGCCGCCGCCAGCGGCATCACGCCGCGGGTGCCGGCCCAGGTCATCACCGCCGGCACCCGCCAGTTGACCGGGGGACCGCCGGCCGCGGCCCGGCGCCGTTGCAGGAACCAGGCCATCGGGAAGACCCAGATCAGCCGGATCAGCAGCACCGCCACGGCGATCAGCAGGGCCTGCCAGAACCAGCCGCCCTCGGCCGCGGTGAGGTCGTGCAGCAGCCCGGGCAGCTCCAGGCCGATGATCGCGAAGACCACGCTCTCCAGCATGAAGACCACCGTGCGGTAGACCGCGTGCACCTGGAGCCGGATCCGGGCGTTGGTCAGCCGGTGCCCCTGGGCGCCCAGCGCCACGCCGACGACCACCACGGCGGTGACTCCCGAGGTGTGCAGGTCCTCGGCCACCACGTACGCGGCGTACGGGGTGACCAGGGCGATCACGGTCTCCAGCACCGGGTCCTCGGTCCGGGCCCGGATCGCCGCGATCACGCCCGCCAGCAGGCCGCCGACCGCCGCGCCGCCACCGGCCAGCAGCAGGAACTCGCCGCCGGCGGCAGGCAGCGACAGGGCCCCGGCCGTGGTCGCCAGGCCGACCGCGACCTTGAAGAGCACCAGGCTGGTGGCGTCGTTGAAGAGGCTCTCGGACTGCACCAGGGTCTGCACCCGGGCGGGCAACGAGAGCTTGCGCCCGAGCGCGGTGACCGCGACCGGGTCGGTGGAGGCCAGCACGGCGCCCAGCACGAAGGCCATCGAGGACGGCAGCGGGGTGAGCCAGGCGGCTATCGCGCCGACCGTGAAGGCACCGGCCAGCACCAGGCCGAGGGCGAGCAGGGTGACGGGCCGCCAGACCGCCTTCAGCTCACGCCAGGAGATCTCCTCGGCGGAGGCGTAGAGCAGCGGCGGCAGCACCACCACGCTGATCACCTCGGGCGGCACCTGGAATCGCGGCATGAACGGCAGCAGGCCCGCCAGTACCCCGGCCACCACCAGCAGCGAGGGCGCCGGGATGCTCCAGTGCCGGGCCCCGGTGGCGACCGCCGTGGCCAGCACCACGAGCAACAGGACCGTCGTGACTCCGCTCACCCTGCCGCGTCCTCCTGCCTAGCTGATGGTATGAAAGGTCATTCTAGAAAACGTGTCAGTCGGCGCCGGGACGGTCCAGGACCGGGTGCCCGGGGAGGGTCCGCATGATCAAGATCGTCACCAAGCTCGTACTCAAGCCGCTCGCCAAGGCCGTCTACCGGCCGACCGTCGAGGGCCTGGAGAACGTGCCGCGCAAGGGTGGGGTGATCCTGGCCAGCAACCACCTGTCGTTCATCGACAGCGTGGTGATCCCGCTCACGGCACCACGTCCGATCAGCTTCCTGGCCAAGGCGGAATATTTCACCGGGACCGGCTTCAGGGGCCGGATGTCCCGGGCTTTCTTCAAGGCGATCGACGCCGTCCCGGTGCAGCGCGGCGAGATCCACCTCGCCCAGGCCGCTTTGAACGCCGCGCTGGAGATCCTGGAGGAGAAGAACGCCTTCGGGATCTACCCCGAGGGCACCCGCTCACTGGACGGGCGGCTCTACCGGGGCAAGACGGGCGTCGCCTGGCTGGCGCTGACCGCGGGCGTCCCGGTGGTGCCGGTGGCGCTGGCGGGCACCGAGGAGATCCTGCCGGTGGGCAGGCGCCGGCCCCGGCTGCGCAAGGTGACGGTGCGCTTCGGTGAGCCGCTGGACTTCTCCGAGCTGCACGGCCAGGCCCGCTCGGCCAAGGTCCGCCGCCAGGTGACCGACCAGGTGATGGCCGCGATCCACGAGCTGTCCGGGCAGGAACTCGCCGAGGTCTACAACGAGTCGCCCAAGGCCGCCTGAGCCGAGGCGCCCACGGCGACCGGCTCGCCGCCCGCCGCCCCGACCGCCGCCGGCTCGACTCCCGCCGGCTCGCCCTCCCCCGGTGCCTCCCGGCGCAGCAGCGCCGCGTAGCGGCCGCCGCGGTCGAGCAGCTCCTGGTGAGTACCCAGCTCCACCACCCGGCCGGCGTCCAGCACCGCGATCTGGTCGGCCTGCCGGACCGTGGAGAGCCGGTGCGCGATGGTGATCGTCGTGCGCCCCACCGCCAGCGCGTCGATCGCCTGCTGGACCGCCCGCTCGGTCTGGTTGTCCAGCGCGCTGGTGGCCTCGTCCAGGATCAGCACCGGCGGATTGCGCAGGATGGTCCGGGCGATCGCCAGCCGCTGCTTCTCGCCGCCGGAGAAGCGGTAGCCGCGCTCGCCGACCAGGGTGTCGTAGCCGTCCGGCAGACCGGCGATGTGGTCGTGGATCTGCGCCGCCCGCGCGGCCTCGACCAGCTCCTCGTCGGTGGCGTCGGGCTTGGCGAAGCGCAGGTTCTCGGCGACCGAGGCGTGGAACAGGTAGGTCTCCTGGGAGACCACGCCGACCGCCGAGGAGAGCGTCTCGAAGGCCAGCTCGCGCACGTCCACGCCGTCGATGGCGACCCGGCCGCCGGTCACGTCGTACAGGCGCGGCACCAGGTAGCTGAGCGAGGTCTTGCCGGAGCCGGTCTCGCCGACCAGGGCCAGCGAGCTGCCCGCCGGCACGGTCAGGTCGATGTCGGCCAGCGTGCCGGCCGGGCGCTCGGGGTCGTAGCCGAAGTCCACGTGGTCGAACCGGACCTCGCCGTGCACGGCGGGCAGGCGCACCGCGTCGGCGGGCTCGGCGATCTCCACCGGCAGGTCCAGGTACTCGAAGATCCGCTGGAAGAGCGCCAGCGAGGTCTGCACGTCCACGCCGGTGGAGAGCAGCTGGACGGAGGGGCGGAAGAGCGCCTGCTGGAGCGTGACGAAGGCGACCAGGGTGCCGATCGAGACGATCGGCGCGCCGCCGCTCGCGGCCAGGCCGGCCGCCCAGTAGATGACGGCGGGCATCGCGGCCATCACGATCTGGATCACGTTCATCCGCCAGCGCCCGGCCATGCTGGCGCGGACCTCCAGCTCGGCCAGCTCGTCGCTCTGCTCGGTGAACTCGCGGGAGAGCGAGCCGGAGCGGCCCATGGTGCGGCCGAGCAGGATCCCGCTGACCGACAGCGACTCCTGGACGGCCGAGGAGAGCCGGGCCAGCTGCCGCTGCCGCTCGGTGGTGATCTTGCGACGCTCGTTGCCGACCCGGCGGCTGATCCAGACGAAGAGCGGGAGCAGCAGCAGCGAGACCACGGTCAGCCGCCAGTCCAGCGCGGCCATCGCGACCACGGTGGCGACCACGCTGGTCAGGTTGGAGACCAGCGAGGTGGCGGTGGAGGTGACGGTGGACTGCATGCCGCCGATGTCGTTGGCGATCCGGGACTGCACCTCGCCGGTGCGGGTCCGGGTGAAGAAGGCCAGCGACATCCGCTGCAGGTGGGTGTAGACGCCGGTGCGCAGGTCGTGCATGACCCGCTGGCCGACGGTGGTGGAGATCAGCGTCTGCAGCACGTTGAAGACGCTGTTGACCACGGCGGCCGCGATCATGCCGAGCGCGAGCAGGCTGAGCAGGCCGGTGCGGCCCTGCGGTATCGCCACGTCGAGTACGGCTCGCAGCAGGAACGGGGTGGTCACCGAGACCACGGCGGAGGCGCCGACCAGCAGCCCGACCACCGCCAGTCGCCCTCGATAGGGACGGAACAGCGCCAGGATCCGGCGCATCTGCGCGGGTGGGCGCGGCTCGTCCGGTTCGCGGGCGGGCGGTGTCCAGTTGATGGTGTCGGGCCTCATGAAACCTCCGAGGGGACGGCGATATGAAGAGGATAGCTCATTGTTAGCTGACCTAATAATGAGCTACGCCCACTCGTTATTCCGAGCCTCCCCACTTCGGTCTACAGAACACTGTCAGTCCGCCCGATATGTCCGGGCCGCCTTCGAGGAGAGGCCGCCGAGCCCGCCCGCCGGCAGCAGCCGGGCGATCGCCACCACCAGCTTGTACCGCCTGCTCGGCACCGACAGGCTGCGGCCCCGGGCCAGGTCGCGCAGCGCCTCGTCCACCACGCGCTCGGCCGAGAGCCAGCCCCAGGCCGGGATGTTCCTGGTGCCCATGCCGGCCCGCTGGTGGAACTCGGTACGGGTGAAGCCGGGGCAGAGCGCCAGCAGCCGCACCCCGCTGCCGGCCAGGTCGCGTGCCGCGCCCAGGGTGAAGTTGACCATCCAGGCCTTGCTCGCCCCGTAGGTCCCGCGCGGCACGAAGGCCGCGACGGAGGCCACGTTGACCACGCCGCCGAAGCCGCGCTCGCGCATCCCGGGCACCGCCGCCGTGGTCAGCCGCAGCACCGCCTCGATGTGCACCTTGACCATGTCCAGCTCCTGCTCCAGCGGGACGCTCAGGTAGGCGCCCTTGTTGCCGAAGCCGGCGTTGTTGACCAGGATCCCGATCGGTCGCTCGCCGTCCCGCAGCCGCTCCTCGACCGCGCCGATCCCCGCCTCGGTGGCGAGGTCGGCGGTGAGCACCTCGGTCCGCACGCCGAAGCGGTCGGCCAGCGCCGCGGCGGCCGCGGTCAGCCGCTCGGTGTCGCGGGCGACCAGCACCAGGTCATGGCCGTCACCGGCCAGGCGGCGGGCGAAGGCGGCGCCGATACCGGCGGTCGCGCCGGTGATGAGAGCAGTTGTCATGGCGCGACGCTAGCGGGTCGCGCCGACCCGCGTCACTGACGGGTCGTCAGGCCTTCGCGGCCGCCGCCCGGGCCCGCAGCTGGCGCATCCGGCGCCGGTACAGGCGGTGGAAGCGCTGCAGCGCGACGAACTCGTCCATCCGGTTCGCCAGCGTCAGCTGGTACTTGACCCGCAGCGGGGTGCGCAGGTCGCGGATCCGCTCGACGCCGATCGCCTCCAGCAGCCGGCTGACGTGCTGCTGGTAGAGCGCGCGGTACGCCTTGTCGCCGTCCGGCACCCACCAGAAGAACATCGGGATCTCCTCGACCAGGCAGTTGTGGTCGTAGGAGCGCAGGTGCTCGGCGAACTTCGGCTCGGGGCGGGCCAGCAGCCACTCGCGGACCAGCTCCATCGAGCGGACCCGGTCGACCAGGCCCCTGGGGTTGGTGCGCCCCTGGGTGATCGACGGGTCGTCCAGCTCGCGCTCGCGCCAGTGGTAGATGTGCTCGGCGAGCACGTCCACGGCGCCGGCCAGGTAGTGCAGCGGCACGCTGACCGGGGCGTCCTCGTACAGGATGCCCTCGGGGTACAGGATCCCGGCGCCGTCGAAGAAGTCGCGCCGGTAGACCTTGTTCCACGCGGTGCGGTCGGTGACCAGCGACGGTAGCTCGGTGACGTGGGTCTTCAGCCGGGTCTGCCGGAACGGCTTGACGTGGGCGCCGGACTGGTAGGAGCCGGTGGAGCGGAAGCGCAGCACGTTGCCGGCCGCGAAGTCCGAGCCGGTCTTGTCCAGCGTGCCGATCATCAGCTGGTAGGCGCCGCGCGGCAGGGTGTCGTCGCTGTCCACGAAGGCCAGGTACTCGGTGCCCTCGGTCAGGTGCCGCCAGCCGGTGTTGCGGGCCGCCCCCAGGCCCTTGTTCTCCTGCTGGACCAGCCGGAACCGCGCGTCCTTGGCGGCGTACACCTTCGCGATGGCGGCGCTGGTGTCGGTCGAGCCGTCGTCGACCATGACGCACTCGAAGTCCTCGAAGGTCTGCGCGGCGATCGAGTCGAGGCACTCCTCGAGGTAGCGCTCGACGTTGTAGATCGGGACGACGACGGAGAGGCGAGGGGCCATCGGCTGCGCGGGCCTTTCGACGATCAGGGGGCGCGATCGGACGATCGAGGGCGTGCGATCGGCCGGTGGCCGGTCGCCGGAGAGCGACCGGCCGACGGTGGGACGACGGCCGATCCTACCGCTCGGCCCGACTGCCCCGGGACGCCTCGTCGGCGGCCCCGCCCGCACCCACCGGGCGCAGCCGGGCGGCGGCGGTGGCGGCCAGCCGGGGCGCCATCCGGGCCACCTCGCGGGAGCCGACGGCGGCGACCAGCGGCGGCAGGATCCAGCGCACCGGCTGCATGCCGCGCAGCCAGGCCTGGGCGTAGACGTGCGCGGAGCGGCGGGCGATCCCGGCCACCAGCCGGTCCACCGCGGGCCCGATCGGGTAGGTCCGGTTGGCCGGCCAGGGCAGCTTGGCGCGCATCTCGCGCATCACGTCGTCCTGGTCGGCGCCGCGCACCATGTCGGTGTCGGTCCAACTGAGGTAACCGACCCCGACCTTGACGCCCTGGTACGCCACCTCGGCGCGCAGCGCGTGCGCGAAGGCCTCGACGCCCGCCTTGCTCGCGCAGTAGGCGCTCATCAGCGGCGCGGGGGTCATCGCGGCCAGTGAGGCGATCTGCAGCAGGTAGCCGCGGGTCTCGGTGAGCGCGGGCAGGAAGGCGCGGGCGGTGGTGACGCTGCCGAGCAGGTTGACCTCGATCACCCGGCTGTAGGCGGCCGGGTCGCTGTCCAGCAGCGGTCCGCCGATCGCGATGCCGGCGTTGGCCACCACGGTGTCGATCCGGCCGTAGCGCTCCTTGATCTGCTGGGCCACGGCGCTCAGCGCGACCAGGTCGGTGACGTCGGCCTCCCAGCTGGTGGCCTCGGGGCCGCACTGCTCGGCGGCGGCCTTGAGCTCGGCGGGCTCCAGGCCGACCAGGGCCACCCGGGCCCCGCGGTCGGCCAGCCGGCGGGCCATCAGGGCACCGAGGCCGCGGGCGGCGCCGGTGACGACGACGACCTGGGCGTTCAGCGGCGGAACAGTCATGCGACGTCGGTCCTCTCGCGGGTCACGTCAGTGGTCAGGTACGTGGTGACGAGGCGGCGGATCTCGGCGCCGACCTCGTCGGGGCGCTCGACGGGGGCCATGTGCCCGACGCCGGGCAGTTCGGTCAGGCCGTCGGACCGGCGCAGCGCGGCGCGCATGGCGTGGGCGTGCACCGGCGGGGTGAGCTTGTCGTGGCTGCCGACCACGATCGCGGTGGGCGCCTCGATCATGGTCAGGCCGGGCCGGACGTCCAGTTCGCCGAGCACCCGCGCCCAGTGGGCGCGCACCGGGGTGGGGCAGGTGTGCACGATGGCGGCGCAGGCGGCGACCCGCTCGGCGGGGGTGGCGGGCCCCATCGTGCCGTACTTGAGCAGCGCCTTGGAGAGGCCGGTGACCGGGCCGAGCGGCAGCCGGGACTGCAGGACCTGACGGTGCAGCAGGCGCCGCACGGCCGGTGCGCGCACCGCCGGCGGGACCAGGAGCAGCAGGTCGGTCAGGTCGTTCGGGCCGGTGCTGCAGAGCAGCACCGCCGCCGTCCGGGCGGCCACCGCACCGCGGCCGCCGGCCGCCATGATGGTCATCCCGCCCATGCTGTGACCGGCCAGCACGGCCCGCTCCCCCTCGGGCAGCACCCGGGTGACCACCGCCTCCAGGTCGTCGGCCAGGGCCCGGGTGGAGTAGCCGTCCCGGGTGGCGGGTATGTCGCTGCGGCCGTGGCCGCGCTGGTCGTAGGCGATCACCCGGTGGTCGGTGGCCAGCCGGTTGACCACCGGGGCCCAGAACGCGGAGTTGCAGGTCCAGCCGTGGGAGAGGACGACGGTCGGGGCGCCGGCGGGGCCGAAGGCCTCGACGTTCAGCCAACTGCCGTCGGCGGAGCGGACCCGCAGGCGCTCGGCGGGCTCGGGCAGCACGAGATCGGAGTGGTTCACGCGTGGACCTCCACGGGGGCGGCGGGCACCTGACGCTTGATCAGGTCGTACTCGGCCAGGTCGATCCGGCGGGTGGCGCGGCGGAAGGCGCCGGTGGAGCCGGGCCACAGGGTGGTGTTCTTGCCGTCCTCGGTCAGGTACCAGCTGCGGCAGCCGCCGGTGGTCCAGACGGTGCGGGACATCTTGTGCTGCAGGCGCTGGTTCCAGTGCCGCTGGGCCCGTTCGGTGGGCTGCAGGGCGGTGGCGCCCACCGAGCGCAGCGTGCTGAGCGCGTCGATCAGGTAGTTCAGCTGGGACTCGATCATCAGGATCATCGAGCTGTTGCCGAGCCCGGTGTTCGGACCGATCACGAAGAAGAGGTTGGGGAAGCCGCGCACGGTGGAGCCGCGCAGCGCCTCCATTCCCTCCTTCCACTCCTCGGCCAGGCTCTGTCCCTGGTCGCCGAAGACCTTGGCGCCGATCGGCATGTCGGTGACGTGGAAGCCGGTGCCGAAGATGATCACATCGGCCTGGTGCTCGCTGCCGTCGGCCGCCACCAGGGTCGAGCCGCGCACCTCGCGCAGCCCGGACGCCACCACCTCGCTGTTGGGCGCGGCCAGCGCCGGGTAGTAGGTCTGGCTGAGCAGGATCCGCTTGCAGCCGATCCGGTAGTCGGGGGTGAGCTTGGCCCGCAGCCGCGGGTCGCGGACCTGCTGGGCCAGGTGCCGCTCGGCCAGCTTCTGCACCAGCTTGAGCGCGCCCGGGCGGCGCACGAAGGCGTCCACCTGCAGCTCGCGGGTCGCGAAGAGGGCCGCCCGGCGCAGCGCGGTGGTGGCCGGCAGGGCCCGGTGCACCCGCTTCTCCAGCGCGCTGATCTCCCGGTCGACCTTCGGCAGCACCCAGCCGGGAGTGCGCTGGAAGAGCGTCAGCTTGCCGACCCTGGGCTGGATCGCGGGCACGATCTGGACCGCGGAGGCGCCGGTGCCGACCACCGCGACCCGCTTGCCGGTCAGGTCGAGGTCGTGGTCCCACTGCGAGGAGTGGAAGACCTGGCCGGGGAACTCGGCCAGCCCCGGCACCTCGGGGACGGACGGGTCGGAGAGCGGCCCGGTGGCGGAGACCAGCGCGTCGGCGGTCCACTCGCCGCCCGTGGTGGTGACCCGCCAGCGGGTCCGCTCGGCCTCCCAACGGGCCTCGGTGACCTCGTGGTTCAGCCGCAGGTGCGGGCGCAGGCCGAAGGTGTCGGTGACCCGCTCCAGGTACGCGCGGATCTCCCCCTGTCCCGAGAAGCTGCGCGGCCAGTCGGGGTTGAGCGCGAAGGAGAAGGAGTAGAGGTGCGAGGGGACGTCGCAGGCGCAGCCCGGGTAGCTGTTGTCGCGCCAGGTGCCGCCGACCGCGTCGGCCCGCTCCAGGATCACGAAGTCGGTGATGCCGGCCCGGCGCAGCCGCACGCCGGCGCCGATTCCGCCGAAGCCGGAGCCGATCACGGCGACACTGACGTGCGGGGTGGCGTCGGGTGACTGCGGGCTGGTGCGTTGCTCGGAGCTGCTGGCTGCCATGCGGCGGGTCCTCTCTGGGGGGCGCCTAAGCGTACGAGGAGGCCAATCGCGCCAGTGATTACTGGCACGATTGGCAGGGTAGCTGTTGACAGCGCGTCTAGGAAGACGTCCGACCGAGCCGATTTCCCGCCCCTGGCGCCCTATGCTGACGACGTGGCGGAGATCGAGAGCGAAGCGGCCGGTCCGCGCGAGTACCGGGTGGCGGAGCTCGCGGCGGCCGCCGGCATCACCACCCGCACCCTGCGCTTCTACCGCGAGCGCAAGCTGCTGCCGCCACCGCGCAAGGAGGGCCGGATCGCCTGGTACGGCGAGGCGCACCTGGCCCGGCTGCGGGTGATCGCCGAACTCCTGGAGCGCGGTCACACGTTGGGCGGCATCGCCGAGCTGATCGGCGCCGGCGAGCGCGGCCGGGACGTGGCCGAGCTGATCGGCCTGGAGGCCGCGATCATCTCCCCCTGGTCGGACGAGACCCCCGTCTCGCTGAGCTGGGACGAGCTGCGCGACGCCTTCGGCGATCAGCTCACCGAGGCCAACACCGCCGAGTCGCTGGCCCAGGGGTACATCACGGTCACCGACGACGGCATCACCCATGTCAGCCGGCGGCTGATGGACGCCACCGTCGCGCTGATCGAGGAGGACATCCCGCTGGCCGCCGTGCTGGACGCCAGCCGCAAGGCGCAGGAGTACGCGGACGCGATGGCCGAGGTCTTCGTCGGCCTGATCCGCGACCAGCTGCTCGCCGCGCTGGCCGCCGACCAGCCGCTGCCGCCGGGCGAGGCCGCCCACCTGACCGAGCAGGTCACCCGGATCCGCCCGCTGGCCCGCACGGTGGCGGACGCCCAGTTCGGCCTCGCGCTGGACCGCCGGGTGCACGCCGAGTACGACGGGCTGCTGCGCCGACGACGCTAGCTTGATCTTTAACCTGTGCGGCGGGGGCGAGGGGTGTTGGACTTCTTCGTCTTCTTCGCTGCTGGCTTCGTCGTGCCTGTCTTGCGGGCT
>NZ_JBGCCO010000026.1:0-128570 GCF_041262605.1 Kitasatospora sp. GAS1066B
CTGCAGGGGGGACCCTGTGGGAGAGTAGGACGCCGCCGAACAATTCTTCTAGAGAAGCCCTCTTCCTTCGGGAAGGGGGCTTCTCTGCGTTTACCGGCCGTCGCGCGCTACCCTCTCTGGCACACAGACCGGCACGGACCGGCAGACCGGCCGGCAGGCGGAGAGGCGCGCGGCGTTGCAGAACCTGACCCTTTCGTGGCAGAGCGCCGGAGCCACGGCGGTGGTCCTGCTGGGTGCCTCCTACGTGGTCCACCGTGTGCTCCCGACCCGTCGGACCGTGGTCGCCGTCCTGCGCGAGGCCGGCACGTTGCTGGCGCTCTTCGCGCTCTGGCAACTGGTGGGCCAGCTCTCGCTGCTGAGTACCGCCCACGCGCTGGACCGCGCCGAGTGGATCCATCGCACCGAGCTGCGACTCGGTCTGCCGGACGAGGCGTCCTTGCAGCGGATGATCACGCCGTATCCGGTCCTGGTCCGGCTGGCGAACTACTACTACGCGACCATGCACTTCGCCGTGATGATCGCGGTGCTGCTCTGGGCCTTCCTGTGGCATCGGGCCCGCTACGCGTGGGTGCGGACCACGGTGGTGCTGGTGACCGCGGCCTGCCTGGTGATCCAGTTCCTGCCGGTCGCCCCGCCCCGCATGCTGCCGGACGCCGGATTCGTCGATCTGGCGGCCGAGTACGGGCAGTCGGTCTACTCCGGGGGAATCGGCGGCATGCACGCGGACGAGCTCTCGGCGATGCCCTCGGTCCATGTCGCCTGGTGCGTTCTGGCGGCCGTCGCCGTCATCGCGATCGGACGCTCGCCATGGCGTTGGCTGATTCTTCTGCACCCGCTGCTGACCGTCACCGTGGTCGTGGCGACGGCCAACCACTTCTGGGCCGACGGCCTGGTGGCGCTCTGGTTGCTGATGCTCGCGTACGCGGTGCAGTACGCCGCGAGCCGTCTGCGGGCCCGGCGTCGACAGGACGACGCCCAGGGCGAGCCGTCCGCGCAGCCGCAGCCCACCCGCCCGACCGCCAGCCGCTGACGTTCCTGGCGGGCACACCTACGAGGCACACGAACCGGCCACACGAACCGGCCACAGGAACCGGGCACGCCGAGGGCGGAGCCTCCCGAGGAGGCCCCGCCCGGTCCTGACGGGTCAGGCGCTGACCCGTCAGATCGGCGCTGTCACTTCACCGGCAGCGCAGCCCGGCCCCAGCCACTGTTGGTCAGCGCCGCGGTCGCCCAGTACCAGCTGATCAGGCCGGCCACCGCCGCGAGCCAGCCGGCCACCTTTACCAGACCGCTGGTGCTGCCGAAGGTGCCGATCGCCGCCAGCAGCAGCGACAGCGTCAGCAGGCCGTAGAGGCCGCGGCCGAACAGCCCGGCCTGCCAGCTCGCCACCGCCAGGGTGAGGGCCAGCAGCGCCCACAGGAGCAGGAAGAGGCCGGCCGCGTTCTTGCCGCCGGCCATCGATCCCGCCCCCGCCGCCCAGACTGCCCAGAAGGCGCCCAGGCCGGTGAAGGCCGTGCCGCTGAAGGTGTCACCGGAGCGGAACTGCCAGAGGCCGGCGATGAACAGCGCGACCCCGCCGACCAGGTGGGCGAGGCCCGCCGCGTCGGCGACGCCGGCGCCGTGCAGGATCCCGGTCTGCAGCAGGCCGTACGAGAGGAGGGTCAGGCCGAGTGCGAGGTATCCGAGGGGACCCGCGTCGAGTGAGACGGGTCGGGCGTTGGCCCCGGTAGCGTCATTGCTCACCGGAGGCTCCTTTCTGGGGTGGTGCCAGGTGTCTGGTGGGTTCGCGGTGCCTGGTCGGGCCAGGCCATGGCGGTGCGAGCACCCGGGCAGCGTGGTGCGGCCGGGCGCGCCAAGGTGCGCGAGAGGGCGGGGAGGTGACGGCGACGGCGGACACGGCAGCCGTCGCGGTGGCTCTGCCGGGGCGTCCTGCGGGAGGGCGCGGGGGCAGTGGCCTTGCTGCGTCCCCGCAGCTCAGGGCTGCCGGGACCGGGTTCGCCGGGGGAATCCCCGGTCAGCTGGTGTCTACCCGCGACGAACCGCTTGTACCCTTGTGAATCGTAGAATTTGTTCGTTTGTCAGCTGAGTCGTCATCAGACAGTAACCATTGCTGATGAGCTCACTGCCGATGAGAGCGGCCGACAACGGCTCGCGCTCCCTCGGCCCCGCCGCCAGCCCCCCGCTAGCCCCTCTAGCCGTGCCGCTGGACCGGCACCCGCAGCGCGATGATCGCCATGTCGTCCGACGGCGGCTCGGGCGCGAACCGCTCCACGGCACGCTGCACCCGGGCGGCGACCGCGCCGGCCGTCAGCCCGGTGCAGCCGGCCAGCACCTCGGCCAGCCCGTCCTCGCCGAGCATCCGCATGCCCTCCCGCCGCTCGGTCACGCCGTCCGTCACGCAGAGCAGCACCTCGCCCGGCTCCAGCACCACCTGCTCGACGGTCAGCTCCAGGTGCTCCAACACCCCGAGCAGCGGCTGCGACTCGGCGGCCGCGGTCACCCGTCCGTCCGTGCCCAGACGCAGCGGCAGTGGGTGGCCGGCGCAGACCAGGCTGAGCTCGGCGCTCCCGTCGGCGCGCGGCGTCAGCTCCCCGTACAGCAGGGTCAGGAAGCGGCCCCGGTCGCCCTCGTCGAGGATCGCCCGGTTCAGCCGGCTCAGCACCTGCGGCGCATCCAGGCCTTCGCGGGCCAGCAGCCGCAGCGAGTTGCGGGCCAGCCCGGTGACCGAGGCGGCCTGCGGACCGGTGCCGCAGACGTCGCCGATCGCGAAGCCGTAGGTTCCCTCGCGGATCGAGAACAGGTCGTAGAAGTCGCCGCCGACCTCGTTGCCCTCGCCGGCGGCCTGGTAGTAGACCTCGACCTCGACGCCGGGGATCTTCGGCAGCTCCGGCGGCAGCAGACTGCGCTGCAGGGCCTGGCTGGTGGCTGTCCGCTCCGAGTAGAGCCGGGAGTTGTCCAGCGCCAGGGCAGCGCGCCGGGACAGGTCCTCGGCCAGCTCCAGAATCTCCTGACGGAAGGTCACTCCGGCGGTGGTCCCCAGCACCAGCAGCCCGATCACCCGGTTGCGGGCGAACAGCGGCAGCGCCACCGTCTGGCCGAGCAGCCCGGCGGGCTCGGTCCCGGTGAGCGCCTGGGCCGGGCCGTCCCAGGTGGCGGTGCCGCCGGCCGCGATGTCCACCGGCGCCTCGGTGCTGCGCAGCAGCGCGCGCAGCGGGTCGATCCGGTCCTCGTCCTCGTGCAGCACGAAGGCGAGTTCGGCCTGTTCGGCCTGCTCGGCGATGGTGTAGACGGCGCACCAGGCGGCCAGCGTGGGTACCGCCATCTGCGCCATCAGGGCGAGCGTCTGCTGTAGCTCCAGGGTTCCGGCCAGCAGGTCGGAGGCCTCGACGAGGAAGGAGAGCGCGCCCCGGCGCAGCCGTTCCCGTTCCGCCAGCCGGGCGTTCTCCACGCTGAGTGCGATCCGGTCGGCGGCGAACTGCAGCCGCAACGCATGGTCGTTGTCGTACTGCCCGGGCCGGCCGGCCGCCACGCCGAGCGAACCGATCAGCCGTCCCTCGACCTTGAGCGGCACGGTGATCAGCGAGCGCAGCCCGGAGCCGCCGAGCAGCGGGGCGGCGCCGGGCCGGACCGCCAGGTCCTGGTGGACGGCGGGCAGCCGGGCCGAGTCGTACCGGCCCTGGCCGGCGTCCACCGGGATCCGCACGTCCTTGACCCGGCCGGCCGGCAGTCCGGTGGCCGCCCGGACCTCGAACTCGCTCTCGTCGTCGGTGATCAGCAGCAGGTAGGCGGCATCACCGTCGAGCAGGTCCCGGGCCCGTTCCACCGTCTGCTGGAGCATGCCTGACAGGTCGTCGGCCGGCACGCCTTCCAGCTGCAGGTCCAGCGGCTCGAGGGCGCTGCTGCTCGGGCCGGCCGGTGCGGTGCGGGTGGGGGTGCGCAGCACGGCGCGGTCCCGCTCACGGACCAGCAGGCAGAGCGTGGACGGGGCGCCGGTGGCGTCCAGCAGCCGGACCTGCGAGCCGTACACCTCGATGGTGCGCTGGTCGGCGCGCCGGATTCCGAACGCGCCCTCCCAGCGGGCCAGCCGGAGCACCTCCGCCAGGTTCGCCAGTTCGCCGGGCGGCTGCGGCCAGACCACCAGGTCGGCCCAGCGCCCGCCGAGCACCGCGTCGGCGGGCTGGCGGAACAGTCCTTCGGCGTCCGCGTTCCAGGAGCGCACCAGGCCGTGCTCGTCCACCTGGACGACGGCCACCAGCACCGGTCCGTCGGTGCTGGGCAGCACCTCGCCGGGCGCCTGCGGCAGGGCGTAGCGGGTGCCGGGCAGGGCGCGCTGCAGCGGCAGCCGGAACCAGACGGTCTTCTGCCCGGCGGAGTACTCCACGCCCCAGCGGCTGGAGAGTGCCGAACACATCAGCAGGCCTCGGCCACCCTCGCCCTCGGAGTCGGCGAAGTGCTCGGAGACGGCGTCGCCGGCGACCGGTCCGGCGAAGGCGGGCAGGCCGCGTTCGGGGTGCCGGTCGGTCACACCGATCTGGACCGAGTCCGCCTCGCGCAGGCAGCTGACCTCGGCGGCGGTCCCCGCGTGCACCACCGCGTTCGTGACCAGCTCGCTGACCAGGACTATCGCGTCGTCGACGACCTCGGGCAGCCCCCAGCCCAGCAGCGCGTCGCGGACGAAGCCGCGCGCGGCCGAGGCCGACCGGCCGTCCGGCTCGAAGGTGGCGGCTGCGCGCGCGGTGACCACGGGCTGCTTCTCCTCTTGTTCGGGTACGGCTGCTCGGCGACTGGTGCGGCCCGGCGCCGAGCGGTGGGAACCCGGTGGCACCGGCCAGGGCGAGGTGCAGCGCTCCACCCTACTTTCCGCTTGGTCTCCCCGGGAGAAAGGGGGAGTGAAACAGCCGCTGAGGAGTGATTCTCCCCACCCCATGCACCCGGAACCTGCCCATCGCCTCCTTCTCACCAGGGGGTGAGCCTGGTGAACTGGGCATTGCCGGTCGGTCCGGGCTGTCAGACTGGGGGATCCGCAGGAGCGGCACAGCTTGCCGGGCCGGCGGATACCAGCCAGTCGCGACGTGGGAGGGTCCCGTTGAGTACCGCTACCAAGGACGCTGCCGGTCAGAGCACCTCCGGGCAGAAGAGCACGGCCGCACCACGCGGCGCGCGCGCCGCCACCGCTCCCCGTGGCGGGGCCGGGCGCCGGCCCGGGCACAACCGCGGGGCCGAGCCGGCCGAGCTGCGCAAGTTGCTCGGCGCGCTGACCGCGATGCGCGACGGCAACTTCCGGCGCCGGTTGACCGTGCCGGGCGACGGGCCGATGGCCGAGATCGCCGCCATGTTCAACGAGGTGGCGGAGCGCAACCAGCACCTGACCGGTGAGCTGGCCCGGGTGCGCCGCGCGGTCGGCCGGGAGGGGCGGCTGACCGCCCGGCTGGAGAGCGGCGCCAGCGAGGGCGCCTGGGCGTCGGCGGTGGACAACTGCAACGCGCTGATCGACGACCTGGCGCGCCCGATGGCCGAGGTCGGCCGGGTGCTGGCGTCGATCGCCGAGGGCGACCTGGACCAGCGGATGGAGCTGCGCTCCAACCAGCCGGACGGTGGCAGCCACCCGCTGCGCGGGGAGTTCCTCAAGGTCGGACGGACCGTCAACGGCCTGGTCGACCAACTCTCCGAGTTCACCGACGAGGTGACCCGGGTGGCCATCGAGGTGGGCACCGAGGGCAAGCTCGGCGGTCAGGCCCGGGTCCGGTCGATGTCCGGCAGCTGGAAGGACCTGGCCGACTCCGTCAACACCATGGCGGGCCGGCTCACCGCCCAGGTGCGCAACATCGCCGAGGTCACCACGGCGGTGGCCAAGGGCGACCTGTCGCACAAGGTCACGGTCGACGTGGCCGGCGAGATGCTGGAGCTGAAGAACACCGTCAACACGATGGTGGATCAACTGAACTCGTTCGCCGCGCAGGTGACGCGGGTGGCGCGGGATGTGGGGACCGAGGGGCGCCTGGGTGGGCAGGCGCAGGTGCCGGGGGTCGCGGGGGTGTGGCGCGATCTGACCGATTCGGTGAACTTCATGGCGAACAACCTCACCGATCAGGTGCGCAACATCGCGCAGGTGACCACGGCGGTGGCCCGCGGTGACCTGTCGCAGAAGATCGAGGTGGACGCCCGGGGCGAGATCCTGGAGCTGAAGAACACCATCAACACCATGGTCGACCAGCTCTCCGCCTTCGCCGCGCAGGTAACGCGGGTGGCGCGGGATGTGGGGACCGAGGGGCGCCTGGGTGGGCAGGCGCAGGTGCCGGGGGTCGCGGGGGTGTGGCGCGATCTGACCGATTCGGTGAACTTCATGGCGAACAACCTCACCGATCAGGTGCGCAACATCGCGCAGGTGACCACGGCGGTGGCGCGCGGTGACCTGTCGCAGCGGATCCAGGTGGACGCCCGGGGCGAGATCCTGGAGCTGAAGAGCACCATGAACACCATGGTCGACCAGCTCAGCTCGTTCGCGGACGAGGTGACCAGGGTCGCCCGGGACGTCGGTACCGAGGGCATCCTGGGCGGTCAGGCCACGGTGCCCGGGGTCTCCGGGACCTGGAAGGACCTGACCAACAGCGTCAACTTCATGGCGTCCAACCTGACCAGCCAGGTCCGCAACATCGCCGAGGTCACCACGGCGGTGGCGCTCGGCGACGTCTCCAAGAAGATCACCGTCGACGCGCGCGGCGAGATCCTCGAACTGGTCACCACCGTCAACACCATGGTCGACCAGCTGAGCGCCTTCGCGGACGAGGTCACGCGCGTCGCCCGCGAGGTCGGTACCGAGGGCATCCTGGGCGGCCAGGCCCGGGTGCGCGGGGTCTCGGGCATCTGGAAGGACCTGACCGACAACGTCAACTTCATGGCGTCCAACCTGACCAGCCAGGTCCGCAACATCGCCGAGGTGGCCACCGCGGTGGCCCGCGGTGACCTCTCCAAGAAGATCACCATCGAGGCGCAGGGCGAGGTGGCCGCGCTGGCCGGCACCCTCAACACGATGGTCGACCAGCTGAACGCCTTCGCCGTCCAGGTCACCAGGGTGGCCCGCGAGGTGGGCACCGACGGCATCCTCGGCGGCCAGGCCGATGTCCCGGGTGTGGCCGGCATCTGGAAGGACCTGACCGACAACGTCAACCAGATGGCCAACAACCTGACCGGCCAGGTCCGCAACATCGCCCTGGTGATCACGGCGGTGGCCCGTGGTGACCTGTCGCAGAAGATCGACGTGGACGCCCGGGGCGAGATCCTCGATCTGAAGACCAGCATCAACACCATGGTGGACCAGCTGAGTTCGTTCGCCGACGAGGTCACCCGGGTGGCCCGCGAGGTGGGCACCGACGGCCGGCTCGGCGGCCAGGCCCGGGTGCCCGGGGTGGACGGCACCTGGCAGGACCTCACCGAGGGCGTGAACGAGCTCGCCAACAACCTGACCCGGCAGGTGCGCGCGATCGCCCAGGTCGCCACCGCGGTGACCCGGGGCGATCTGTCCTTGCGGATCGACGTCGACGCCTCCGGCGAGATCGACGAGCTCAAGGACAACATCAACCAGATGATCGCCAACCTGCGCGAGACCACTCGCACCAACCAGGAGCAGGACTGGCTGAAGACCAACATGGCCCGGTTCTCCGGGCTGTTGCAGGGCCGGCGGGACCTGGAGGCGGTCGCCTCGCTGATCATGTCCGAGCTGACCCCGGTGGTCTCCGCCCAGCACGGCGCCTTCTTCCTGGCCCAGCCGGCCGGCCGGACCGCCGAGATGATCACCGAGGACGACGACGAGTCCGACACGGTGCTGCGCCTGATCGGCTCCTACGGCTACCAGCGCCGCTCGATGCCCACCACCTTCCGTCCCGGCGAGTCGCTGGTCGGCCAGGCCGCGGTGGAGAAGCGCCCGATCAGCCTGACCGAGGCGCCCCCCGGGTACCTGCGGATCTCCTCCGGCCTCGGTGAGGCCTCGCCGGCGCACGTGGTGGTCCTGCCGGTGCTCTTCGAGGGCCGGCTGCTCGGGGTGATCGAGCTGGCCACCTTCGCCTCCTTCACCACGGTGGTGATGGACTTCCTGAACCAGATCGCCGACCTGATCGGCGTCACGGTCAACACCATCAGCGTCAACACCAAGACCGAGGGGCTGCTGCTGGAGTCCCAGCGGCTGACCGCCGAACTCTCCATGCGCTCGGCCGAGCTGGAGGCGCGTCAGGAGGAACTGGAGCGCACCAACGAGGAGCTCCAGGAGAAGGCCGAGCAACTCGCCCAGCAGAACCGCGACATCGAGATCAAGAACAGCGAGATCGAGGAGGCCCGCAAGGTCCTGGAGGAGCGCGCCGAACAACTCGCCCTCGCCTCGCGCTACAAGAGCGAGTTCCTCGCCAACATGTCGCACGAGTTGCGCACCCCGCTCAACTCGCTGCTGATCCTGGCCAAGCTGCTCTCCGACAACAACGAGGGCAACCTCTCGCCCAAGCAGGTCGAGTTCGCCGACACCATCCACGGCGCCGGCTCCGACCTGCTGCAGCTGATCAACGACATCCTCGACCTGTCCAAGGTCGAGGCGGGCAAGATGGACGTCCGGCCGGCCAAGATCGCCCTGGTCCAGCTGACCGACTACGTCGAGGCCGCGTTCAGGCCGCTGACCGCCGACAAGGGCCTGGAGTTCGAGGTCACCGTCTCGCCCGAACTGCCGCCCATCCTGCACACCGACGAGCAGCGGCTCCAGCAGGTGCTGCGCAACCTGCTCTCCAACGCGGTGAAGTTCACCGACTCCGGCGCGGTGCGGCTGACCATCGGACCGGCCGGCTCGGTGGTGCCGCAGCACGTGCGCGAGCAGCTGCTGGAATCCGGCCAGATCGACGACCCGGACGCCCAGTTGGTGGCCTTCTCGGTGACCGACACCGGCATCGGGATCCCCGGCAACAAGCTGCGCGAGATCTTCGAGGCGTTCAAGCAGGCCGACGGCGGCACCAGTCGCAAGTACGCCGGCACCGGCCTGGGCCTGTCGATCAGCCGGGAGATCGCCCGCCTGCTGGGCGGCGAGATCCACGCCGACAGCGAGTTGGGCGTGGGCAGCACCTTCACGCTCTACCTGCCGCTGCGCAGCGAGACGCCGGAGCAGCAGGCGGACCGTGAGCGGGCGGCGGGCGGCACGGCGGGCACGGTGGCTCAGGGCGCACCGCGGGCCTCGGTCGGCGTCACCCCGACCGGCCTGCCGGTGCCGGTCGGCGAGAACCCGGCCGACCACTGGGCCCAGGAGGTCCGCGAGTTGGCCGAGGATCGCCGCCGGGAGGCGGCCGAGCGGCGCCGCTCGGCGCAGGAGGCCGAGTCGGTGCCGGGTGGCCGCGGCGAGGAGCTGCCGGCGCCGCGGGCCGGCGCGGGACCGCAGTTCGAGGGCCGGTTCGGCGGCGAGGAGGTGCTGATCGTCGACGACGACGTGCGCAACGTCTTCGCCCTCACCAGCGTTCTGGAACAGTACGGACTGACCGTGCTGTACGCGGAGAACGGGCGCGAGGGCATCGAGGTGCTGGAGCACCACGAGAACGTGGCGCTGGTGCTGATGGACATCATGATGCCGGAGATGGACGGCTATGCGACCACCGAGGCGATCCGCCGGATGCCCAACTTCGCCGGCCTGCCGATCATCGCGCTGACCGCCAAGGCGATGAAGGGCGACCGGGAGAAGAGCCTGGCGGCGGGCGCCTCGGACCATGTGACCAAGCCGGTGGACACCGACCACCTGCTCGGCGTGATGCGGCAGTGGCTGGGTGCGCGCGGCGAACTGACGTAGCACGCGGACATCGGCGTTTACTGGCGAGCCGGACCGGGAACCCGCTAGGGTCACTCATCGTTGCGAACAGTAACCGGATGGCGACGGTACGCAGGCCCGCGTGCCGGGGACATCAGGGCGACAGGTGTGTGATCAGCCTGTTGTGACCATCCGATAGGGCAGGGCTTGGGGGTGCGGCTAGCATGACCGGGTCGGTGGCAGGCGGTACACGGGTGCCGGCACGCGGGAAACCACTGGGCTATCCGGCAGGAGGGCGGGTCGTAGTGCAGAAGGCGAAGATCCTCCTGGTCGACGATCGACCGGAGAACCTGCTGGCGCTGGAGGCCATCCTCTCGGCGCTGGACCAGACGCTGGTCCGTGCTGCCTCGGGCGAGGAGGCGCTCAAGGCGCTGCTCACCGACGACTTCGCGGTGATCCTGCTGGACGTCCAGATGCCGGGCATGGACGGCTTCGAGACGGCGGCGCACATCAAGCGCCGCGAGCGGACCAGAGACATCCCGATCATCTTCCTGACCGCGATCAACCACGGTCCGCACCACACCTTCCGCGGGTACGCGGCCGGCGCGGTGGACTACATCTCCAAGCCGTTCGACCCCTGGGTGCTGCGCGCCAAGGTCTCCGTCTTCGTCGACCTCTACGCGAAGAACTGCCAGCTCAAGGAGCAGGCGGCGCTGTTGCGGCTGCAGTTGGACGACGGTCGCCAGGACGGCGACCGCCAGGGCGGGGATTCGGCGGAGCCGCTGCTGGCCGAGCTCTCCGCGCGGCTCGCCTCGGTGGAGGAGCAGGCCGAGGCGCTGACCAAGCAGCTGGGCGACTCGCCCGAGACCGGGGCGGCGGCCGCCGCCGCTCACCTGGAGCGCAAGCTGGTCGGCCTGCGGGCCGCGCTGGAGGCGCTGCGGCCGGGCGCCGACCACGCCTGAGCCACCCGGGTGAACCGGCGGCCGGCTGACGGCGTGTCGACCCGCCTCGGCGACACGCCAGGGGCATGACGGTCGGTCATGTGTCCACGGCTCAGGGCCGCCGGTAGGCTCTGGTGCCATGGCCTCACGGACGCCCGGCAGCACGGCACGCAACTCGAGTCCGGGACCGGCGAAGAAGGCCGCCCCGGCGAAGAAGGCCACGGCGCGCAAGGCGGCGGCCAAGCCGCCCGCCAAGAGCGGGCCCGCCAAGGCACCGTCCAAGGCCGCCGCGCGCAAGGCTCCGGCGAAGAAGGCGGCCGCCGCCGCACCGGTGGCTCCGGCCCCCAGGCCCAGGTCCCGGCAGCCGATCCTGTTCCGCGCGGTGCGTGTCTGCTGGTTGGGCCTGGCCCACAGCGTCGGCGCGCTCTTCCGCGGTTTCGGCGACGGCGCCAAGGGCCTGCACCCGGCGCACCGCAAGGACGGCGTGGCGCTGCTGCTGCTGGCGCTCGCCCTGGTCACCGCCGCCGGCACCTGGTTCAGCCCGCAGGGCTGGCTGGGCGACGCCGCCACCAACGTGGTCAGCGGCCTGTTCGGCCGCCTCGCGGTGCTGGTCCCGCTGCTGCTGGCGGGGCTGGCGATCCGGCTGATGCGCCACCCGGGCCTGCCGGAGGCCGACGGACGGATCGCGATCGGCCTGAGCACCCTGGTGCTCGGCGTGCTCGGCCTGGTCCACATCGGCTGCGGCGCCCCCGGGATGCAGAGCGGGGCGACCCGGATCCGGCAGGCGGGCGGCATCCTCGGCTGGGCCGCCTCCACGCCGATGCTGGCCGCCGCCGGGCCGCCGCTGGCCGTGCCACTCCTGCTGTTGCTGGCCTTCTTCGGCCTGCTGGTGGTCACCGCCACCCCGGTCAACAAGATCCCCGAGCGGCTGCGGCTGCTCGGCGAGCGCCTGGGCGTGCTGGAGCCCTCGATGGCGGACGAACTGGACGGCCTGGACGAGTACGGCGAGCCGTACGCCACCGGCGACCGCGAGCTGTCCACCGAGCCGCCGGAGGACGCCGACCCGGACGCGCTGCCCTACACCGTCGAGGAGGACCCCGGCGACGAGATCGCCGCCCGCCGCCGTCGGCGCGGGCGGCGCAAGCAGGTGGACGAGCCGGAGCTGGCGCCCGCCGTCCCCGACATGTTCGTCAAGGACCCGTTCCAGACCCGCGACATCGCCGCCGGCGTGGCCGCCGACCTGGACGGCGCGTTGCTGCACGGCGTGCCCGCCTCGCCCGCGGTGGCCAGCATCATGCACCAGGTGCAGGACCGCACCGCCCAGCCGGAGGAGTCGGTCGTCCCGCCGGCCCGTACCGCGGGGGCCGGCGGATCCGCCGCTCCCCCCGAGCACACCCCCGCGCCGGCCCGGATGGAACAGCTCCAACTGCTCGGCGGCGCCGAGTACGCGCTGCCCCCGCTGGACCTGCTGGAGCGCGGCGGCCCGGGCAAGACCCGCAGCGCGCTCAACGACCAGGTGGTCGCCCAGCTCACCTCCACCTTCGCGGAGTTCAAGGTGGACGCGAAGGTCACCGGCTTCACCCGCGGCCCGACGGTCACCCGGTACGAGGTCGAGCTCGGCCCGGCCGTCAAGGTCGAGCGGATCACCGCGCTGGCCAAGAACATCGCCTATGCGGTGGCCAGCGCGGACGTGCGGATCATCAGCCCGATCCCCGGCAAGTCCGCCGTCGGCATCGAGATCCCCAACGGCGACCGCGAGATGGTCAACCTCGGCGACCTGCTGCGCTCGCGCAGCGCCGCCGAGGACACCCATCCGATGGTGGTCGGCATGGGCAAGGACGTCGAGGGCCACACGGTGCTCGCCAACCTCGCCAAGATGCCGCACATCCTGGTCGCGGGCGCCACCGGCGCGGGCAAGTCCTCCTGCATCAACTGCCTGATCACCTCGATCCTGGCCCGGGCCACCCCGGACGAGGTCCGGATGGTCCTGGTCGACCCCAAGCGGGTCGAGCTGACCGCCTACGAGGGCATCCCGCACCTGATCACGCCGATCATCACCAACCCGAAGAAGGCGGCCGAGGCGCTGCAGTGGGTGGTCCGCGAGATGGACCTGCGCTACGACGACCTGGCCGCCTACGGCTTCCGGCACGTGGACGACTTCAACGCCGCGGTCAAGGCCGGCAAGGTGACCCCGCCGCTGGGCAGCGAGCGGGAGCTGACGCCGTACCCGTACCTGCTGGTGATCGTCGACGAGCTGGCCGACCTGATGATGGTCGCACCGCGCGACGTCGAGGACTCGGTGGTCCGGATCACCCAGCTGGCCCGCGCGGCCGGCATCCACCTGGTGCTCGCCACCCAGCGGCCCTCGGTGGACGTGGTGACCGGCCTGATCAAGGCCAACGTGCCGTCCCGGCTGGCCTTCGCCACCTCGGCGATGGCCGACTCCCGCGTCATCCTGGACCAGCCGGGCGCCGAGAAGCTGATCGGCAAGGGTGACGCGCTCTTCCTGCCGATGGGCGCGAGCAAGCCGGTCCGGATGCAGGGCGCCTTCGTCACCGAGGCCGAGATCGCGGCCGTGGTGCAGCACTGCAAGGACCAGCTGACCGCCAGCTACCGCGACGACGTCACGGTCGGCGCCGGGCCCAAGAAGGAGATCGACGAGGAGATCGGCGACGACCTGGACCTGTTGATCCAGGCGGCCGAGCTGGTGGTCTCCACCCAGTTCGGGTCGACCTCGATGCTCCAGCGCAAGCTGCGGGTGGGCTTCGCCAAGGCCGGGCGGCTGATGGACCTGATGGAGTCGCGCGGCATCGTGGGCCCCAGCGAGGGGTCCAAGGCGCGGGACGTCCTGGTCAAACCGGACGAGTTGGACGGCGTGCTGGTGACCATCCGCGGGTAGCCGCCTGAGGGGGTGTCAGCGGCCCGCCCGGGCCGTCGGGACCCCTGGAACCGGCGCTACGCGTTCGGTCGTACTCAGGTTGAGAAACGATTCACCCGCACCCCTAGACTGTTCTCTCAGCAGGTGGCCTCCGCTCGAAAGGCGCGCCCAGTGACCATCGGCAAGTCTTCGCACCGCGACAACCGCCGATCCTCCGACGCCTCCAGCCCCGCCGAGCCGCGTCCGGCCGGCCAGGACCACACGCCGACCATCGGCCGGATCCTGGCCGAGGCCCGACTCGCCGCAGGGCTGACGGTGGATGAGGTCAGCACCGATACCCGGGTCCGGGTCCCGATCGTGCACGCGATCGAGGAGGACGACTTCAGCCGCTGCGGCGGCGACTTCTACGCCCGCGGCCACATCCGCTCGCTGGCCCGCGCCGTCGGCGCCGACGGCGAGGCGCTGCTGGCCCGCTACGACGAGATCCACGGCACCGAGCCGGTACGGCTCGCCCCGGTGGCCACGCTGGACGCCAAGCGGATCAGGGCCGACCGGGGCCGACCGACCTGGACCACCGCGATGCTGGTGGCGATCGTCGCGGTGGTCGTGTTGATCGGCTTCAACCTGGTCAGTGGCAAGGCCGGCAAGGCGCCCGTCGGCGCGGCCAGCTCCCCGCTGCCCAGCGCCTCCGCCTCGGCGTCGACCTCGCCCAGCGACACGCCCGCCCAGCCGCCCGCGCCCGCCCCCAGCGTCGCCCCGATCGCCGCCGCCCCGGCCGACAAGGTGACCGTCAAGCTGGTCGCCGACAGCGGCGCCAGCTGGGTCTCGGCACTGGACGGCGACGGCAAGTCGCTCTTCCAGAACAACCTGGACCAGGGGCAGGACCAGACCTTCACCGACCCCAAGCAGATCAAGCTGGTGATCGGCAACGCGGCCGCCGTGCACCTGTACGTCAACGGCAAGGACCTGGGTCCGGCCGGCAAGGACGGCCAAGTGGTGCACCTCACCTACACCCCCGGTGACCCCCAGGCCGGCTAGCCCGGACGGCGCCCCACAGCGCCTGATCTTCAACGCGCGGCCTCCGGAGGAAACGGCACCGGGGGCCGCGCGTTAATCTTGGCCCTATGCCTGAACGCCGTACTGTCGCCCTGGTCACGCTCGGATGCGCCCGCAACGAGGTCGACTCCGAGGAACTCGCCGGGCGACTGGAGGCCGATGGCTGGCAACTGGTCGACGACGCGAGCGAAGCGGACGTCGCCGTCGTCAACACCTGTGGCTTCGTCGAGGCCGCCAAGAAGGACTCGGTGGACGCCCTGCTGGAGGCCAACGACCTCAAGGGCCACGGCCGCACCCAGGCCGTGGTCGCGGTCGGCTGCATGGCCGAGCGCTACGGCAAGGAGCTGGCCGACGCGCTGCCCGAGGCCGACGGCGTGCTCGGCTTCGACGACTACGCCGACATCAGCGACCGCCTGCAGACCATCCTCTCCGGCGGTCACCACGCCACCCACCTGCCGCGCGACCGCCGCAAGCTGCTCCCGCTGACCCCGGTCGAGCGCCAGGCCGCGGCGGCCGAGGTCGCGCTGCCGGGCCACGGCGCCCCGCAGGACCTGCCGCAGGGCGTGGCGCCCGCCTCGGGCCCGCGCACCCTGCGCAAGCGGCTGGACGACAGCCCGGTGGCCTCGATCAAGCTCGCCTCCGGCTGCGACCGGCGCTGCTCGTTCTGCGCCATCCCCGCCTTCCGCGGCTCGTTCATCTCCCGCCGGCCCTCGGACGTGCTGAACGAGGCCGTCTGGCTGGCCGAGCAGGGCGTCAGCGAGGTGGTCCTGGTCAGCGAGAACAACACCTCCTACGGCAAGGACCTGGGCGACATCCGCCTGCTGGAGACGCTGCTGAGCGAGATCGCCGCGGTGCCCGGCATCGAGCGGGTCCGGGTCAGCTACCTGCAGCCCGCCGAGATGCGCCCCGGCCTGATCGAGGCGATGACCTCGACCGCCGGCGTGGTCCCGTACTTCGACCTCTCCTTCCAGCACTCGGCCCCCGCCGTGCTGCGCCGGATGCGCCGGTTCGGCGACACCGAGCAGTTCCTGGACCTGCTGAGGACCATCCGCGAGAAGGCGCCGCAGGCCGGCGCCCGGTCCAACTTCATCGTCGGCTTCCCCGGCGAGAGCGAGGCGGACTTCGCCGAGCTGGAACGGTTCATCACCGAGGCCGGGCTGGACGCGATCGGCGTCTTCGGCTACTCCGACGAGGACGGCACCGAGGCCGCCACCTTCGAGGGCAAGCTCCCCGAGGACGTGGTGGCCGAGCGGCTGGCCAAGCTGACCCGGCTCGCCGAGGAGCTGACCGCGCAGCGCGCCGAGCAGCGGATCGGCAGCGAGGTGCTGGTGCTGGTGGAGGCCGTCACCCCGGTCGAGGGCGGTGACGAGGACGACGAGGACCTGCTGATCGAGGGCAGAGCCGCCCACCAGGCGCCGGAGACCGACGGTCTGACCGTGCTCACCGGTGCGCCCGAGGCCGAGGTCGGCCAGTACTACCGGGCCCGTGTGGTGGCCAGCGAGGGTGTCGACCTGGTCGCCGAGGCGATCGAGCTGGTCCGTAAGGCGGCCGCGGTATGACCGGCGGGCCGGGCAGCCCGGCAGCGGCCCGCCCGGCCCGTCCGGGGGCGGTGCCGGCGGTGGGGCCGTCGCTGTGGAACCTCGCGAACCTGCTGACCATGCTCCGTCTCGCCCTGGTGCCGGTCTTCGTGGCGCTGCTGCTGGCGGACGGCGGGCACAACCCGAAGTGGCGCGCGGTGGCCTGGGCGGCCTTCGCGATCGCCATGATCACCGACCTGTTCGACGGGGAGATCGCCCGCCGCAAGGGTCTGGTCACCGACTTCGGCAAGATCGCCGACCCGATCGCGGACAAGGCGATCATGGGCGCCGCGCTGATCGGCCTCTCGTCGCTGGGCGATCTGCCGTGGTGGATCACGGCGGTGATCCTGGCCCGGGAGCTGGGCATCACGCTGCTGCGGTTCTGGGTGATCCGGTACAGCGTGATTCCGGCCAGCCGGGGCGGCAAGCTCAAGACCCTGGTCCAGGGCATCGCGGTGGGCATGTACGTGCTGCCGCTGACCGGCTGGCTGGCGACCGGGCGCGCGGTGCTGATGGTGCTGGCGGTGCTGCTGACCGTGGCCACCGGGGCCGACTACGTCCGCCAGGCCGTCCGGCTGCGCCGCGAGGGCCAGGCCCGGGAGCGGGCGGCGGTGGCGCGATGACCGAGTTCATGCCGCCGGCCGAGCGGGTCCACGCCGAGCTGCGCGCGCTGGGTGCCACCCTGGCGGTCGCCGAGTCGCTGACCGGCGGTCTGCTGGCCGCGCGGCTGGTGGAGGTGCCCGGCGCCTCGGAGACCTTCCGCGGCTCGGTCACCGCGTACGCCACCGAGCTGAAGGCCTCGGTGCTGGGCGTGGACGAGGGGCTGCTCGCGATCGAGGGGCCGGTGCACCCGGTGGTGGCCCGACAGATGGCCGAAGGGGTGCGCCGACTGCTCGGCGCCACCTACGGGCTGGCCACCACGGGCGTGGCCGGGCCGACCGAACAGGACGGCCACGAAGTCGGCACAGTACATCTCGGTTTCGCTGGTCCGGGGGGAACTGTCGCGACATCGCCCCGGCTGTCGGGGGACCGTGCCACAATCCGACGAAAGGCCGTGGCCGGGGCTCTGGAGCTGTTCCTGGACCGGATCGCGACCGAGCAGAGCGCTACCGGCACCACAGGCGTCAGCTGAACAACGCCTGAACAGGCAGAATCCGGGCAACCTCTCAGCGAAGGGGCTTGCCCGCGCCCGGGGCGGGAACAACAGGGGAGGGGAGAGGCTTGCAGCCCAGAGTGAACACGACCACGGTCCCCGCACACGAAGCGGGCAAGGCGGTACGGTGGGGACGTGACATCTCGATCCGCAGTCCGAGGAGGGAGCCACCGATGATCCTGCTCCGTCGCCTCTTGGGTGACGTCCTGCGTCGGCAGCGCCAGCGCCAGGGCCGCACTCTGCGAGAGGTGTCGGCCGCCGCACGAGTCTCGCTCGGCTACCTTTCCGAGGTCGAGCGTGGGCAGAAGGAGGCCTCCTCCGAACTGCTCTCAGCGATCTGCGACGCGCTCGACGTCCGGATGTCCGAGGTCATGCGCGAGGTGAGCGACGAACTGTCGCTGGCCGAACTCGCCGCGATGGCCGCGCTCTCCGAGGACGGCATGCTGCGTCCGGTGTTGGAGCCCGTGCCGTTGCCGGCGCCGGGCGACCGGATGAGCTCGATCACTCCCAAGGCCGCGGCTGTGGACGTCGTCGCTGCCTGACCTCGCCCTGCACAGGGGGGCCGAGAGAAGGAGTCACGCGTGCACCGGTCGACCGAAGGTGGACCTGCCGGCCGAATAGGCCGTGGCGCTCGACGGTTATCGCCTGCGCGCGATCCGCGTCGACTGGTGTCGTTCCTGCTGCTGGGCACCGTGATCACCGGCGCCCTGTGCTGGTGGTTGCTGCCCGAAGGAGCCTTCCCTGGCGGGTCCGGTGCACTGTTCGCCCTGCTCACGCTGGGCGGTTGGGGCCTGGGCGTGCTGCCGGTGCACAGCGATCGGCAGCCGGTGCGCCCCCGGCGCCGACTAACCGCGCAGCCGCAGCCCGCGCGGGGTGGCATGGAAGCCGCCGGCCTCCAGGACGGCGCCCAGCGCTGAACCCAGCGCCGCCTCGCCGTTCGCCCGCTCCACCGTGAGCCCGCTGAGCCGGCCGCGCCGCACCGCCTCGGCCAGCGCCCGCACCGCTGCCGTCAGGACCGTCTCGTCCTCGGTCCAGCAGAGCAGCGATTTGCCGCCGCGCTCCAGGTAGAGCGTGAGATCACCGTCAACCAGCACCACCAGCGCCCCGGCCTTGCGGCCCGGGCGGTGCGCGGTGGCCTGCTCGCCCGGTGGTTCGGGCCAGGGCAGCGCGGCCCCGTAGGCGTTGGCCGGGTCCGCCGCGGCCAGCAGCTGGGTCTGCGGCTGGGCAGGCTCGGCCGCCGCCGGGCCGGCGGCACCGGGCCAGTCGGTGGCGGCCCGCTCCAACCGGCCGCTGACCGAGCGCAGCCGGTCCACCGCGCCGTCCAGCGCGAACTGGGCGCCGCCGAGCCCCTCGACCAGATAGCCGCGGCGGGCCCGGCCGCGCTCCTCGAAAGCCGAGAGCACCCGGTAGACCGCCGCGAAGCCGCCCTGGACCCGCTCGGCTTGCGCGGTGCCCCGGGTGAGCACCCCGTGCCGGTCCAGCAGCACCTGGGCCTGGGCGGCGGCCCGGGCGGTCGGCTCGGCCGGTTCGGGCAGCAGCGACCAGCGGCCGCCCACCGTCGGGTCGGCGGGCCTGGCCGGGGTGCGGCCCAGCGCGCCGTAGCGTCCGCGCGGGACACCGCGCGGCGCCCGGTGCGCGGTGGCGCCCGCCGTACGGGCCGAGCCGAGCAGCGCGCGCACCGGGCCGAGCGTGTCGTTGGTGATCCGCCCGGCCCAGACCAGGTCCCAGAGCGCCGTCACCAGCTCGGCCGGCGGCTCGTCCGGCAGTTGCCCGCGCAGCTGCTCGAAGAGGACTCCATAGCCGCTGGAGAGCGCCTGGAGCAGCGCCTCGTGCTGCGGGGTGAGGGTCAGCGGGAGTGGATCGGGGCGCAGCAGGTCGGCGTTCTCGGCCAGGTGCAGGCTGATCCAGCCGTCCTTGCCGGGCAGCGCCCCGGCGCCCGACCAGCCGATCTCGCCGTCGGCCATCAGCTTGTCCAGCAGGGCGGGCTGGTAGTCGCTCAGCCGGCCGGGGAGGATCAACCGCTCCAGGGCGGAGGCGGGCACGGCGGCGCCCTGGAGCTGCTCGACCACCCGGAACAGGCCGTCCTCGCCACGCAGCTGATGACCGCTCAGATGCTGCCACTGGGGCAGGAAGGCGGCCAGCGCGCGCGGTGGCACCGCCTCGACCTCCTGGCGCAGCGCGGCCAGCGAACGGCGGCGCAGCCGGCGCAGGGTCTGCGCGTCGCACCACTCGGGCTCGCCGGTGCCGCCGGCCTCCACCGGGCGGAACTCGCCGGCCACCAGGCGCCCGGCGGCCGTCAGCCGCTGCAGCGCGCCCGTCACCACGGCGGTGCCCAGGCCGAACCGGGTGGCGGCCCGCTGGGCGGTGAACGGGCCGTTGGTGCGGGCGTGGCGGGCCAGCAGATCGCCGAGCGGGTCCTTGACCGGCTCGGTGAAGGCCTCGGGGATGCCGACCGGCAGGGGGGTGCCGAGCGCGTCGCTGAGCCGCCCGGCGTCCTCGATGGCGGCCCAGCGCTGCTCGCCGGCGATCTTGACCTGGATGGCCCGACGGGCGGCCTGCAGCTCGGTGGGCCACTGGGGCTCGGCGCCGCGCGCGGCCAGCTCCGCGGTGCTGAGCGGGCCGAGCAGGCGCAGCGCGTCGGCGACCCCTTCGACGTCCTTGATCCGGCGCTCCGGGGTGAGCCGCTGCAGCTCCGCCTCCAGCTCGGCGAGCACCGCGGGGTCGATCAGCTCCCGCAGCTCGGCCTGGCCGAGCAGCTCGGCGAGCAGCCGGGAGTCCAGCGCGAGCGCGGCGGCCCGGCGCTCGGCGAGCGGGGAGTCGCCCTCGTAGAGGTACTGGGCGACGTAGCCGAAGAGCAGCGAGCGGGCGAAGGGGGAGGGCTCGGGGGTGGTGACTTCGACCAGGCGCACGGCGCGCGACTCCAGGTCGCGCATCAACTCGACCAGGCCGGGCAGGTCGAAGACGTCCTGGAGGCACTCGCGGACCGCCTCCAGCACGATCGGGAAGGAGCCGAACTCGCCGGCCACCTCCAGCAGCTGGGCGGCCCGCTGGCGCTGCTGCCAGAGCGGGGTGCGCTTGCCGGGGCTGCGCCGGGGCAGCAGCAGAGCGCGCCCCGCGCACTCGCGGAACCGGGAGGCGAACAGCGCCGAGCCGCCGACCTGGTCGGTGACCAGCTGCTCGATCTCGGTGGGGTCGAACAGCGCGGCGTCGGCACCGACCGGCGCCTCGTCAGGTGAGGGGGCCGCGGCTGACGGGCCCCCGAAATCGAAGTCAGGGGCGAGCAGGTCGGCATCGGGCAGCCGGAGCACGATGCCGTCGTCGCCGTGCATCACCTGCGGGTCCAGGCCGTGGCGCTCGCGCAGCCGGGCGCCGAGCGCCAGCGCCCAGGGGGCGTGCACCTGGGCGCCGAACGGGGAGTGGATGACGATCCGCCAGTCGCCCAGCTCGTCGCGGAACCGCTCGACCACGATGGTGCGGTCGTCCGGCAGGTGGCCGGCTGCCTGGCGCTGCTCGGCCAGGTAGCCGAGCAGGTTGCCGGCCGCCCAGTCGTCCAGGCCGGCGCCCAGCAGGCGCGCCTTGGCCTCGGGCTCGGGCAGGCCGCCCAGCTCGCGGACGAAGGCGCCCAGCGCCCGGCCCAGCTCCAGCGGGCGGCCGAGCGAGTCGCCCTTCCAGAACGGCAGCCGCCCCGGCACGCCCGGAGCGGGGGTGACCAGCACCTTGTCGTGGGTGATCTCCTGGATCCGCCAGGAACTGGTGCCCAGGGTGAAGACGTCGCCGACCCTGGACTCGTAGACCATCTCCTCGTCCAGCTCGCCGACCCGGCCGCCGCCCTTCTTCGCGGATTTGGCATCGGATGCGTTGGAGCCGGCGATGAAGACGCCGAACAGGCCCCGGTCGGGGATGGTGCCGCCGGAGGTGACGGCCAGCCGCTGAGCGCCGGGGCGGCCGGTGACGGTGCCGGCGACCCGGTCCCAGACCAGCCGGGGGCGCAGCTCGGCGAAGGCGTCCGAGGGGTAGCGGCCGGCCAGCATGTCGAGTACCGAGTCGAAGGCGGACTGCGGCAGGGTGGCGAACGGGGCGGCCCGGCGGACCAGGGTGAGCAGCTCGTCCACGTCCCAGGTGTCCAGCGCGGTGATCGCCACCAACTGCTGGGCCAGCACGTCCAGCGGGTTGCGCGGCACCCGCAGGGCCTCGATCCGCCCGGCCCGCATCCGCTCGACGACGACGGCGGACTGCACCAGGTCACCGCGGTACTTGGGGAAGACCACTCCGGTGGAGACCGCGCCGACCTGGTGGCCGGCCCGGCCGACCCGCTGCAGGCCGGAGGCGACCGAGGGCGGCGACTCGACCTGGACCACCAGGTCGACCGCACCCATGTCGATGCCCAGCTCCAGGCTGGAGGTGGCCACCACGGCGGGCAGCCGGCCGGCCTTCAGCTCCTCCTCCACCAGGGCGCGCTGCTCCTTGGAGACCGAGCCGTGGTGGGCCCGGGCGAGCACCGGCGGGGCGCCCTTGGCGGCGCCGGCCTCGGCCATCAGCTGGGCGGGGGCGTGCGCCTCGGGCAGCGGGGTGCCGGTGGCCCGCTCGTGGGCGATCTCGTTCAGCCGGTTGCACAGGCGCTCGGCCAGCCGGCGGGAGTTGGCGAAGACGATGGTCGAGCGGTGGGCCTGGACCAGGTCGACGATCCGCTCCTCGACGTGCGGCCAGATCGAGGCCTTGGCCGCCGGATCGTCGGTCGACGGGTTGGGCGAGAGCTCGGCCAGGTCGGCGACCGGGACCACCACGGAGAGGTCGAACTCCTTGGCGGAGGGCGGCTGCACGATGGTCGCGCCGCGCTGCGGGCTCAGGAAGCGGGCCACCTCCTCGACCGGGCGGACGGTGGCGGACAGGCCGATCCGGCGGGCCGGGCGCTCCAGCAGCTGGTCCAGCCGCTCCAGGCTGAGCGCCAGGTGGGCGCCGCGCTTGGTGCCGGCCACGGCGTGCACCTCGTCCAGGATCACCGTGTCGATCCCGCGCAGGGCCTCCCGGGAGGCGGAGGTGAGCAGCAGGAAGAGGGACTCGGGGGTGGTGATCAGGATGTCGGGCGGGTGGCTCTGGAACTTGCGCCGGTCGGCTGCCGGGGTGTCGCCCGAGCGGATGCCGACCTGCACCTCGGGCTCGGGCAGGCCGAGCCGGATCGATGCCTGGCGCAGGCCGGCCAGCGGCGCGCGCAGGTTCCGCTCGACGTCGACGGCGAGGGCCTTCAGCGGGGAGACGTAGAGGACCCGCAGCCGCTTGCGGGGCTCGGCGGGCGGTGGGGTGCTGCTGAGGTGGTCCAGGGCGGAGAGGAAGGCGGCCAGCGTCTTGCCGGAGCCGGTGGGGGCCACCACCAGCACGTCGGCCCGCTCGCGGATGGCCGCCCAGGCGCCGGCCTGGGCGCTGGTCGGGCCGTCGAAGGCGGCTTCGAACCAGGCCCGGGTGGCCGGGGCGAAGCCGGCCAGCGGGTCGGAGTGGGGGTGCTGTTCCACCATGCCCCCATGGTGCCGCCTGCCACTGACAGCGACGGCCGCGCGGGTACCGCCGGATGGCTGCGCGGCAAGGTCATAAAAGGCGCAAATCACTTATTCCGCTCATAGGGTGAGGCTTCGTGCGGGGCGCGTGCAGGCCCGCCCGAGGAGCGGAGGACACCCGATGGCCGAGGTGCGACTGGTCTCCCGTCGTCCGCTGCGTCGCCGGGCGCTGCTGCTGCGCAGCGCGCCGACCGTGCTCGCGGCGGCCCTGCTGCTCGGCGGCGCGGTCCCCTATTTCTCCGGGGCCGGGCGCGGCTACCTCAGCTACCTGGTGCTGGCCGACCGGCTGGACGCGCAGGGCGCCGCCGCCGCGCAGAGCGCCGTGCGCGCGGTGGGCGGCCAGGTGGTGCAGGACTATCCGCAGATCGGGGCGGTCCTCGCCTACGCGAACGACGGTCGGTTCGCGGCCCGACTGCGCGCCCGCCCCGGGATCGCCGCCGTCGGGGCCACCCGGACCGCCACGGTGCCCGGGCCGCCCGGCGCGCTGGCCGGCTCGGGGGACTTCCGCCGGCCGGGCGCCGACCGCTTCACCGGGGGCGGCCGCGCGGGCGAAGCGCTCGTGACGAGTGGCAACGCGGCGGACGGCATGGAGGGCGACAGCACGCCGACCGTGCCCGACCCCGGGGAGCAGGCCGGCTGGAACCTCGCCATGATGGGCGGCCTGCCGACCGTCCAGGCCCCGGCCGCGCTGCTCGCCGCGCCGGTGTCGACCGCCACCCGGGAGGCCGCGCGCCAGGCGGCGCTCCGGCAGGTGCTGGTGGCCGTCCTGGACTCGGGGGTCGACGACACCCACCCGGACCTGCGGGACGCGGTCAGCCCCGGTGACTCGGCCTCCTGCGCCGATGGTCGGCCCGACGCCCGGTTCGGCTCCTGGCGCCCCGACAGCGGGGTCACCGAGAGCGGCCACGGCACGCACGTGGCCGGGCTGATCGGAGCGGCCCGGGACGGCCACGGGGTGGTCGGGGTGGCCCCCGGGGTGCGGATCGCGGCCGTGCGGCTGCTCGGCCCGCTCGGGCAGTACTACCCGGAGAACATCGTCTGCGGGCTGCTCTGGGCCGCCGACCGCGGCGCGGTGGCGGTCAACGACAGCTACTTCGCCGACCCGTGGAAGTACAACTGCCCCGAGGACCCGGACCAGCGCGCGATGATCCTGGCGGTGGGCCGCGCGGTGGCCTACGCCCAGCGCCGCGCCCTGGTGGTCGCCTCGGCCGGGAACGACGGGCAGGACCTGGCGGGGACCAGGGTCGACCAGCGCAGCCCCAACGACCGGCTCTCCGGTCCGGCGCAGGACCGCCGGCTGGGCACCGAGTGCGTCCGGCTGCCCGGCGAACTGCCCGGAGTGCTGTCGGTCAGCGCGGTCACCAGGACCGGCGCCATCGCCGGCTACTCGAACTACGGTGACGGGCGGATCGCGCTGGCCGCCCCCGGCGGCGACCCGGACGGCGGGCCGGATGACGCGATCGTCTCGGACTGGCCGGGCGGGCGGTACGCGGCGCTGGCCGGCACCTCGATGAGCGCCGCCCACGTCACCGGCGCGATCGCGGTGGCCGCCGCGTTGCATCCGGGCTGGGGCCCGGACCGGCTGCGCGAGCTGCTGCTCGCCCAGGCCAGGGCGAACTGCCCGGTCGGCGCCGGTCTCTGCCGCGACCGGCGCAGCTACGGGGCGGGCATCGTCGCGCTGCCGCACTGAGCGGGTCCGCCGGCCCGGGCGATACTGGGCGGCATGAGGCTGACCGAGTTCTGGCGACGGATGGACGAGCACTTCGGCGCGGGGTACGCGGAGTCGTTCGCCCGGGACCACGTGATGAGCGAGCTGGGCGGCCGCACGGTGCACCAGGCGCTGGACGCGGGCTGGGAGGCCAAGGACGTGTGGCGGGTGCTCTGCGAGGCGATGGGGGTCTCGGCGCGGCTGCGCTGAGCCGCTGAGGCCCGGTTCGTGTGCTGGGGGCGGGCGTGCGATCAATATCGAACTGATGTTCCCTATACTGGTTTCCCGGCGAGTTTTCCACAGGCCGAGCCCGATCGGGGCGGATTGTCGGTGGGACGCGCTAGCGTCGAGGACGATGAAGCGCACAGCACAGAACCCGAGGGTGGAAGCCATGGCAGGCACGGACCGCGAGAAGGCTCTTGAGACCGCACTCGCCCAAATTGAGCGGCAGTTCGGCAAGGGCTCGGTGATGCGTCTGGGCGACCAGTCCCGTGCCCCGATCGACGTGATCCCCACCGGGTCCACCGCGCTGGACGTCGCGCTCGGCGTCGGCGGCCTGCCGCGCGGCCGGGTGGTCGAGATCTACGGCCCCGAGTCCTCCGGTAAGACCACGCTGACCCTGCACGCCGCGGCCAGCGCGCAGAAGCTCGGCGGCACCGTCGCGTTCGTCGACGCCGAGCACGCCCTGGACCCGGAGTACGCCCGCAAGCTCGGCGTCGACACCGACGCGCTGCTGGTCTCCCAGCCGGACACCGGTGAGCAGGCGCTGGAGATCACCGACATGCTGATCCGCTCCGGCGCGATCGACCTGATCATCATCGACTCGGTGGCCGCCCTGGTGCCGCGCGCCGAGATCGAGGGCGAGATGGGCGACTCGCACGTGGGTCTGCAGGCCCGCCTGATGAGCCAGGCGCTGCGCAAGATCGCCGGTGCGCTGAACCAGTCGAACACCACCGCGATCTTCATCAACCAGCTGCGCGAGAAGATCGGCGTGATGTTCGGTTCGCCGGAGACCACCACCGGTGGCCGGGCGCTGAAGTTCTACGCCTCGGTGCGGCTGGACATCCGCCGGATCGAGACCCTCAAGGACGGCACCGAGGCGGTCGGCAACCGCACCCGCGTCAAGGTGGTCAAGAACAAGGTCGCCGCCCCGTTCAAGCAGGCCGAGTTCGACATCCTCTACGGGCACGGCATCAGCTGGGAGGGTGGCCTGATCGACATGGGTGTCGAGAACGGCTTCATCCGCAAGGCCGGTGCCTGGTACACGTACGAGGGCGACCAGCTCGGCCAGGGCAAGGAGAACGCCCGCAACTTCCTGCGCGACAACCCGGCGCTGGCCGAGGAGATCGAGAAGAAGATCAAGGTCAAGCTGGGCATCGGGGTCGACCCGGACGCGCCCGTCGAGGGTGCTGCCGCTCCGGCCGCCGCAGCCGGCGAGGCGGCGGACGGTGCGGTCAAGCCGATCACCGCCACCGCGGCGAAGGCGGCCCCGGCCAAGAAGGCGGCGGCCGCGAAGGCCTGAGCGACTGATGAGGAGTGAGTCGGGGGGCGAGTCGGCGAAGTCGGAGGAGTGGGGGCCGCGCGACTGGTGTGCCAGCGGCGTCGGGGGCGAGAGCTTCGACCTCGCCCCCGAGCCCGGCGCCGACCGTCCGCGTCGCGCTGCCCGATCGGCGCCCGAGCCTGGCTCGACGCCTGCGGAGCGGCCAGGTCGGCAGATCGAGGACTGGCCGATCGAGGCCGTCGCGGTCAAGGGGGAGCAGGAGGGCGAGCGCCCGGACTGGGTGGTGGACGCCGAGGAGGGAGCGGCGTCCGCCGAGCCGTCCGTGTCGTCCGGCCGCGCCCGCAGTGGGGCCGGTCGACGCGGCGCCGCCTCGTCCGGCAGCACTCGACGCGACTCGGGGGAGCGCGGCTTCGGCGAGCGAACGGGGGGCGCTCGCGGGGGGCGCTCGCGGGCGAGTCGGGAGCCCGGTCAGCCGCGGGCCGCGCGCGAGCCGGGCCGCTCCCGCGCAACCGCGGCGGCGGAGCAGGATCCGGCCGCCCGGGCCCGGGACATCTGCCTGCGCCTGCTCACCGGTACTCCGCGCACCCGCAAGCAGCTGTCCGACGCGCTGCGCAAGCGGGAGATCCCGGACGAGGTGGCCGAGGAGGTGCTCTCCCGCTTCGAGGAGGTCGGCCTGATCGACGACGCCGCCTTCGCCGCCGCCTGGGTCGAGTCCCGGCACGCCGGTCGCGGGCTGGCCCGCCGGGCGCTGGCCCGGGAACTGCGCACCCGGGGGGTGGCCGGTGCGCTGGTCGAGGAGGCGGTGGCGCAGCTCGACCCGGACGAGGAGGCGGCCACCGCGCGAGCCCTGGTCGAGCGCAAGCTGCGCACCACCGCGGGCTTGGAGCGGCAGGCCAGGATGCGCCGCCTGGTCGGCCTGCTGGCCCGCCGCGGCTACTCGGAGGGTCTCGCCTTCCGGGTGGTGCGCGAGGTGCTGGACGCCGAGGGGGAGAGCGCCGAGGAGCTGGAGGACTGGTCGCTCGGCGGCGGCTGACGGTGCGTCGGTAGCTGATCCTGCGTCAGCTCGGCCGCCTCAGGCCGACCGCTCGGCGCCGGCCAGCGGGCTCGGCCCACCCCGTGCCCCGTCCGCCAGCGCCTGCAGGTCCTCGGCCCTGCAGCCCTGGGTGATCCCGACCAGATGCCCGTCCGGGCGGACCAGCAGCACGGTGTGCGCCCCGGCTCCCGGGTACTCCTCGGTGACCAGCACCTCGGTCGGCACCGGCAGTGCCGCCGCCACCTCCGCCAACCGGGGCATCAGCCCCGCGCCCATCCAGCGCTCGGCCGACCAGACGGCGGTGCCCGGTGCCACCAGCAGCAGCAGGAAGGTCGTGCCCAGCCGTGCGTACAGCTGGTCGGCGGCGCCCTCGGTGGTGACCACCGGGACGTTCGGCACCAGCACCCCGGGCGCGGTGGCCGGCAGTTGCTCGCTGAGCGCCGTCCCGCGCCCCGTCGCGCGCTGCACCGGCACCGCGCCGGCCCGCCCCGGCACCCCTGAGGGTGCGGCCGGGTAGGCGGGGGCGCCGCCGAACCGCCCGGTGCCGAGCAGTCCGTCGGTGAGCAGCGGCGCGTGCTTGCGGAACGAGCCGGTGAGCAGCGAGCGCCGGGTCTGCTGCCAGCCGCGCAGCGGGCGCAGCAGCGGCATCGCCTGGTCCACCGCGCGCAGCCGGGCGCCGACCGCCCCGCGCCGTTCCGCCTCGTACCCGTCCAGCAGGGAACCGCCGGACTGCTCGCTACCGAAGGCCGGCGGAAGGTGCCAGGCGACCGCGAGCCGCCAGGCGAGGTTGTCCACATCGCGCAGCCCGTCGGCCAGGTTCTGCATGCCGAGCGCGCCGTGCAGGTGGGCGGCGTCGCCGGCCAGGAAGCAGCGGCCGCTGCGGAACCGGGCGGCGAGCCGCTGCTGGGCGGTGTGGTCGGCGGCGGCCAGCAGTTCGTAGCGCGGCAGTTGGCCGCACCAGCCGGTCAGCGTCGCCTTCACGCGGGTGAGCAGGGTGTCCCCGGTGACCAGGCCGGGCCAGGTGGCGTGCGGGTCGACCGGCTCGCTGGGCACCGGCCGGCCGAGCGGCAGGCGCCAGTCCAGCCGCCACAGGCCGTCGGGCAGCGGCCGGGCCGAGGCCTCGCGGTCGCCGCGCCAGGGCGGTTCGCGGTGCAGCCGGGCCTCGCCGGGAAACGGCAGGTCGACCCGGACGGTGGCGATCGCGTGCCGGTCCACCGCCGGGCGCCCCGGGAACCGGATGCCCAGCAGCTTGCGCACCACCGACCGGGCGCCGTCGCAGCCGACCAGGTGGCTGGCCCGCCACCAGGTGTCGGTGCCGTCCTGCGGGTGTCTGCTGCGCACGCTGACACCGTCCCGGTCCTGGTCGATCTCCTCCACCCGGGAGTGCGGCACCAGCTGGATCAGCCCGGTCGCGGTGGCCGCGTCCCGCAGCCCGCGCTGCAGTCGGTGCTGGGGCAGGTGCAGGACCGGATGATCCGTCAGATCGAGTTCCAGCACCTGCTGTCGGCGCCGCCAGACGCTCAGCCGCTCCCAGCGAGCGGCGTCCGAAGCGGCCCGCGGATAGCCCAGCCGCTCCAGGAAGGCGGCGCTCTCCGCCCCGAGCACGGCGCTGCGCGGCCCCTCGGGGCAGACCCCGCTGCCCTGGTCGAGCACGATGCTCGGGACCTCGTGGCGGGCCAGCGCCAGCGCCATCGCCAGGCCCACCGGACCGGCGCCCACCACGATCACCGGGTCCACGGACGGCCTCCGCACCGCGGGTCGGGGCAGGTCGCAGGCGAACCGGTGGCGGGGGGAGCGGCGCAGGTCCCGGGTGGTGTCACGAAGAGCAATGCAACAGAGTGCCTGGGAGTCCGTCAAGCAGCGACCGGTGTGCGCCGGTTCGTGCCGCGGCGTCCGAGCGGCTCGATCCGGTGGCCACGCGCGGTGCGGCTAGGGCCTGTACGGCGGATCTTTTCGGATGGGCCCGCGGCGTGGCGGGGGCGCGGCAGCGCCGGCACGCGGGCCCGGGCGGACGATCACCAGGCTGGATATCGGGGGCTGGGGCCGGCGGAGCCTGCAGCCCCCGATGTTGAGACCCTAAGTCGGCCGAACGGCCGCCGGAAGGTGTTCTGAGCGGAACTTGAGGATTACGAAAGGGCCACGTGCCCCGCGCTCGCCCCGAGAGGGCTGGCCGCGACGGTGGGCGGTGGGGGAGGATGGCCGCTTCGCCGACAGCCAAGGGCTGCCGGAGCGGGACCCGATCGGGAGGATGTGGGATGCGGCTGCTCCTCGTCGAGGACGACGACCGGGTGGCGGCGGCGCTGGTCGCCGTCCTCAGTCGGCACGGCTTCCAGGTGCGGCACGCGCGCAGCGGCCACGAGGCGCTCGACGCGCTGGTGCCTGACGGCAGCGACCCCTACCGGGTGGTGCTGCTGGACCTCGGCCTGCCCGACCGGGACGGCTTCGAGGTGTGCAGCCGGATCCGGGCCGGCAGCGGGGT
The DNA here is from genome assembly GCF_041262605.1 of Kitasatospora sp. GAS1066B. NCBI lineage: Bacteria > Bacillati > Actinomycetota > Actinomycetes > Kitasatosporales > Streptomycetaceae > Kitasatospora > Kitasatospora sp. GAS1066B. The sequence continues at coordinate 29,642 of NZ_JBGCCO010000026.1, forward strand.
TCCGGTGATCATGGTGACCGCCCGGGCCGACATCCGCTCCCGGATCCACGGCCTCAACCTGGGCGCCGACGACTACATCACCAAGCCCTACGACATGGGCGAGCTGCTGGCCCGGATCCACGCGGTGGCCCGGCGCTTCCAGCCCGCGGCGGCCGCGGCCGACGGCCCGGCGGCGCCGGCCGGCCCCGGCTCGCTGGAGTCCTGGGGGATCAGCATCGACCGCGAGCGCCGCCGGGTCAGCGTGGAGGGCCGCGAGGTCCCGCTCACCCGCAAGGAGTTCGACCTGCTCGCGCTGCTCGCGCAGAGCCCGGGCGTGGTCTACCGGCGCGAGCAGATCTTCAGCGAGGTCTGGCGCAGCGGCTGGGAGGGCAACGGGCGGACCTTGGAGGTGCACATCGGCTCGCTGCGCACCAAGCTCGCGCTGCCCGGCCTGGTCGAGGCGGTGCGCGGGGTCGGCTACCGGCTGCTGCCCCAGTCGCCGACCCAACAGAACGGCGCGGCCGGAGCGGAGAGCGCGAGCTAGCCCATGCGCACCCGCCTGCTCGGCATTCTGCTGGCCCTGATGGTCGCCGTCCTGGCGGCCCTCGGCGTGCCGTTGGCCGCCGACATGGCCGCGGCCGAGCAGAGCCGGACCGTGGTCGACCGGATGGACGACGTGGCCCGGTTCGCCCAGGAACTGCCCACCCAGGGCCTGCCGGCGCGCGGCGCGGTCGGCTCCGATCCGGCCGTCCCGACCGACCCGAGCGCCATCCAGCTGCGCGAGCTGCAGTTGGAGGCCTCCCGCTACCAGGAGCTCTACGGGGTGCGGATCGGCCTGTTCCTGGCCGACGGCCGCCAGCTCGCCATCGCTCCCGCCGACTGGCACCTGCCGACCAGCGGCAGCGGCGCCGAGGCCGTCCAGGAGGCCAGGGACGGCCGGCGCAGCCACAACCCGCCGCAGGTCTGGCCGTGGACCCCGGACCGCACCCTGACCATCGCCTCCCCGGTGGTCCGGGACGGCGACGTGGTGGCCCTGGTGGTCACCGAGTCGCCGACCGCCGCGCTGCGTTCGCGGATCCTGCACCGCTGGCTGCTGCTGGGTGGCGGCGAGGCGATCGCGATGATCGCCGCCGTGCTGCTCGCGGTGCGGCTGACCGAGTGGATGCTGCGCCCGGTGCGCACCCTGGACCGGGCGGCCCACGACATCGCCACCGGGCGGATGAACGCCCGGGTCGCGTCGTCCGGCGGCCCGCCCGAGCTGCGGCGACTGGCCGCCTCCTTCAACGACATGGCCGACCACGTGGTGCTGGCGCTCGACCAGCAGCGGGCCTTCGTCGCCGACGCCTCGCACCAGCTGCGCAACCCGCTGGCGGCGCTGCTGCTCCGGGTCGAGCTGCTCGGCCTGGAGTTGCCCGAGCAGCACGAGGCCGAGCTGTCGCAGGTGCGCGAGGAGGGTGTCCGGCTGGCCCGGGTGCTGGACGACCTGCTGGGCCTGGCCACCGCCGAGGGCGGCCGCCCCGAAGCGGAGCCGGTGGACCTGACCGCGCTGGTGCTGGCCCGGGTGGACGCCTGGCAGGCGCTGGCGACCCAGCGCGGGGTGCGGCTGGCCTGCGGCACGCCGCCGCCGGCCAGCGGCTGGGCGGACCCGATCGGTGTCGGCAGCGCGCTGGACGCGGTGCTCGACAACGCGCTCAAGTTCAGCCCGGCCGACGGCACGGTGGCGGTCACCCTGCAGGTGCGCAAGCGCGACGTGGCGATCACCGTGACGGACTCCGGGCCCGGGCTCACCGAGGAGGAGCTGGCCAGGGTCGGTGACCGGTTCTGGCGCAGCGCCCGGCACCAGAACGTGGACGGCTCGGGCCTGGGCCTGTCCATCGCGCGCACCCTGCTGCTGGCCGGCGGGGGCTCGCTGGAGTTCGCCCCGGCCGAGCCCCGGGGGCTTGCCGTCGCGCTGATCGTCCCGCGCGAGCACTGACGCCCGGTCGGTCGCCCTCAGGGTTTGACGGACCGGTAGTAGCGCTCGGCGCCGTCGTGCAGCGGCAGCGGGTCGGTGTAGACGGCGGTGCGCAGGTCCACCAGCTGGGCCGCGTGCACCTGGGTGCCGATCGGGTCCCGGCTGTCGATCACCGCGCGGGTCAGGCCCTCGACCAGCCCGGGATCCACGTCGTCGCGGGTGATCAGCAGGTTGGGCACCGCCATGGTGAGCACGGCCTGGGTCTTCGGATAGACCCCGGCGGGCAGGACGGCGGTGCGCCAGGCGTCGGTGTCGCTGCTCGCCTGGTGCAGCTTGTCGGTGAGGTCGCCCAGCGGCACGATCCGGATCGGGAACTTGGCCGCCAGGCTGGTCAGCGCGCTGGTCGGCAACCCGCCGGACCAGAAGAAGGCGTCCAACCGCCCGTCCGCCAGCTGGGTGCTCGCGTCCCCGACGCCGAGCGGGGCGGGGGTGATGCCGGTGTCCGGGTCGATGCCGGCGGCGATGAGCAGCTCGCGGGTGACCAGGTTCACCCCGGACTTGGGCTCGCCCACCCCGACCCGCTTGCCCTTCAGGTCGGCCACCGACTGCACCGGGGAGTCGGCCGGGACCACCAGCTGCAGGTAGTCGTCGTAGAGCCGGGCGATCGCCCGCAGCTTGCCCTTGCCCGGGCCGGGGAACTCGGCCACCGCGTCGGCGGTGGCTATCGCGAAGGAGTCCTGCCCCGAGGCGACCCGCTCCAGGTTGTCCACCGAGCCCTGGCTGGCGTCCAGCCGCAGCTCGACGCCGGGCATCGTGGTGTGCAGGTACCCCTGCAACAGCTCGCCGTACTGGGTGTAGACCCCCTCGGGCACACCTGTCGCGAAGCCGTCGACCCCCTTGGGGTAGCCGGCAGGTCGGCCGGCGGTCAGCCACCAGCCGCCGACCGCGCCCACCACCAGCAGCAACAGGGCGGCCAGCAGCGGCCAGAGCCGGCGTCGGCGGGTCCGGCGCGGCCAGGCGGTGGTCGAGGTCATGCGGGGGATCCTGCCAGGAGAAGCCCGCGGACGGGAGGGGGAGGGCCCATCTCGCCACCACGTGCCACCGGGAGCGCGCCGCGCTGCCCTTACCCTTGCTGCTGTGGGTATGGGAGAGAGCTTGCGAACTTACAAGGTCGTCACGCACGGCTGTCAGATGAACGTCCACGACTCCGAGCGGCTGGCCGGGCTGCTCGAGGACGCCGGATACGTGAAGGCCGACCAGGGCGGTGAGCCCGACCTGGTGGTCTTCAACACCTGTGCCGTGCGGGAGAACGCCGACAACAAGCTGTACGGCAACCTCGGCCAGCTGGCCCCGGCCAAGGCCGGCCGCAAGGACATGCAGATCGCCGTCGGCGGCTGCCTGGCCCAGAAGGACCGCGACACCATCGTGCGCAGGGCGCCCTGGGTCGACGTGGTCTTCGGCACCCACAACATCGGCCACCTGCCCGCGCTGCTCGAGCGGGCCCGGGTGGAGCGCAAGGCCCAGGTGGAGATCCTGGAGTCGTTGGAGACCTTCCCCTCCACGCTGCCCACCCGCCGCGAGTCCGCCTACGCGGCCTGGGTCGCGATCTCGGTCGGCTGCAACAACACCTGCACCTTCTGCATCGTCCCGGCGCTGCGCGGCAAGGAGGAGGACCGCCGCCCCGGCGACGTGCTCGCCGAGGTCGAGGCGCTGGTCGGCGAGGGCGTCATCGAGGTGACGCTGCTCGGCCAGAACGTCAACGCCTACGGCTCGGACCTGGGCGACCGCGAGGCCTTCTCCAAGCTGCTGCGGGCCTGCGGCCAGATCGAGGGCCTGGAGCGGGTGCGCTTCACCTCCCCGCACCCGCGCGACTTCACCGACGACGTGATCGCCGCGATGGCCGAGACCCCGAACGTGATGCACCAGCTGCACATGCCGCTGCAGTCCGGCTCGGACACCGTGCTGCGCGCGATGAAGCGCTCGTACCGCCAGGAGCGGTTCCTGGGCATCATCAAGAAGGTCCGCGAGGCGATGCCGGACGCCGCGATCTCCACCGACATCATCGTCGGCTTCCCCGGGGAGACCGACGAGGACTTCGAGCAGACCCTGCACACGGTGCGCGAGGCCCGGTTCACCAACGCCTTCACGTTCCAGTACTCCAAGCGCCCCGGCACCCCGGCCGCCGAGATGGCGGACCAGGTGCCCAAGGCCGTGGTCCAGGAGCGCTACGAGCGGCTGATCGCGCTGCAGGAGGAGATCTCCTGGGCGGAGAACAAGAAGCAGGTCGGCCGCCGTCTGGAGATCCTGGTCGCCGAGGGCGAGGGCAAGAAGGACGACCAGACCGACCGGCTCTCCGGCCGCGCGCCCGACAACCGGCTGGTCCACTTCACCAGGCCGGCCGAGCCGGTGCGGCCGGGTGACGTGGTGACCGTCGAGATCAGCTACGCGGCCCCGCACCACCTGCTGGCCGAGGGCCCGACGCTGGGCGTCCGGCGCACCCGGGCCGGCGACGCCTGGGAGAAGCGCAACGCCGCCCCCGCCGCCAAGCCGGCCGGCGTCATGCTGGGGCTGCCCGGCATCGGCGCTCCGGCGCCGCTGGCGGCCGCGCCCGGCAACGGCTGCGGCTGCGACTGATCCGCCGGCCGGGCAGACGGCCACGGCCTCTCGTCAGTGAGGCCCTAGAGTGATCACCATGCTGGTCGCCGCTGCCGTCTGCCCCTGCCCCCCGCTGCTGGTCCCCGAGGTGGCCGCTGGTGCCGCCCCGGAGCTGGACGGCCTGCGGTCGGTCTGCGCCGAGGCGGTCGGCGAGCTGCTGGCCGCCGACCTGCAGCTGCTGGTACTGGTCGGCGACGGTCCGCAGGCCGAGGTGTGGACCGAGGGCGGGGCCGGCTCCTTCCACCGCTTCGGCGTCCCGCTCGGGGTGCGGCTGCCCTCCGGCGGGGTCGACGGGCCCGAGCTCAGCCCCGCGCTCTCCGTCGGCGCCTGGCTGCTGGACCAGGCCGGCGCGGCGCTGCCCACGCACGCCTGCGCGGTGCCCGGTGACGCGCCGGTGGACCGGATGCTCGGCCTCGGCCAGGGACTGGCGGGGCTAGCCGACCGGGTCGGACTGCTGGTGCTCGGCGACGGGAGCGCACGACGCTCCGTCAAGGCGCCCGGCTACCTGGACGAGCGGGCCGAGGGCTTCGACGCCGGGGTGGCCCGCGCCCTCGGTGCGGCGGACACCGCCGCGCTGGCCGCGCTGGACCCACGGCTCGGCGCCGAGCTGCTGGCCGCGGGCCGGGCCCCGTGGCAGGTGCTGGCCGGGGCGGGTGAGGGGGCCGGGCTCGGCGGGCGGCTGCGCTACCAGGACGCCCCGTACGGCGTCGGCTACTTCGTGGCCTCCTGGCGCTGATCGGCGCTGATCGGCACAGTCGGGGGGGGGGGGGGGGGGCGCGCGGCGGCCCCCCCCCCCGGGGGGGGGGCGGCCGGGCCCCCCCCCCCCCCCCCCCCGACTGTTGATCAGCTGCGGATCAACTCCTGGATCAGCCCTGCGGGCCCGCCTCGTCGGCAGGGCCTTCGTCGCCGGTGCGGCCTTCGTCCTGCGGGCCCTTCTCCGCGAAGCCGTCCACCGCGCCCTTGGCCTTCCCCGTCCCGGTGGCGATCTTGTCGCTGTACTTCCCCTTGGTGGCCTTGTCGATCGCGTCGCCGGCCTTGTCGACCAGCTCGTCGATCTTCTCGTTGTGCTGGCCCGCCAGCTGGCTGGCCTTGTCCTTGAGCTCCTCAGCCCTGCCCTTGAGGTTGTCCATCAGGCCCATGGCGTCGTCTCCTGTGTCAGGCCGCTCGGGTCGGCTCTGCGGAAGGGCGTCCTCGGCCGGTTCCACGCTCTGCGCGGCCGCCGCGAGCGCCGCGGCCAGCAACTCGGCGACGTCCGGCGTGAGATGCGCCGCCGCGTCGAGCAGCGCCCCGCCCGCATCGACGGCGCCGGCCCCGGTCAGCAACTCGCCCGACTCGGCCTCGGGGGCCGTCCGGGCGGCCGGGACGCCGGGCGGCGACTCCTGCCGCCCGCCGTCGGTCGCCCCGGGCTCCGCCGGCTCCTGCTCCGGCGGAGCCAGCACGGCGACCGATCCGCCGTCCGCGGCCTGCGGAACCTCGGCGGTACGGCGACGGAACCAGCTGAAAACACCCATATCTTCTCCCAACCTACGCGGTCTGCGGCGGACCCGGGGCCGGTTCTGCGGCGAGCCGGTGCAGGGTGCCGCCCATCCGGGGAACGAGCGGGCCGGTGGCCGGTCACGTCCCCCGTTCGGGTGGGGGCCCGCGCTTTGCGAGACTTGACGGTGTGAGCAGCTCTCTTTCCCGTATCCCGGTGGTCTCGGTGGTCGGCGCGACCGCGGCCGGCAAGTCCGACCTGGCCGTCGCGCTGGCCCAGGCACTCGGCGGCGAGGTGATCAACACCGACTCCATGCAGCTCTACCGGGGCATGGACATCGGTACCGCCAAGCTCACCCTCGCCGAGCGCGCCGGTGTCCCGCACCACCTGCTGGACATCTGGGAGGTCACCGAGACCGCCAGCGTGGCCGAGTACCAGCGGCTGGCCCGGACCGAGATCGACCGGCTGCTGGCCGCCGGGCGCCCCCCGGTGCTGGTCGGCGGCTCGGGGTTGTACGTGCGCGCGGCGATCGACGAGATGGACTTCCCGGGAACCGACCCGGCGGTGCGCGGCCGGCTGGAGGACGAGCTGGCGGAGCACGGCCCGGCCGCGCTGCACGCCCGGCTGGCCGTGCTCGACCCGGCGGCCGCGGCCGCCATCCTGGTCGGCAACGGGCGGCGGATCGTGCGGGCGCTGGAGGTGATCGAGCTGACCGGCCGTCCGTTCACCGCCAACCTGCCCAGCAACACCGCGGTCTACGACGCGGTGCAGATCGGTGTCGCGGTGCCCCGGCCGGAGCTGGACGAGCGGATCACCCTGCGGGTGGACCGGATGTGGCAGGCCGGATTGCTGGACGAGGTACGGGCGTTGGAGGCGCGCGGGTTGCGCGAGGGGCTGACGGCGGGTCGGGCGCTCGGTTACCAACAGGTGCTGGCGCACTTCGCGGGCGAGTGCACCGAGGAGGAGGCGCGGGCCGAGACGGCGCGCGCCACCAAGCGGTTCGCGCGCCGTCAGGAGTCCTGGTTCCGCCGGGACGACCGGATCCACTGGCTCGATCGGCCCGCCGGAGCGGACCCGGCCGACCTGCTGGAACGCGCGCTGAAGTTGGTCGAGCAGGGGGCCTGAACGGCGGATTCCGGCCGGTCGGCCCGCCTGATCCGGCCATCTGCCGGTGCACCTGCGCTCGCACGTGCAGGTGCAGGAGGAAGCTGGGATCACGGCCGGATCACGTCATGGCCACGGATCACCCGGCGGCCCGGGTTACGCGCTGTAAGCGTGTTGGGACATGCCATTATCGAGGCAAGAGGGGCCGGTCGCGCGGGCCGGACCCATCCGTTCGCGAGTCCCGGCTCGTGTCGAACTGTCAGGGGAGGCCGCGTGTCCACGGGTCCCGGCCCCGAAACCGAGCAGTTCCCGCACCATGCCCTGGACCTGTCCGGGGCGGCGCACGGCCTCGACGAGCCGGAGCCCGCCCACGGCTCGGTCACCGACCTGGCTGAGGAGGCGTTCGCCATGCCGCGCCCCGAGCTGCTGTCGCCCACCGCGCTGGCGCCCGAGGACCTGCTGACGGCCGGTGCGTTGCCGTCCGCCGAGGACCTGTTGCTGGCCGCCGACCCGGACCTCCCGCTCGGCCCGCCGGCCGACCAGGCGGTCCTCGAACGCGAGATCCGCCCGCGCCGCCGGCTGCGCTGGTGGCAGTTGCTGCCGATCGTGCTGATCGGGGTGGTCGGCTCGCTGATGTTCGCCTTCCCGCTCGCCTTCGGGTCCGGCGACGGCGGCTCGATGGTGGCCATGCTCGGCCTGCTGCTCACCGCGGCCTCGATGGGCTGGGGCGCGATGGCGGCCCGCAAGGCCGGTTACGCCTGGCCCGGCCTGCCCCGGCGCGGCTCGGGACGGCGGGCGGCCTGGCAGGCCATCGCCGCCTACACCCTGATCGCGTGCGTGGCCTTCGCCCTCGCCGTCTGGCGGGTCGTTCAGCTGCGCAGCTGATCGCCGCCGGCGCCCGGTCAGTACGATCGCAGTATGAGCGCACCGACCCCGCAGGGCCTGCCCTTCCTCAAGGGCCACGGCACCGAGAACGACTTCGTCATCCTCCCCGACCTGGACGGCGCGCTGCGCCTGGGTCCGGCCGAGGTGGCCCGACTCTGCGACCGCCGGGCCGGGATCGGCGCCGACGGTGTGCTGCGGGTGGTCCGTTCGGCCCGCGACGAGGCCGCGGCGGCCCAGGCCGCGGAGGCCGAGTGGTTCATGGACTACCGCAACGCCGACGGCAGCATCGCCGAGATGTGCGGCAACGGGGTCCGGGTCTTCGCCCGCTACCTGGTGCACGCCGGGCTGGCCAAGCCCGGACCGCTCGCGGTCGCCACCCGGGCCGGAGTGCGGCAGGTGCTGATCGCCGAGGACGGCCCGGACGGCACGCCCGGTGAGGTCACCGTGGACATGGGCCGGGCGGTGCTGCCGGGCACCGAGGGCATCGAGGTGGCGGTGGGGGAGCGGCACTGGCCGGCCCGCAACGTCAACATGGGCAACCCGCACGCGGTGGCCTTCGTGGCCGATCTCGCCGAGGCCGGCAACCTGTTCACCGCGCCCGAGGTCAGCCCGGCCGGGGCCTACCCGGAGGGCGTCAACGTCGAGTTCGTGGTGGACCGGGGCGAGCGGCACGTCGCGATGCGGGTGCACGAGCGCGGCTCGGGCGAGACCCGCTCCTGCGGGACGGGCGCCTGCGCGGTGGCGGTGGCCGCGGCCCGGCGGGCCGGGATCGACCCGGCGGTCACCGGTGAGCCGGTCAGCATCACGGTGGACCTGCCCGGCGGGCGGCTGGTGATCGCCGAACACCCGGACGGACGGGTCGAGATGACCGGGGCGGCGGTGATCGTGGCCGCCGGGGTGCTCGAGCCCGGCTGGCTCTGAGGCCCCGTCAGGGGGCCGGGCACGGGGTGGGGTAACGGGGGTGGGCGGCCCCTTTCCCCGTTCCGGGTGGAGCTCAATCCGCCCATTCGAGTGATCTCCCTGACAGAGCGGAAGCAGGGCCTCGCGGAACGTGTTGTGCTCGGTAGCATGGACCACCGGGGCAGCCGCCGCTCCGGTGCTCGCTGCCGGAGGTTGCCATGACTGTCGAGACCGGCCGGCCAACCGGCCAGGCCCTGTCACCTGGGACATCTGAGGCTCCGTCAACAGGTCCGGGTCGCCTCGCGGGGCGCTCGGTCGGATCGCCGCCCGTCGATTCCGCGCCCTCGCCGGTGCCGCCGCCACCTGAGCCGGCGTCACCTGAGTCGCCGTCACCCGGACGGCGGCTGCTGGGGCGGGCCGCCCTCGGCCGGGCCGGGCGGGCCGCCCTGCTGGCCACCGGGCGCCCCCCCGTGCCGGACGCGATCGAGCCGCTGGTGCAGGCCCACCGGCGCCACCATCCGCAGGCCGACCTCGCGCTGCTCAGCCGCGCCTACCGGACGGCCGAGGAGAGCCACCGGGGCCAGAAGCGCAAGAGCGGCGAGCCCTACATCACCCACCCGCTCGCCGTCACCATGATCCTGGCCCAGCTCGGCGCCGAGACCACCACCCTGGTCGCCTCGCTGCTGCACGACACGGTCGAGGACACCGAGGTGACGCTGGATCAGGTCGCCGCCGCCTACGGTCCCGAGGTCGCCTACCTGGTGGACGGCGTGACCAAGCTGGAGAAGGTGGACTTCGGTGCGGCGGCGGAGGCGGAAACGTTCCGCAAGATGCTGGTCGCCACCGGCGACGACGTGCGGGTCATGGTGATCAAGCTGGCGGACCGGCTGCACAACATGCGGACGATCCGTCACATGAAGCCGGCCAGCCAGGTCAGGATCGCCAAGGTCACCCGGGACGTGCTGATCCCGCTGGCCGAGCGGCTGGGCATCCAGGTGGTCAAGACGGAGCTGGAGGACATCGTCTTCGCCACCCTCCACCCCGAGGAGTACGCCAGGACCAGGGCGCTGATCGCCGCCCAGGAGGCCGCCCAGGACGCGCTGCTCAGCCCGTTCGCCGCCGCGCTGCGCCGGCAGCTGGCCGAGTCCGGGGTGTCGGGCGAGGTCACCGTGCGACCCAGGCACTGCGTCTCGGTGCACCGGGCGCTGCTGCGCCGCGGCCCGAGCGGCCCGGTCGGCCTGGTGGGGCGCCCGCACCCGGCCGACCTGGCCCGGCTGCTGGTCGTGGTCGAGGAGACCGCCGACTGCTACGCGGTCCTCGGGGAGCTGCACACCTGCTGGACCCCGCTGCCCGGCGAGTTCAAGGACTTCGTCGCCGCGCCCAAGTTCAACCTGTACCAGTCGCTGCACACCGCGGTCTCGGTGGACGGCGCGCTGGTCGAGGTGCTGGTCCGCACGCCCCGGATGCACCGGATCGCCGAGTTCGGCGTGGTCGCGCTCGGCAGTCCGCACCAGGCCGGCGCGGACCAGACCGGGCGCGACGAGCTGGACGGCACCGACCCGGCCCGCCCCGGCTGGCTCAGCCGGCTGCTGGAGTGGCAGCAGGAGACCCCCGATCCGGACGCCTTCTGGTCGACCCTGACCGCCGACCTGTCCGACGACGGGGAGATCACCGCCGTCACCGAGGAGGGCGCCACCCTGGTGCTGCCGGTCGGGGCCAGCTGCGTCGACGCCGCCTACCAGCTCGGCGAGGAGATCGGGCACCGATGTATCGGCGCCCGGGTGAACGGCCGGCTGGTGGCCTTGGCCACCGCGCTGGCGGACGGCGATGTGGTGGGCATCCTGACCGAGCCGGGCGGTGGCCCCGGCGGGCCGGAGCCGACCGGGCCGAGCCCGCAGTGGCTGGAGTTCGCGCACACGCCGGGGGCCCGGATCGCGATCGAGCGCTGGCTGGCCGGTCACGCCCGCCCTGAGCCGGCCGGCCAGGCGGTCCATGCCGTCGATTCCGTCGCTTCCGTCGAGGCCGCCCATGTCGTCGATGCCGCCCAGGTGCCCCCGGCCGGCCAGGGCGCGCCGTCGGCACCGCCCGCGCCGCACGGCGCGGTCGAGCGCCCGGCGACCGCGAGACCGGCCGGCGGCCACGGCCGGCTGGTGGTCGCCCCCGGCCACCCCGGGGCGGCCGTGCGGCTGGCCCGCTGCTGCACCCCGGTGCCGCCGGACCGGGTGACCGGCTTCCAGATCCGCGGCGGCTCGATCGCGGTGCACCGCACCGACTGCCCCACCGGTGAGCGGATGCGCGGCTCGGGGCGCGGCCCGGTGCAGCTGGACTGGTCGCCGGAGGCCGGTGCGGCGGCCACCGGGGCGCCGGCGCCGTTCCGGGTCACGCTGCAGGCCGAGGCGCTGAACCGGCCCGGGCTGCTCGCCGACCTGACCGCCGCGATGTCGGCCACCGGGCTCGACATCGTCTCCGCGGTGGTCGAACCGCCCCAGGAGCTGCGGGTCCGGCACACCTACACGGTGGAGCTGCCCAGGGCCGCGACGCTGCCCGTGGTGATGCGCGCCATGCTGCGGGTCTCCGGGGTCTACGACGTCCGCCGCCCCGGGCTGGAGGCCCCGCGCCCGCCCCGGTTGCGGCCGAACTCCCGGGCGGCCGGAAATGCTGATGACCAGGCCCCCGGGCCCGTGCGACCATCGAAGGGAATGCGGGACCGGTCCGCCGCGTTGAGCGCAGTGGACGGGCAGCCCGAAAAACCTTGATCCGTAGCCTGTCGATACCCTAAGGACACGATGACCTCCACGTTCGAAGACCGCGAATTTTCCAGCGAGACCGCCGGCCGCAGCGCTCGCCGTCCCGCTGACCTCCGGGCCGAAGCCCTGATGGACGAAGACCTCGCGGTGATCGACGAGGACTTCGGCCACAACTACGACGGTGACCAGTACGACCGCAGCGAGCGCGCAGCGCTCCGTCGAGTGGCGGGCCTGTCCACCGAGCTCGAGGACGTCACCGAGGTCGAGTACCGCCAGCTGCGCCTGGAGCGCGTGGTGCTGGTGGGCGTCTGGACCGACGGCACCGCCGAGGAGGCCGAGAACTCGCTCGCCGAGCTCGCCGCCCTCGCCGAGACCGCCGGCTCCCAGGTGCTCGACGGGGTGATCCAGCGCCGCGACAAGCCGGACGCCGCCACCTACATCGGCTCCGGCAAGGCCAAGGAACTGCGCGACATCGTCGCCGCCACCGGCGCCGACACCGTGGTCTGCGACGGTGAGCTGACGCCTGGTCAGCTGATCCACCTCGAGGACGTGGTGAAGGTCAAGGTGGTCGACCGGACCGCGCTGATCCTCGACATCTTCGCCCAGCACGCCAAGTCCCGGGAGGGCAAGGCCCAGGTCTCGCTGGCGCAGATGCAGTACATGCTGCCGCGCCTGCGCGGCTGGGGTCAGTCGCTCTCCCGGCAGATGGGTGGCGGTGGCGCCGGCTCCTCGGGCGGCGGAATGGCCACCCGTGGTCCCGGTGAGACCAAGATCGAGACCGACCGGCGGCGGATCCGCGAGAAGATGGCGAAGCTCCGCCGGGAGATCGCCGACATGAAGAAGGGCCGGGACACCAAGCGCCAGGAGCGCAAGCGCCACCAGGTGCCCTCGGTCGCGATCGCCGGTTACACCAACGCCGGCAAGTCCTCGCTGCTCAACCGGCTCACCGGTGCCGGCGTCCTGGTGGAGAACGCGCTGTTCGCCACCCTGGACCCGACGGTGCGCCGGGCCACCACCCCCGGCGGGCGGCTCTACACGCTGGCCGACACGGTCGGTTTCGTCCGGCACCTGCCGCACCACCTGGTCGAGGCCTTCCGCTCGACCATGGAGGAGGTCGCCGACGCCGACCTGATCCTGCACGTGGTGGACGGCTCGCACCCCGAGCCGGAGACCCAGCTCGCGGCGGTCCGCGAGGTGATCGTCTCGGTCGAGGCGCAGCACGTGCCGGAGATCGTGGTGATCAACAAGGCCGACGCCGCCGATCCGCACGTGCTGCAGCGGCTGCTGCGCCGCGAGCCGCACGCCATCGTGGTCTCGGCCCGCTCCGGCCAGGGGATCGACGAGCTGCTCAAGCTGATCGACCAGGAGCTGCCGCGCCCGGCCGTCGAGGTCCAGGCGCTGGTCCCGTACACCCGGGGCGACCTGGTCTCCCGGGTGCACGCCGAGGGCGAGCTGCTGGAGACCGAGCACACCGGCGAGGGCACGCTGCTGCGGGCCAAGGTGGCGGCCGAGCTGGCCGCCGAGCTGGAGCGCTACGCGGTGGCCGTGCAGCACTGAGCGACACCGCGATGAGCACTGAGCGATACGCGAAGGGCCCCGGGTCTCCCGGGGCCCTTCGCATGTCACGGCTCGCTGTGGGGCGTCAGTTCTTCTTGCTGATGTAGTCCAGCGCGCTCTGCGCCACGTCGTCGAGGTAGGGACCGGCCAGCCAGCCGCTCTGCTCGGGGCCGATCGAGGTGTTGCTGACCAGCGCCGGCTTGCCGTTGTGGACGGCGAACCAGCCGCCGCCACTGGAGCCGGCGGTCATGCCGCAGCCGATCACGTCCATCGCCGGGCGGGCGGGGTCGAAGGAGAGCCGGGAGGCCTGGCCCCCCTCGCAGCGCTCCATCTCCATGCCGTTGAAGGGCGGGGCGGCCGGGTAGCCGACCGCGGTGATCTTCAGCTGGTCGCGCGGGGCGTCGAACCAGACCGGGACCGAACCGCCGACCGTCTCCTCCAGCGACTTCCCGTCGCTGTTCTCGTTCTGCACGCGGATGATCGCGAAGTCGTACTGGCTGGCCGGGCCGCCGGTCTCGGAGCCCTCGGCGTACCACTGCGGCGAGGAGATCGCCGCGGTGGCGTCCCAGACGCCGAACGGCGCGAACTGGCTCTGGCTGGTGGGCTGCTGGCCGCCGCTGACCGCGCCGGAGCTGTTGAACGCCGGGACGAAGGCGATGTTGCTGTACTGCTGGCCGCTCTTCCCGCTGGTGATGCAGTGCCCGGCCGTCCAGATCAGGTTGCTCTTGCCCGGGTGCTGCGGGTCGGAGATCACGGTGGCCGAGCAGACCGCGTGCTCCGAGGCGCTGACGTCGAAGAAGACCTTGCCGTCCACCGCGTTCGGCGTGTACGGGTGGGTCATCGCCTTGGCCGCGATCGGGGCGGGCAGCGGGTCGGTGCCGCCGTTGGTGGGCTGCTGCGGCTGGACGACCGGGTCGTTCGGCTTGGCCTGCAGCATCTTCTGCAGGTTCCAGATGCCCTTGACCGCCTGCGGGATCGCGTGCTGCTTGGCCCAGGTGTCCCAGTCCGAGAGCTTCCAGTGCTTCAGGTCGTCGAGGCTGGGCAGACCCAGGCCGCCGGGCAGCGTGAGGGCGTTCGACGGGGACGGTGCGGCCGAGCTCCGGACCGGGGCGGGCGGCGCCGACTTCGGAGTGGCGCTCGACCCGCAGGCGGCCGTCGCGACGAGGGTGAGGGCGGCCACGGCGCCGGCGGCCGCGGTGCGTCGGCGGGTTCCGCCGTTCATCGGTGACATCTGTTCAGTTCCCCCAGGTGGAATATCGCGGCGGTGCTCCAGGGCGGGCCGCCGGGCATCTGTGGAGTCTGCCATGCGGCTAGGACGGGAGGATCCGCACCCCGGTTGCTTCCGGTGAGGGGGAGTCATCGATTCGTGACCGCAGGAAGGTTGGGGCGTGATTCCCCGGCGCCCCGCTCGTTGGACCAGATGGATGTCCTCCGCCGGGGTGTACGCGTCGGCGGTGCCCTCCCACGCGCACCGAGGAGCAGTCTTGAGCACCGCCCTGACCGGAGCCCCGGCCACCGTCCCCCGCCAGCTGGACCAGTGGGCCGAGTCGGATCCGCTGCTGCACCAGGATCCCTCGGTCGCGGCCGAACAGGCGGCCGTCGAGGGGCTGCTGCGCTGCTGGTGCCGGGAGACCGGCGCCCGCCCGGACCAGGACGGCCTGCTGCGGATCCCGGTGCTGGGCGGGGCGGCCCGGCTGCTGGCGCAGGTGCGGTACTGGTCGCCGTGCGGCTGGCACCGGTTCGGTCCGGTCACGCTGGCTCCGGCCGCAGCCGTGCCGGCATCCGATCAGGCCGAGCCCGACGGCACGGCGCTGGACGCGGTGACCGCCGCCGCACTGCTGGCCCGCTCCACCGGCGCGCACCCCGCCCCCGAGCAACTCGCCGACATGGTCGGGCGGGTGGCCGACTCGGTCCGACGGACCACCGACGTGCTGCGGTACCGGCGCGAACACCCGGGCCCGGGGCCGGACTCCGCCTTCCTGCGGGCCGAGCAGTCGCTGCTGCTCGGCCACCCGCTGCAGCCCGATCCGAAGAGCCGCGACGGCCTCGGGCCCGCCCAGAGCGCGGCGTACTCGCCCGAGTTGCGCGGCTCCTTCGCACTGCACTGGTACGCCGTCGACCGCGATCTGCTCGCCGCGGGCTCGGCGCTGGACGTCACCGCCGAGCAGCTGACCGCCGAACTGCTCGGCGCCCCTGGCCTGCTGCCGCCGAACACCGCCGCACTGCCGCTGCACCCGTGGCAGGCCCAGGAGCTGGAGCGCCGCCCGCAGATCGCCCGGCTGCTGGCCGAGGGCGCGCTGCACGACCTCGGGCGGCACGGCGCCCCCTGGTACCCGACCTCCTCGGTGCGCACCGTCTTCCGTCCCGGCACCCCCTGGATGCTCAAGCTCTCGCTCGGCCTGCGGATCACCAACTCCCGCCGGGAGAACCTGCGCAAGGAGCTGCACCGGGGCCTGGAGGTGCACCGGCTGCTGGCGGCCGGGCTGGGTGCCGAGTGGCGGGCCGCGCACCCCGGGTTCGACATCGTCCGCGACCCGGCCTGGATCGGGGTGGACCTGCCGGGGATCGGCGAGCAGGGTGCCAGTGGCCTGGACACCGTGCTGCGGCAGCAACCCTTCGCCGACACCGACCGGGCGATCTGCGTGGCCGCGCTGGTCGCCGAACGCCCGCTCGGCGAGCCCGCCCGCGCCGTGCCGTCCGAACTCGGCGACCTGCTGCGCTCGTTGGCCCGGCGCAGCGGCCGTCCGCGGCCGACCGTGGCCGCCGAGTGGTTCCTGCGCTACCTGGACGCCGTGGTGCTGCCGGTGCTCTGGCTGGACGGGCGGGCCGGCATCGCGCTGGAGGCCCACCAGCAGAACACCCTGGTGCTGCTGGACGCCGACGGCTGGCCGTGCGGCGGCCGGTACCGCGACAACCAGGGCTACTACTTCCGCGCCTCGCGGGCCGAGCGGCTCGAAGCCCGGCTGCCCGGCCTCGGCCGGCACAGCGACACCTTCGTCGAGGACGCGGTGGCCGACGAGCGGTTCGCCTACTACCTGGGCATCAACCACATCCTCGGCCTGATCGGCGCGTTCGGCTCGCAGCGGCTGGCCGACGAGCGGGTGCTACTGGCCGGGCTGCGCCGGTTCCTGGCCGGCCCCGCCGCCACGGCGACCGGCTCCACGCTGCCCGCCCAGCTGCTGGCGACGGCCGAACTGCGGTGCAAGGCCAACATGCTCACCCGCCTGCACGGGCTGGACGAGCTGGTCGGCCCGGTGGAGACGCAGTCCGTCTACGTCACCATCCCCAATCCGGTGGCGGCCGGATGACCGTGCTGACCACCTCGGCCGGGCCCTTCCGGCTGCGGATCGTCCGGCCCGAGGACCTGCCGCTGATCACCGGGTGGATGAACGACCCGGTGGTGGACGCCTTCTGGGAGCTGGCCGGGCCGCCCGAGGTCACCGAGCGGCACGTGCGCGCCCAACTGGACGGGGACGGCCGCAGCGTTCCGCAGCTCGGCCTGCTGAACGGTGTGCCGATGAGCTACTGGGAGGTCTACCGGGTCGAGCAGGACCGGCTGGCCGGCTACTACCGGGCCGACCCCGGCGACATCGGCCTGCACCTGCTGCTGGGCCCGCCGGAGAGCCGCGGCCGGGGCCTGGGCGGCGCGCTGCTCAGCGCGATGGCCGAGCACCTGCTGCGCACCAGCCCCCGGGTGGTCGCCGAGCCCGACGTCCGCAACACCCCGTCGGTGCGGGCCTTTCGCCGGGCCGGCTTCAGCAGCGCGGGAGAGATCGAGCTGCCCGAGAAGCGCGCGGCGCTGATGATGCGTGAGAGGGATGCCTGATGGACGATCAGCTCGACCCGCCGCCCGGAGTGCCACTCGACGTCCTGGGCGTCGGCATCGGCCCGTTCAACCTCTCGCTGGCCGCGCTGGCCGACCGGCAGCCGCAGCTGCGGGCGCTGTTCTGCGACCGCAGCCCCGAGTTCCGCTGGCACCCCGGCATGCTGGTGGACGGGGCCAGGATGCAGGTGCCGTTCCTGGCCGACCTGGTCTCGCTGGTCGATCCGACCAACCCGTGGTCGTTCCTCAACTACCTGCGCGCCCACGACCGGCTCTTCCCGTTCTACTTCGCCGAGCGGTTCCAGCTGCCGCGCCGCGAGTACGACCACTACTGCCGCTGGGCCGCCCAGGGGCTGGCCGGCTGCCGGTTCGGCACCGAGGTCACGGCGGTGACCTGGGCGGACGGCGCCTTCGCCGCCACGCTGCGCGGGCCGGCGGGGGAGCGCCGGGTGCGGGCCCGCAACCTGGTGCTCGGGGTCGGCACCGAGCCGGTCCGGCCGGCGGCCTTCGTCGCGCTGTCGGGGCGGTCCACCGTCTTCCACTCCGACGAGTACCTGGAACGCCGGGCGGGGCTGGCGGGCGCCCGGGACATCACCGTGGTCGGCTCGGGACAGTCCGGCGCCGAGGTCTTCCTGGACCTGCTGCGCGACCGGGAGGGTGACGGCACCCGGCTGCGGTGGCTCACCCGGACCAGGGCACTGGCCCCGATGGAGTACTCCAAGCTCGGCCTGGAGCACTTCACCCCTGACTACACCCGCTACTTCCACGCGCTGCCCGCCCCTGTCCGCGACCGGCTGGTGGCCGAGCAGTGGCAGCTGCACAAGGCGGCCAGCGCCGAGACCCTGGCCGACATCCACGACCTGCTCTACGAGCGGACCATTGGCCGCCCGATCGGCGCCGTCGGTGCCGAGATCATCCCCGGCACCGAGGTGACCGAGGCGCTGCCCGGACCCTGCGGCGGCCTGGAGCTGCGCTGCCTGCACCGGGACTCCGGGCTGCGGCGGGTGGTCCGCACCGACGCCGTGGTGCTGGCCACCGGCTACCGGGCCGGGCGCCCGGCGGCCCTGGAACCGCTGGCCGAGCTGATCGACTGGGACGAGCAGGGCCGGTTCCGGGTCGACCTGGACCACCGGGTGGCCACCGCGCCGGAGCTGACCGGCGGCCTGTTCGTGCAGAACGCCGAGCTGCACACGCACGGCGTCGGGACCCCGGACCTCGGCCTCGGCGCCCATCGCGCGGCGGTGATCCTCAACGCGCTCACCGGCCGCACGGTGCACCGGCTGCCCGCCAGGACCGCCTGGACCAGCTTCGCCCCGGCCGCCCTGCCCGCCCAGGGTGCCGCCTTCACCGAGGAGTGGAACCGTGCCCCGTCCGCCCGCCGCTGACCCGTTGACCCAGGACCCGCTCGCCCAGGACCCGCTCACCGAGCCGCGCTGGCGCGCGGCCTGCCGGGCGCTGCTGGCCAAGCTGCTCGCCGAGTTCAGCTACGAGGAGCTGCTGCGCCCCGAGCCCGTCCCGGGCGGCTACCGGCTCGCGCTGCCCGACGGGCCCGAGTACCGGTTCGCGGCCCGGCGCGGGGCGTACGGCAGCTGGCAGGTCGACCCGGAGTCGATCCAGGCCGACGAGCGGAAGACCGACGACCCGTTCGAGTTCGTGCTGGCGGCCCGTGCCTTACTCGGGCTCTCCGGGGACACCAGCGGTCACCTGGTCCGGGAGCTGACCGCCACCCTGCTCGCCGACGTCAGGCTGGCGGCCGGCGCGCTGAGCGCGGCCGAGCTGGCCGAGCTGGACCACGCCGGGCTGGAGGGGCGCCAGAGCGGCCACCCGTGGCTGGTGCTCAACAAGGGCCGGCTCGGCTTCTCCGCCGCCGACGCGGCGCGTTGGACGCCCGAGGCGCGCACCCTGCAGCCGCTGAGCTGGCTCGCCGTCCACCGCGACCTGGCCCGGTACCGGGGCGTCGGCGAGCTGTCCGAGGCCGAGGCGCTCTACCGGCTGGAGCTGGACGCCGAGGTGCTGGCGCACTACCGGGGGCGGCTGCACGGCCAGGGCCTGGACCCGGCCGCCTACCTGCTGCTGCCGGTGCACCCCTGGCAGTGGGACGAGACGGTGCTGCCGCTCTTCGCGCCCTGGGTCGCCGACCGGCGGATCGTGCTGCTGCCCGCCGACCGCGACCTGCGGCTGCCGCAGCAGTCCATCCGTTCCTTCTTCAACGTGACCAGTCCGCGGCGGCACACCGTCAAGCTGCCGCTCTCGGTGCTCAACACCCTGGTCTGGCGCGGGCTGCCGACCGAGCGCACGCTGGCCGCGCCGGCGGTCACCGCGTGGATCCACGGGCTGCGCGACGGTGACCCCTTCCTGCGCGAGGAGTGCCGGGTGGTGCTGCTCGGCGAGGTCGCCTCGGTCACCGTCGAGCACCCCTACTACGCGCGGCTGCCGGAGGCGCCCTACCAGTACAAGGAACTGCTCGGCGCGATCTGGCGCGAACCGTTGGGCGGGTACCTCGAACCGGGGGAGCGCGGGCGCACGCTGGCCGCGCTGCTGCAGACCGGGACGGACGGCCGGGCCCTGGTCGAGGAGCTGATCGCCCGCTCGGGGCTCTCCGTGCGGGACTGGACGGCCCGGCTGTTCGGCGTGATGCTGCCGCCGCTGCTGCACTTCCTCTACCGCTACGGCACGGTCTTCTCCCCGCACGGCGAGAACGCGATCCTGCTCTTCGACGAGCGCGACGTCCCGGTCCGGCTGGCGGTCAAGGACTTCGTCGACGACGTCAACCTCAGCGACCAGGACCTGCCCGAACTGCGCGAGCTGCCGCCCGAGGTGGCCGAGGTGCTGCTGCGCGAGGCGCCGGCGGGCCTGTGCCAGTTCCTGCACGCGGGCCTGTTCATCGGCGTGTACCGCTACCTGGCGCCGCTGCTGGAACGCCGACTCGCCCTGCCGGAGGCGGAGTTCTGGGGTCTGCTGCGGGCCGCGGTGCTGGCCCACCAGGCGCGTTTTCCCGAGCTGGCCGAGCGGTTCGCGCTCTTCGACCTGTTCACCCCGACCATCGACCGGCTCTGCCTGAACCGCAACCGGCTGCTGCTGGACGGCTACCGGGACCGGCCCGAGCGCCCGCACGCGGCCGTGTACGGGCGGGTGGCCAACCCGCTGGCGGCCGCCGGGGCCGGGTTGCCCGGTCCGCGCGAGGGCGTTGTCAGTCCGGCCCCGTAGGGTGGAAGGGCCATGACGAACGACTCCGCACCCCAGCTGCTGCCCGCCGAGGGCTCGAACGACCCCGGCCCCGGCCCGGTACCCACCGGCCGCATCCCCGAGCTCCTGCACGCCGCGGTCACCGCGGTCGGCGGAGTCGAGCGCCCCGGCCAGATCCAGATGGCCCAGGCGGTGGCCGAGGCCACCGACCACGCCGAACACCTGCTGGTGCAGGCCGGCACCGGCACCGGAAAGTCCCTCGCCTACCTGGTCCCCGCGCTCGCCCACGGCGACCGGGTGGTGGTGGCCACCGCCACCCTGGCGCTGCAACGCCAGCTGGTGGAGCGGGACTTGCCGCGCACGGTGGAGGCGCTGCAGCCGATCCTGCGCCGCCGCCCGCTCTTCGCGATGCTCAAGGGCCGCTCCAACTACCTCTGCCTGCACCGGGCCAACGAGGGCACCCCGAGCGAGGAGGGCGAGGGCCTCTTCGACCCGGTCGAGGCCCTCGGCGGCCCGAGCGGCAAGCTCGGCCAGGACGTGCTGCGGCTGCGCGACTGGGCGGGCGAGACCGAGACCGGTGACCGCGACGACATGAGTCCCGGCGTCTCGGACAAGGCCTGGGCCCAACTCTCCGTCAGTTCCCGGGAGTGCCTGGGCGCCAGCCGCTGCGCCTACGGCCAGGAGTGCTTCGCGGAGAAGGCCCGGGAGCGGGCCAAGCTCGCGGACGTGGTGGTCACCAACCACGCGCTGCTGGCGATCGACGCGATCGAGGGCGCCCCGGTGCTGCCCGAGCACGAGCTGCTGATCATCGACGAGGCGCACGAGCTGGTGAACCGGGTGACCGGCGCGGCCACCGCGGAGCTGACCGTCGGCGCGGTCAACCGGGCCGTCAAGCGGGCCGCCCGGCTCGCCAACGAGAAGGCGGTGGACGCGCTGCAGGCCGCCGCCGAGAGCTACCACGGTCTGATGGAGACGGCTCAGCCCGGCAAGGTCGACGAGTTGCCCGAGTACCTCGGCTACGCGGTGGCCGCGATCCGGGACGCCAGCCGGCTGGTGATCACCTCGCTCGGCGAGACCAGGGACAAGGGGCTCTCCGACGAGGACGCGGTGCGCAAGCAGGCGATGGCCGCCGCCGAGACGCTGCACGACACCACCGAGCGGCTGCTCTCCGAATCGCCCTACGACGTGGTCTGGATCGAGCGCAACGACCGCTACGGGCTGGTCCCCGCCTCGCTGCGGGTGGCGCCGATGAGCGTCTCCGGGCTGCTGCGGGAGAACCTCTACAAGGAGCGCTCGGTGGTGCTCACCTCGGCCACCCTGAAGCTCGGCGGCGACTTCAACGGCGTGGCCGCCTCGGTCGGCCTGCCGGGTGAGGGGCGGTTGCCGGACCAGCGGGCGGCCGACGAGCCGGAGCGGGCCGAGGGCGAGGACGCCCCACCGTACTGGCGCGGACTCGACGTCGGCTCGCCCTTCTCCTACCCCAAGCAGGGCATCCTCTACGTCGCCAAGCACCTGCCGCCGCCCGGGCGGGAGCCGGACCGGCCGCAGATGCTGGACGAGTTGGCCGAGCTGATCGGCGCGGCCGGCGGGCGCACGCTGGGCCTCTTCTCCTCGATGCGGGCCGCCCAGACGGCCGCCGAGCAGCTGCGCGAGCGCCTGGACTTCCCGATCCTGCTGCAGGGCGAGGACACCCTGGGCGAGTTGATCAGGGCCTTCGCCGCGGATCCGGAGGCCTGCCTGTTCGGCACGCTCTCGCTCTGGCAGGGGGTGGACGTGCCGGGTTCCGCCTGCCAGCTGGTGGTGATGGACCGGATCCCGTTCCCGCGCCCGGACGATCCGCTGATGAGCGCCCGGCAGAAGGCGGTCGAGGAGGCGGGCGGCAACGGCTTCATGGCGGTGGCGGCGACCCATGCCGCGCTGCTGATGGCGCAGGGCGCGGGCCGGCTGGTGCGCGCGGCGGACGACCGCGGGGTGGTCGCGGTGCTCGATCCGCGACTGGCCACCGCCCGGTACGGCGGCTTCTTCCGGTCCTCGATGCCGGACTTCTGGTACACCACCGACCGCAACCAGGTGCGGCGCTCGCTGGCGGCGATCGCGGCGTCCGCGCCGCCGCCCAGGCCGGTCGACAAGCGTGGCTGAGCCCGGCTGAGCAGCCGGGCCGGGTCAAGCGCGAGGGCCCCTGCCGGGTGTCGGTAGGGGCCCTCGGTTGTCGTGCGTGCGGCGCCGGGCGCACGGTGCGCGGTCACAGGCGCCGCAGCACCGCCACGACCTTGCCCAGGATGGTCGCGTTGTCGCCCGGGATGGGCTCGTAGGCGGGGTTGTGCGGCATCAGCCAGATCCGGCCGTCCTCGCGCTTGAGCCGCTTCACGGTGGCCTCGCCGTCGATCATCGCGGCCACGATGTCGCCGTTCTCGGCGACCGGCTGGCGGCGCACGGTGACCCAGTCGCCGTCGCAGATCGCGGCCTCGATCATCGAGTCGCCGCGCACGGTCAGGGCGAACAGCTCGCCCTCGCCGACCAGCTGGCGGGGCAACGGGAAGACGTCCTCGACGGTCTGCTCGGCCAGGATCGGGCCACCGGCGGCGATCCGGCCGACCAGCGGGACGTAGGAGGTGGACGGGCGCCCGGCGGCCTCGGCGGTGTTCGGCCGGGTCACCTCGACCCCGCGCACCTCGTAGGCCCGCGGGCGGTGCGGGTCGCGGCGCAGGAAGCCCTTGCGCTCCAGCGCCATCAGCTGGTGCGCCACCGAGGAGGTGGAGGAGAGGCCGACGGCCTGGCCGATCTCCCGCATGCTCGGCGGGTAGCCGCGCCGCTGCACGGAGTCCCGGATCACGTCGATCACCCGGCGCTGGCGCTCGGTCAGCCCGGCCTCGTCCGTGCGGATGCCCGGCGGGCGGCCCGGCAGCGAGCGGACCTGGCCGTTCGGCAGGCCGATCGGCACGTCCTGCACCGAGGCGTGCTCGATGCTCGGGTCGGGGAGGTAGCCCGGGGCTCCCCCGGACGGGGTCTGAGGGCGGCTGTCGCTGCGATCCATGCTCTGGTCCAAGCTCTGCTGGTCCGTGGCGCCCCGGCCCGCGTGGTGCTGGGCGCGGTCCTGCAGCGGGATGCCGCGGCCGTCGGCGACGGTGGTCGGGAGGTTCTGGATGGCGGTGGAACTGCTGGTGCTGCTCTTTACGGTGCTCACGGCGGCCCCTCTCGTCGGGCGTTCTCCCTTGCCTGCCCAGCCCAACGGCAGCACCTATCGAAAGGTTGCGCCAAACACACGTTCGAGTGAATTATCGAGGAGTCGGCTGACTTGATCAAGGCATTCGGTGTATGTCGATTAAATGTTCGATCCAGTCGATTCTAGAGGGCGCGCCAGGGGCCGGTGCGGCATGGGGGTGAAGTCGTCGACAGTCGACCGGAAACCGCCGCTCGGCCGTCCGGGTGGAGTCGAAACGGACGCCTCCCCGACCGACCGGCGACTGACCAGCATCGATTGCGCCGGGTGATCCGGGCGATACCGGAATCGGGCGCGAGTCGGGCGTGTTACTCGGGACAGTGGCCTAGATCTAGTGGTTACATAGGTGCTCGCAGCCCACAGGTTGTGGTCCCCCGGTACTTGATCATGGTGGGCGTCACCTAGACTGAGCGCTGCTCGCCCGCCAGCCAGACCCCAGAAGGGAGCCGGTTCCGTGCACTGTCCCTTCTGCCGGCACTCCGACAGCCGCGTGGTCGACAGCCGCGCCGCCGACGACGGCAGTTCGATCCGTCGCCGCCGGCAGTGCCCCGACTGCGGTCGCCGCTTCACCACGGTGGAGACGGCCGCGCTGATGGTGATCAAGCGCAGCGGGGTGACCGAGCCGTTCAGCCGGGAGAAGGTGATCTCCGGAGTCCGCAAGGCCTGCCAGGGCCGACCGGTCACCGAGGACGCCCTCGCCCAGCTCGGCCAGCGGGTCGAGGAGTGCGTGCGGGCCTCCGGCTCGGCCGAGCTCTCCACCCATGACGTGGGGCTGGCCATACTCGGTCCGCTGAAGGACCTGGACGTCGTCGCGTTCCTGCGGTTCGCGTCGGTCTACCAGGCCTACGACGGCCTGTCCGATTTCGAGGCCGCCATCGCCGAGTTGCGTGGCGCCGAGCAGCCGGTGCCCGCGGGCGACGACGGCGCCACGGTCGCCGTCCCCGCCGCGGCGCCCTAGGCGGCAAAGCAGCAGAACGGCAGCCCGGAAGGGCTCCGGCGCGCCCGGAAACGGTGCGCGAACCCATACACACAGTGCGAACCGGTCGGCGTCCCCGGCCTGCCCGCACGCCAGGAGAAGCGAAGAAGCAGCGATACCCCATGGCGCCGAGAGGCGACAATTGGGGTATTCGGGGCGCAAGCCCAGGAGGAGGAGAAGCAGTGACAGACACGACGAGCGGTTCCGCACGCGGGTCGAAGTCCGAGAAGGCGGCGAAGGGGTCCGGCAAGGCCCCCAAGGGCGGTCTGCGGATCGAGCGCATCTACACCACTCCTGGGGTGCACCCCTACGACCAGGTCAGCTGGGAGCGGCGCGACGTCGTCATGACCAACTGGCGTGACGGCTCGATCAACTTCGAGCAGCGCGGTGTCGAGTTCCCCGACTTCTGGTCGGTCAACGCGGTGAACATCGTCACCTCCAAGTACTTCCGCGGCGCCGTCGGCACCCCGCAGCGCGAGTGGAGCCTCAAGCAGATCATCGACCGCGTGGTGCTCACCTACCGCGCGGCCGGCGAGAAGCACGGCTACTTCGCCTCCCCGGCCGACGCCGAGGTCTTCGAGCACGAGCTGACCCACGCCCTCCTCCACCAGGTGTTCAGCTTCAACTCGCCGGTCTGGTTCAACGTCGGCACCAAGCAGCCGCAGCAGGTCAGCGCCTGCTTCATCCTGGCCGTCGACGACTCGATGGACTCGATCCTCGACTGGTACAAGGAAGAGGGCATGATCTTCAAGGGCGGCTCCGGCGCCGGCCTGAACCTCTCCCGGATCCGCTCCTCCAAGGAACTGCTCTCCTCCGGCGGCAACGCCTCTGGCCCGGTCTCCTTCATGCGCGGCGCCGACGCCTCGGCCGGCACCATCAAGTCCGGTGGCGCCACCCGCCGCGCGGCCAAGATGGTCGTGCTGGACGTCGACCACCCCGACGTCGAGGCCTTCATCGAGACCAAGGTGAAGGAGGAGGAGAAGATCCGCGCCCTGCGCGACGCGGGCTTCGACATGGACCTCGGCGGGGACGACATCACCTCCGTCCAGTACCAGAACGCCAACAACTCGGTCCGGGTCTCCGACGAGTTCATGACGGCGGTCGAGAACGGCGGCGAGTTCGGCCTGCGGGCCCGGATGACCGGTGAGGTCATCGAGACCGTCGACGCCAAGAAGCTGTTCCGCAAGATGGCCGAGGCCGCCTGGGCCTGCGCCGACCCGGGCATCCAGTACGACTCGACCATCAACCACTGGCACACCTGCCCCGAGTCGGGCCGGATCAACGCCTCCAACCCGTGCTCGGAGTACATGCACCTGGACAACTCCAGCTGCAACCTCGCCTCGCTGAACCTGATGAAGTTCCTGCGCGACGACGACACGTTCGACGCGGAGAACTTCGCCAAGGTCGTCGAGCTGGTCATCACCGCGATGGACATCTCGATCTGCTTCGCCGACTTCCCGACCGAGAAGATCGGCGAGACCACCCGCGCCTACCGCCAGCTCGGCATCGGCTACGCCAACCTCGGCGCCCTGCTGATGGCCACCGGCCACGCCTACGACTCCGACGGCGGCCGCGCCCTGGCCGGCGCGATCACCTCGCTGATGACCGGCACCGCCTACCGCCGCGGCGCCGAACTGGCCGGCGTGGTCGGCCCCTACGACGGCTACGCCCGCAACGCCGCCCCGCACCAGCGGGTCATGCGGCAGCACGCGGACGCCAGCACGGCCGCCGTCGCGGTGGACGAGCTGGACGCCCCGGTCTGGGCCGCCGCCACCGAGACCTGGCAGGACGTGCTCCGGATCGGCGCGCAGAACGGTTTCCGCAACGCCCAGGCCTCGGTGCTCGCCCCCACCGGCACCATCGGCCTGATGATGGACTGCGACACCACCGGCGTCGAACCCGACCTCGCCCTGGTCAAGTTCAAGAAGCTGGTCGGCGGCGGCTCGATGCAGATCGTCAACGGCACCGTGCCGCGTGCCCTGCGCCGCTTCGGCTACCAGCCCGAGCAGGTCGAGGCGATCGTCGCCCACATCGCCGAGCACGGCAACGTGGTCAACGCACCCGGCCTGAAGTCCGAGCACTACGAGGTCTTCGACTGCGCGATGGGCGAGCGTTCGATCTCGCCGATGGGGCACGTGCGGATGATGTCGGCGATCCAGCCGTGGATCTCCGGCGCGATCTCCAAGACCGTCAACATGCCGGTCTCCTCGACCGTCGAGGACGTCGAGGAGGTCTACTTCGAGGCCTGGAAGCTCGGCGTCAAGGCGCTGGCCATCTACCGCGAAAACTCGAAGGTCGGCCAGCCGCTGTCGGCGAAGAAGACCAAGGAGGCTGCCGCGGCGGAGCCCGTGGCCGCCGTCGAGAAGGTCGTCGAGTACCGCCCGGTCCGCAAGCGCCTGCCCAAGGGCCGCCCGGGGATCACCACCTCCTTCACCGTGGGCGGCGCCGAGGGCTACATGACGGCCAACTCCTACCCGGACGACGGCCTGGGCGAGGTCTTCCTGAAGATGTCCAAGCAGGGCTCGACCCTCGCGGGCATGATGGACGCCTTCTCCATCGCCGTCTCGGTCGGCATGCAGTACGGCGTGCCGCTGGAGACCTACGTCTCGAAGTTCACCAACATGCGCTTCGAGCCCGCCGGTCTGACCGACGACCCGGACGTGCGGATGGCCCAGTCGATCGTCGACTACATCTTCCGCCGCCTGGCGCTGGACTTCCTGCCCTTCGAGACCCGCTCCGCGCTCGGCATCCACTCCGTCGAGGAGCGCCAGCGCCACCTGGAGACCGGCTCCTACGAGCCGCTCGAGGAGGAGGACGTGGACGTCACGAGCCTGGCCCAGTCCGCCCCGCGCGCGGTCGAGCCGGCCGCCACGAAGCGCGAGACCCCGGCGCCCGCGGCCACCGCCGCAGCCGCCGCGAAGGCCCCGCACAACTCGACCGAGCTGCTGGAGATCCAGCTCGGCCTGAACGCGGACGCCCCGCTCTGCTTCTCCTGCGGCACCAAGATGCGCCGCGCGGGCAGCTGCTACCTCTGCGAGGGCTGCGGATCGACCAGCGGCTGCAGCTGATCTCGGCCGAGGTTCCTCCCGTCTAGCGGTGAGGAACGGTGCGAGCGGGGCGGGAACCCACAGGTTCCCGCCCCGCTCGCGTGTGCCTGGCGGCCGCTTGGGAGACATCGCGTCAACTCGCCGGTCGAGCCGGTCAGCTGAGTCGATATGATCTGCTGACCGCGTCAACTGATCTTGGATCTCCCCGCCGCGGGAGGCGGGTGCGCTGGCACCCGCCCTAGCTCCGACGCCCGCCGAGGAACCGCGCCATGACCGCTCGCACCCGCCTGTCCGGCAGACCGGCCGCGCTGCTCGCCGCCCTGGTGGCGGTGGGGGTGGCGGGGGCCGCCGTGGCCGTGGCCGTGGTTGCCGCGCCCGAGGGGGAGCGGTCGGTGGTCGCGGCCTGGGGGACGCTGGCGGCGGCCGCCTGGTGCGCGGTGGCGCTGGCCGGGCTGGCGCAGTGGCGGCGGGCCCGTCGGCTGGCCGCCGAGCTGGCCACCAGCCGGACCAAGGGGGAGGCCGCGGTGGCCGCGGTGCTGCGCGCGGAGGCGGCGACCGGCACCGCGCTCGCCGAGGCGCAGGCATCGCGGGCCCGGGCCGACGCGGCCCTCGCCGAGGCCGAGGCGGCCCGGGTCGAGATGCTCGCCGCCCGCTCGGAGGCCGTCGAGGCGCGGGCCGAGGCGGCGACCGCCCGGGCCGCGGCCGACGACGAGCGGGCGGAACTCGCGCTGCTGGCCGAACGGACGATCCCGGAGGTGGTCCGCCTGCTGCGGGCCGGCGCCTCGGTGGAGACCGTCCTGGTGGCACACCGGCAGACCGCGCACGAGAGCCTGGTCGCGCTGCTCGCCAAGGAGGTCGCGTACGGCGAGCGGCAGCGGGCGGCGGCCCTCGCGGTCTGCGCGACGGCGGCCGGGCGGATGCAGGCGCTGGCCACCGCGATGCACGCCGAACTGCGCGAGATGCAGCACCAGCACGGCGAGCAGGTGCTGGGTGACCTGCTCCGACTCGACCACAGCACCGCCCAGGCGGGCCGGCTGGCCGACAGCATCGCCGTGCTGACCGGCGCCCGCAGCGGTCGGCGGTGGAGCCGGCCGATCCCGATGGAGAGCGTGCTGCGCGGGGCGCTCGGCCGGATCAGCGCCTACCAGCGGGTGCGGCTGCACTCGGCGAGCGGCGCCGCGGTCGCGGGCTACGCGGCTGAGGGCGTGATGCACGCGCTGGCCGAGCTGATGGACAACGCCGCCAACTTCTCGGCGCCGCCGGCCGAGGTGCACGTCTACGTCGAGGAGTTGCACACCGGGCTGGCGATCACCGTGGAGGACGGCGGGCTCGGGCTCTCCGAGGTCTGGCTTCGCCGGGCCGAGCAGGCCGTCTCCGGTGAGCCGTTGGACCTGACCACGCTCTCGGCCGGCACCCGGCTGGGCTTCGCGGTGATCGGCGCGCTGGGCCGCAAGCACGGGCTGGCGATCTCGTTCCGGCCGTCCTCGCGTGGTGGGACGGGGGTCGTGATGCTGATTCCCGAGCAGTTGATCGTCCACCAGGAGCAGTTGGCGCAAGATCCTGGCGCGGACAGCGCCACCCGCGAGACCGTCGCGCCGGCATCGGACCGGCCCGCACCGGCGCCCGCGCCCGCACCGGCGCTCGAGGCCGAGGCCGAGCCGGGGGACGGACTGCCCAGACGGCGGCGTGGCCAGACGCTGGCGGCGGCGGCCGCCGGCCCGAGCAGGACCGCGAGGACCCGGTCCGTCCCGACCGCCGCCGCCCGGTTCGGCGACTTCCGCCAGGGCGTCCAGGGCGTCCAGCTCGGCCAGGGTGCCCACGGCGTCCCGGCCCAGCCCGCTCTCGCTCAGCCCACCGACATCCCGGACATCCCGAAGGACGATGCCTGATGAGCAGCACCACCGACCGCGATCTCGACTGGCTGTTGGAGAACCTGCTGGCCAACACGCCGGACTCCCGGCACGCCCTGGTGCTGTCGGCGGACGGCCTGAAGCTGTGCCACAGCTCCGGTCTGGGCGCCGATCAGGCCGACCAGCTGGCCGCCATAGCCTCCGGCATCCAGAGCCTCGCGCACGGCGCCTCGATCGAGTTCGGCGACGGCAGCGGCGGGGTCCGGCAGTCGATGACCGAGTTCCACGGCGGCATCCTGTGCATCGTGGAGGCGGGCCACGGAACGCACCTCGCGGTGGTCACCGACGAGAGCGCGGACGTGGGCCTGGTCGGCCACAACATGCACGGCCTGGTCGAGCAGATCGGCGACTTCCTGAGCGCGCCGCCGCGCGGGAACGACACCACCGCGGACGCGTGACGCGGCCCCCGCGGTCGGACCTGTCGGACGGTCCGGACCGGCTGTACACGGTGACCGGCGGGCGGAGCACGGCCGGTACGCACGCCTTCGACGTGGTGACGCTGATCGTCACCGAGCAACAGCCGGTGCCCGGCATGCAGTCCGAGCACGCGCGGATCCTGCGGCTGTGCCGGCAGCCGACCGCCGTGGTGGAGGTGGCTGCCGAACTGGGGCTGCCGATCAGCGTGGTGAAGATCCTGCTGGGCGATCTGCTGGAGGCCGGCCGGATCACCGCCCGGCACCCGCGCTTCGCTCCCGCCCAGGCCCGGCTGCCCGATCTCGACACGCTGAAGCAGGTGCTGCATGGACTCCAACGGCTCTGAGGCCGGGCCGGC
Source organism: Kitasatospora sp. GAS1066B (assembly GCF_041262605.1). Taxonomy (NCBI): domain Bacteria; kingdom Bacillati; phylum Actinomycetota; class Actinomycetes; order Kitasatosporales; family Streptomycetaceae; genus Kitasatospora; species Kitasatospora sp. GAS1066B. Next base: position 59,831 of record NZ_JBGCCO010000026.1, read on the forward strand.
CGCACGCCGGATCCCGTTGCGGAGCACCGCCGACAACGCGTGGAAGATCGTGGTGGTCGGTGGCTTCGGCGTGGGCAAGACCACGCTGGTCGGCTCGGTCAGCGAGATCCGGCCGCTGGCCACCGAAGAGGTGATGACCCGCGCGGGCGAAGGCATCGACGATCCGTCGGCGGTGCGCGACAAGCGCGCCACCACGGTGGCCTTCGACTTCGGCCGGATCACGCTGTCCGCCGAGAGCGTGCTGTACCTCTTCGGCGCACCCGGGCAGGAGCGCTTCTGGTTCCTCTGGGACCGCCTGTTCAGCGGTGCGCTGGGCGCGGTGGTGCTGGTGGACGACCGGCGGTTGGCGGACTCCTGGTACGCGATCGACCGGCTGGAGCAGCACGGGATGCCGTTCGTGGTGGCCCGCAACACCTTCGAGCCGCCGAAGCATTCGCCGCAGCGGATCCGCGAGGCGCTCGACCTCTCGCCGCAGGTGCCGCTGCTGGACTGCGACGCGCGCGATCGCGAGTCGAGCAAGCAGGTGCTGATCGAGCTCGTCCGCCACCTCTGCGCACGCACCGAAGCCGAACTGAGTCAGCGTCAGGAAGAGCGGCAGGTAGCACGTCAGGAAGAACGCCAGGAAGAGGAGAGCCACTCGTGACCGAGCCGGTGCCCACCCCGCCGCCCGGCTGCCCCGCGCACCGCGCGGCCGCGCAGCTGTACGGTCCGCGGTTCCAGACCGATCCGGCGCAGGTCTACCGCGAGCTGCGGGCCGCGCACGGCCCCGTCGCCCCGGTCGAGTTGGCCGGCGGCGTGCCCGCCTGGCTGGTGATCGGCTACCGTGAGCTGCAGACGGTGACGAGCCAGCCCAAGCTCTTCGGGCGCGACTCCAGCCGCTGGAACGCCTGGCCGACCATCCCCGAGGACTGGCCGCTGCGGCCGCTGATGACCCCGGTGGCCTCGATCCTGTACACCGAGGGCGCCGAGCACCAGCGCCGCTCCGCCGCGGTCACCGACGCGCTCGGCGCGGTGGATCCGTACGAGCTGAAGAAGTACTGCGAGCGGATCGCCGACCGGCTGATCGACGCCTTCGCGGGCCGCGGTGAGGCGGACCTGGTCGCCGACTACGCGCACCGGATGCCGCTGCTGGTGCTCTGCTGGTTGCTGGGGCTGGACGAGGCCCAGGTGCCGGCGCTGATCGCGAACCTGGTGGCCATGATGGACGGCGGCCCGGACGCGCAGCAGGCCTCGCAGCGGATCGTGACGACCATGCTCGAGCTGGTCGAGGCCAAGCGCTCAGAGCCCGGCGCGGACATCACCTCGCGGCTGCTGGTCCACCCGGCCGGTCTGAGCGACGACGAGGTGGTGCGCGACCTGCGGGTGCTGCTGGCCGCGGGCCACCAGCCGACCGCCTACTGGATCGCCAACGCGCTGCGGCTGATGCTCACCGACGACCGCTTCGCCGCCTCGTTCTCGGGCGGCCGCCGCAGCGTGGGGCAGGCGCTCGGCGAGGCGCTCTGGGAGGACACGCCCACCCAGATCTTCGCGGGCCGCTGGGCGGTGCGGGACACCCAGCTCGGCGGGCAGCGGATCGCGGCCGGTGACATGGTGCTGCTCGGGCTCGCGGGGGCGAACGCCGATCCGGCGGTGCGGCAGGCGGGTGGTCAGGCGGCGGAGGGCAACCGGGCGCACCTGAGCTTCTCGCACGGCGAGCACCGCTGTCCGTTCCCGGCGCAGGAGGCGGCCGAGGTGATCGCCGGCACGGCCGTCGAGGTGTTGCTGGACCGGCTGCCGGACCTGCGGCTGGCGGTGGCCGAGCACGCGCTGGTCTGGCGGCCGTCGGCCTGGGTGCGTGCGCTGGTGGCGCTGCCGGTCGGATTCACCCCGTCGACGACGACCGGAGGAGCCTTCGGATGACCAGTGTGCTTATGAGCGGCGTGGTGGCACTCGACCCCTTCGCGCGCGACAGCGCGGCCGAGGGTGCGGTGCTGCGCGCGGCCGGGCCGGTGGTGCCGGTGGAGCTGCCGGGCGGGGTGCGGGCCTGGGCGGTCACCCGGCATGCCGCCGCGCGCGCCCTGCTGACGGATCAGCGCCTGGTCAAGGACGTCCGGCAGTGGGCGGCCTACCAGCGCGGCGAGATCCCCCGCGACTGGCCGCTGATCGGTGTGGCGGTGCCGGGCCCGAGCATGGTGACCGCGGACGGGGAGGAGCACCGGCGCCTGCGCGCGCTGGTCGCGCAGGCGTTCACGCCCCGCCGGGTCGAGTTGATGCGGCCTCAGGTGGAGCAGCTGACCGCTCGGCTGCTGGACGAGCTGGCTGCTGGCGAGCCGCTGGTCGACCTGAAGTCGGCCTTCGCGTTTCCGCTGCCGATGACGGTGATCGGCACCCTGCTGGGGGTCGACCCGGCGGACCACGGCTATCTGCGCGAGCTCTATGAGCGGTTCTTCCGCAGCGTGCCGGACCCGGCGGGGATCCACTCGATCATCGCGGCGCTGAACGCCTTCGTCGACGACCTGGTGCGGCAGCGCCGTGCCGCGCCGGGCGATGATCTGACCAGCGCGCTGCTGGCCGCCGACCTCGACGGCAGCGAGCTGTCGGACGCCGAGGCGGCCGCGACCCTGCGGGTGATGATCGCCGCCGGCCACGAGACCACGGTCAACCTGATCACCAACGCGGTGCGGGCCCTGCTGCGGCACCCCGACCAGCTGGCCCTGGCGCGTTCGGGCGAGGTGGGCTGGTCCGCCGTCGTCGAGGAGTCGCTCCGCTGGACGCCGCCGACCAGCAACTTCCTCTTCCGGTACGCGACCGAGGAGATCAGGGTGGGCGAGGCGCTGGTGCCGGTCGGCGATCCGGTGCTGATCTCGTACAACGCGATCGGCCGCGACCCGCTGCAGCACGGCGTGACCGCCGAGCTGTTCGACATCACCCGGGACCCGATCCGGCACCTGTCCTTCGGCCACGGGCCGCATGTCTGCCCCGGCTCGCCGCTGGCCCGGCTGGAGGCGCAGGTGGCACTGCCCGCGCTCTTCGAGCGCTTCCCGGAACTGTCCCTGGCGGTGCCGGACGACCAACTGCGCCCGGCCGCCTCGATCGTGCTCAACAGCCTGCAGGGGCTGCCGGTACGACTGTACTGACGGACAGTCAATTCACCTGTGGGGCAACGCGGTGCGGGAAGTCGGTCGGTTCGACTTCTCGCACCGTCGGCGTTTCGGAGCGGGGCCAGGGGTAGGTATCGGCGGGCACGGTCACGAACGCGGATTGTGACGGGAAGTCTTCACAGTGAAAGTTGAACGTGTCCTTGGCGTCTGATGAACGGTGCGTTAGCGTCTTCAAGCCAGTCGCCGTCGACCTGGCCGTGGCCGATCCTGCCACGGCCTCATGCGACTTCCGGTTCAGCGCAGTGTCATGTGGTTCGTCCCAGGCCGCAGGAGAACGCTTTGAACATCAGGACGAGTGCCCGGTTCAGAAATCGACTGTTGGTGGCTCCGGCGCTGCTGGGCCTCTCGCTCGCCGCCGCCTGCTCCAACAGCTCCGGCAGCAGTTCCGGCAGTGCCGGCTCGGCGGCGCCCCTGCCGGCGAGCTGCGCCAAGTACCAGCCGTACGCGGGGCATTCCGGGACGACGGTGACGATGTTCGCCTCGATCCTCAGCCCGGAGTCGGACTCCCTGGAGAAGTCCTGGGCCGAGTTCAGTACTTGTACCGGAATCAAGATCTCCTACGAGGGCTCGAACGACTTCGAGTCCCAACTCCCGGTCCGGGTCGCCGGTGGCAACACCCCGGACCTGGCGATCATCCCGCAGCCCGGCCTGCTGGGCCAGATGGTGAAGACCGGCAAGGTCGTCAAGCCGCCGGCCCAGACGGTGACGAACGAGGACCAGTGGAGCCCGATCTGGAAGACCTACGGCTCGGTCAACGGGACCTTCTACGCGGCACCGATGAGCGCCAACATGAAGTCCCTGGTCTGGTACTCGCCCAAGGCGTTCCAGGCGGCGGGCTACACCGTGCCGAAGACCTGGGCCGACCTGAAGGCGCTCAGCGACAAGATCGCCGCGGCCGGCACCAACGGCAGCAAGCCCTGGTGCGGTGGCATCGGCTCCGGCACGGCGACCGGCTGGCCGGCCACCGACTGGTTGGAGGAGGTCGTGCTCGGCGGCCAGGGCAGCCAGGTCTACGACGACTGGGTGAGCCACAAGGTCAAGTTCAGTGACCCGCCGATCATCCAGTCGATGCAGACGGTGGCGGGCTGGATGCAGAACCCGGCCTGGGTCAACGGCGGGATCGGGGACGTGAAGTCGATCGCCACCACGACGTTCCAGGACGCGGGCGCGCCGGTCCTCACCGGCAAGTGCTGGATGCTCCAGCAGGCCTCGTTCTACGAGGCGCAGTGGCCCAAGACCGCCAAGGTCGGCCCGGACGGCGACGTCTTCGCCTTCCAGCTGCCGCCGGTCAACCCGGCGCTCCCGGTTCCGGTCGAGGGCGGCGGCGAGTTCCTGGCCGCCTTCTCCAGCCGACCCGAGGTGCAGGCGGTGCAGAACTACCTCTCCACGGCGGACTGGGCCACCAGCCGGGTCAAGGTCGCACCCGGCTGGGTGTCGGCCAACCACGGCGTGGACCAGAGCCTCTACACCGACCCCATCGACCAGCTCTCCGCCAAGGCGCTGACGGACACGTCCGTCGCCTTCCGGTTCGACGCCTCGGACATGATGCCCGCGGCGGTCGGCTCCGGCGAGGAGTGGAAGGCGTTCACCGCCTGGTTCGCGGAGGGCGAGTCGATCCCGAAGGTGGCCGCGGACGTCGACAGCGCCTGGCCCCAGTAGGCGCCGGTGCCCCACCCGGTCAGGTAGCACCCCTTCGTCGGAAGGACCTCGCTCGCATGCCCGTGACCAGTCCCCTACTCGCCGACTCGGCCTGGAACGACGCCGCGATCAAACTGGGCAACAGCTTCGGGGCGATCGCCGGCTTCCTGGGCATCCTGCTGGTGGTCTTCTTCGCGGCGGGTCGGGCGACCGGTCGGCTCGGCCGTCCGCTCGCCATCGCGGTCTTCCTCGGCCCGGCGCTGCTGCTGCTCCTGGTGGGCCTGGTGGCACCGCTGATCCGGACGATCTACCTCAGCTTCCGCAGCGACGACAGCAGCAGGTTCCTCGGGCTCAAGAACTACGGCTGGGCCTTCACGACCGACACGATCCACCAGGTACTGCTCAACACCCTGCTCTGGCTGGTGGTCGCCCCCGTGGCGGCCACCGGCCTGGGGCTGGTGCTGGCGCTGCTGGTGGACCGGATGCGCTGGCAGTCGCTCTACAAGTCGCTGATCTTCATGCCGATGGCGATCTCGCTGGTCGGCGCCAGCATCATCTGGAAGTTCGTCTATGACACCCGGGACTCCTCCCAGGCGCAGATAGGGCTGCTCAGCCAGGTGGCGGTCTGGCTCGGCTGGCACAATCCCCCGAACTGGATCCTGTCCCACCCGCTGAACAACTTCCTGCTGATGGTGGTCATGGTCTGGGTGCAGACCGGTTTCGCGATGGTGGTTCTCTCGGCGGCGATCAAGGCGATCCCCGACGAGGTGACCGAGGCCGCCCGGCTCGACGGCGCGAGCGGGCTGCGGCTCTTCTGGTACGTCACGGTGCCGATGATCCGCACCACCCTGGTCGTCGTGCTGACCACCGTCATGATCGTCACGCTGAAGGCCTTCGACATCGTCCGCACCATGACCGGCGGCAACTTCGGCACCCAGGTCCTGGCCAACGAGATGTACTCGCAGTCCTTCGTGCAGTTCAACGTCGGCCGGGGCAGCGCGCTCGCGGTGATCCTCTTCATCGCGGTCCTCCCGCTGGTCGGCTACAACATCGTCCAACTGCGCAAGGAGCGGGCCACCCGATGAGCAGTCAGACGTCCGACCAGCCGGCCCTGTCCACCGCGCGGCCGCTGCCCGCGGTCAAGGCCGTCCGCAAGTCGTTCAGCAGTCCGCTCGGTTCGCTCTTCGTCATCGTGGTCACGATCCTGTGGACCATCCCGACCTTCGGGCTGCTCGCCACCTCGCTGCGGCCGCAGCAACAGGTGGCGGTCAGCGGCTGGTGGAACGTCTTCAGCCACCCGGACCTGATCCTCTCCAACTACCACTCCGTCCTCTTCGACGGCGGATTCGGGGTCCAGGGCGGGCTGATGCCCTATCTGGTCAACTCGCTGGCCATCACCGTCCCGGCCACCGTCTTCCCGCTGGTGCTGGCCTCGATGGCCGCCTACGCGCTGGCCTGGGTCCGGTTCCGGGGGAGTGACACGCTCTTCTTCCTGATCTTCGCGCTGCAGGTGGTGCCGCTGCAGATGGCCCTGATCCCGCTGCTCCAGCTCTTCTCGGGCGGTGCCCACCTGGGCGGGCTGACCGTCATCCCGAAGTTCGACCTGAGCGGGACCTACGTGCCGGTCTGGCTGGCGCACACCATGTTCGCGCTGCCGCTGGCCACCTTCTTGCTGCACAACTTCATCTCCCAACTGCCGCGCGACCTGATGGAGGCGGCGGTGGTCGACGGCGCCTCGCACTTCAAGATCTTCCGGTCCATCGTGCTGCCGCTCTGCGCGCCGGCCCTGGCGTCCTTCGCGATCTTCCAGTTCCTCTGGGTCTGGAACGACCTGCTGGTGGCCCTGACCTTCGCCGGCGGCACCCCCGAGGTGGCGCCGATGACGGTCCGGCTGGCCCAGCTCTCCGGCTCCTTCGGCGGTCACTGGGAGGTGCTGACGGCGGGGGCGTTCCTGTCGATCGTCATTCCGCTGCTGGTCTTCTTCGGGCTGCAGCGGTACTTCGTCCGCGGGCTGCTGGCGGGATCGGTCAAGGGCTGAGGAGCGCCCGCCGTAGGGTGGAAGTCGCGCGGCCGGACGGCTGCTCCTCCTGTCGCCCTGGCCGCTCGAGTCGAAACGGACCCTCCGATGCCCTACCAGCCACCGACCCACAGCGTCGAGCGCTCGCTGCGCCGCACGGGCGCGACCCTCGTCGCCGGGCTGGACGAGGTGGGGCGCGGTGCCTGGGCCGGTCCGGTGACGGTCGGCGCCGCCGTGACCGGTCTGCGGCGCGCGCCCGAGGGGCTGACCGACTCCAAGCTGCTGACCCCGCGGCGCCGGGAGCAGATGGCTCCGGTGCTGGCGGACTGGGTCACGGCGTACGCGCTGGGCCAGGCCTCCGCGCTGGAGTGTGACGAACTCGGCATGACCGCGGCGCTGCGGCTGGCCGCCCTGCGGGCGCTGGAGGCGCTCCCGGTCCGCCCCGACGCGGTGATCCTGGACGGCAAGCACGACTACCTCGGCGGCCCCTGGCGGGTGCGGACGGTGATCAAGGGCGACCAGAGCTGCGTCTGCGTCGCCGCCGCCTCGGTGCTCGCCAAGGTGCACCGGGACGGACAGATGGCCGAGCTGGCACCGGAGTTCCCGGCCTTCGGCTTCGAGGACAACGCCGGCTATCCCTCGCCGGTGCACCGGGCGGCGCTGGCGGAGTTCGGACCCACCGAACACCACCGCCTCTCCTGGGCCTTCATGGACGCGCTGCCGCGCTGGAGTCACCTCAAGCGCTCGCGGAGCATGGCGGACGGCGACGAACAGCTCACTCTCGGCTTCTGACTGTTCATCAGGAATACTCCGTGGCGGCACGTTCCGCTGATCGGGTCGACTGGTCGCCGCCCAACAGGTGGGGCGCCCGTGCGCATCCGACCGGCATTTGATAGATATCCGGGTATGCCTGTCTTCCCCGAGGAGCCGGAGATTCACGAGAGCATCCCGGGCCCCGGCGTTCCCTTCCCCCGCGAGTCGGACGCACAAGCCCCCAGTACGCCTGCCGCCGGCAGCGCGTCCCCCGTCAGCCCTACCGTCCGCGGGACCGCCGCCCCCACGGCGGCGCCCGCCGCGGTACCCGGCCCGCGCCCTGGCCCACCGCGCCCGGCCACGCCGCGGCCCGGTCCGCCCAAGCCCGGGCCGCGGCCGCGGATTCCCGCGCCCGGCCCGCGACCGGCTCCGGCCGGCCCGGCCGTCCAACTGGTGCCCGCCGCCCCGGAGAACGCCTTGGCGCAGGCCGACCAGACGGTCGACCAGCTGCTGGAGTCGGGGCGCGAGCCCGGCGACATCCTCGTCCTCACGTCCGGCCGCCCGCACCCTTGGCAGCAGCACGAGTTGTCCTTCGGCGAGGGCCGGTACTGGGCCCAACTGGCCGAGGCCTCCGACGTGTTCTACGCAGACCTTGCGCTGACCCGCCCGGCCCGGCGCGAGGTCGTCGTCCTGGTGCTGGAGGCCACCGAGCCCGGTCCCGCGGTGCTCGCGGTGGAGCAGGCGCGCAGCCACGCGGTGGCGCTGCTGGTGGTCTGCGGTGCGACCGCCCAGCTGGCCGGCGCGGCCGTCGTCGAGGGGCAGCCGGTTCCGGCCTGACCACGGTGGCCGCGGTGCGACAGCCCGCCCGGGCTGTCGCCGCGGCGCGCCGGGGTCCGTGCTTCCTCTGGGGCCGGGTGTCGTACTCCTGCGCCGACCTGGGGTCCGCCGGCGGCTGCTCAGCGGGCGAGGTGCCGGATCGGCGCTGGGCTCGGTGCGGTGCTCGGTGCGGCGCCGGCCGACCAGGGAACGGCGGGCCGGGTGTACTCCGCGACCGGACGGACCCGCGGGGCGCTGCGCCGCGGCAGTTCGGAGACCGTGTGCACCGGGCGCTCGGACCAGGAACCCGCGTGCGGCGTCCGACCCGAGCGCCCCTCGCCGAGCACCTGCCAGCCGGTCGAGGTCAGCGTGAGGTAGGCGCCGCAGCGCAGCCCGTGCAGCGAGGCGGTGTCGCGCAGCGCCCACATCCAGGCACCGTCCTGCTCGGTCCAGCCGGACACACCGTCACGGCAGCAGAGCAGCACGGCCGTCCGCCGCGGCGTGGCCAGCCGCAGGTCGTGCGCGGTCACCCGGCGCAGCTGGCCGAGCAGGGCGTTGCGCAGTGGCCAGCCGTCCGTGACCAGGGGCCGCAAGGCGACGGAGGCGGAGGCGACCACGCGGTTGTCCACGTCCACCACCGCGAGCACGCTGGTGCCCGGCTGCGGCAGATGACGCTGATGCAGATCGATGACCAGGTCGCGCGGGTCGCGCAGCAGCGGTACACCCGCGCTCGACCAGCTCTCCAGGTCGATGCACCGACCCGTGACGGAGGAGAGCTGGCCGCGGCCGACACCGTGGACCATCGTTCTCCTTCCCGGCCCTTGCACACGCGGGCACGTGTGTACGCCGAATTCCGGTCCTTGGGACCAGTGACTGGGTACAGGGCAATTCTCACGTCAGATGGCCGGGGCGGCAACGATGGGCTGATGAATAGCGCCCTAAAGCAGGGGATATGCCGGATATATTCCCTGGATGGCTCAAGCTCGGCTCGTCCCCGTAGGACCAGCCGAGTCACCCGCTCCCGGGGCGCACCGCCCGATCACCCCTGAACAGCCAGGACCAGTGGCAACACCGCCTGCGCACCCGCTCGGCGGAGCAGCCGGGCCGCCACCGTCATCGTCCAGCCGCTGTCGACCAGGTCGTCCACCAGCAACACCGGGCCCGGCGTGGCCGCCAGTGACCGGGCCAGCTCGTCGGAGAGCACCAGGCCCCCCGCGAGAGAGTGCAGTCGCTGGGCGCTGTTGCTGCGCGCGCCGTGCGGCGGCCGGCCGTCCACGTACTCGATCCGACCGAGCAGCGGCAGCCGGCCGATCTCCGCGATCCGCGCGCCCAGCGTGCCCACCAACTGCGGACGGGAGGCGGACGCCATGGTGACCACCCCGACCGGGCGGCCGGTCTCCGGCTCGCTCCCGGCCCAACCGCCCGGGCCGCGGGCCCAGTCGGCCAGCACGGTGACCAGCGCGTCCAGCAGGTCAGCGGGCACCGGGCCGTCCGGCGCGCCCTCGGCCAGCAGGGTCCGCAGGCGCCCGCCCCAGCCGATGTCGGAGAGCCGGCCCAGGGCCCGCCCGCCCTGTGCCTGCTCGTCGGCCGGGATCCGGCCCTTGAGCGGCACGCCCAGCGCGTCCATCCCGGTGGGCCACAGGCGGCGCGGCTCGAAGCTGACACCGGGCCGGCCCAGCGCGGCTCGAGCGGTGTCGAGCGCCTGCGCCGACACCGCCTCGCTGTGCCGGGGGCCGGCGCAGACATCGCAGCGTCCGCAGGGCGCCGCCTGCTCGTCATCCAGCTGACGGCGCAGGAACTCCATCCGGCAGTGGCCGCCGGCGGCGTACTCGCGCATCGCCTGCTGCTCGTCCGCCCGGGCCCGGGCGACCTTGGCGTAGCGCTCGCCGTCGTAGGACCACGGCTCCCCGGTGGCCAGCCAGCCGCCGCGCACCCGGTGCACCGCGCCGTCCACGTCGAGGACCTTGAGCATGGTCTCCAGCCGGGCCCGGCGCAGATCGACGCGGGCCTCCAGCGCGGCCGTGGAGAGTGGCCGGCCGGCCTCGGCCAGAGCGCCGAGGGTCCGCCTGACCTGCTCCTCGGGAGGGAAGCCGAGGGAGGCGAAGTACCGCCAGATCGCCTCGTCCTCGCGCCCGGGAAGCAGCAGGACCTCGGCGCGGTCCACCCCGCGCCCGGCTCGGCCGACCTGCTGGTAGTAGGCGATCGGCGAGCCCGGGGACCCCAGGTGGACCACGAAGCCGAGATCGGGCTTGTCGAAGCCCATGCCCAGCGCCGAGGTGGCGACCAGCGCCTTCACACGGTTGGCCAGCAGATCGGCCTCGGCCCCGCGGCGCTCGGCGTCCTCGGTGCGGCCCGAATACGAGGCGACCGCGAAGCCCCGACCACGCAGGAAGTCGGTCACCTCCTCGGCGGCGGCCACCGTGAGCGTGTAGATGATGCCCGAACCCGGCAGCTCGTCCAGGTGGTCGGCGAGCCAGCCCAGGCGATGGGCCGGATCGGGCAGCGACAGCACCGCGAGGCTCAGGCTCTCGCGGTCGAGCGGGCCGCGCAGCACCAGGGCGCGACCGTCGGAACCGCCGGTGCCCAACTGCTCGGCGACGTCCTCGGTGACCCGGGCGTTGGCCGTGGCGGTGGTCGCCAGCACCGGGACGCCGGGGGAGAGGTCGGCCAGCATGGTGCGCAGCCGGCGGTAGTCGGGCCGGAAGTCGTGGCCCCAGTCGGAGATGCAGTGCGCCTCGTCGACCACCAGCAGGCCGGTGGAGACCGCGAGCTTGGGCAGCACCTGGTCACGGAAGTCGGGGTTGTTCAGCCGCTCCGGGCTCACCAGCAGGATGTCCACCGTCCCGGCCGCGACCTCGGCCTGGATCTCCTCCCACTCCTGCGGGTTGGCGGAGTTGATCGTGCGGGCCTGGATCCCGGCTCGCGCGGCCGAATCCACCTGGTTGCGCATCAGCGCGAGCAGCGGCGACACGATCACCGTGGGACCGGCGCCGCCGGCCCTCAGCAGCGCGGTGGCGATGAAGTAGACGGCCGACTTGCCCCAGCCGGTGCGCTGGACGACCAGCGCCCGCCGGTGGTCCACCACCAGGGCCTCGATGGCGAGCCACTGGTCGTCCCGCAGCCTGGCCTGCGGCCCCGCCAGCTCGCGCAGCACCGCCTCGGCGCGCTCGCGGACGTCACCGCGGTCGGCGTCACTGCGGTCGACGGCACCGCGGTCGGCGTCACTGCGGTCGGCGCTGCCGCGGCCGCTGGCGGGCTGGGCGGTGGCGGCTCGGTCGGCGCCGGGGTGGTCCGGAGTGGGCATCGGCTGGTCCATGGCGTCCATGAAACCCTGCCGGACTGACGTGGGGCGAACCGGTGACCACATCTGTGGACAACTCGGCAGTCGACAGGCTTGGTTCACCCGGCCGGGGCAATCGGTTTGTCCACAGGGGCCGGGTTGTCCACAGTCCGGGAGAAATCTCCGCTGGACGGTCGTGACCGGACGCACTCTTCCGTCATGACACACGACGACTCGACCGCCATGTCCCACCTCCGACTCCCCGGACAGCAGTCGGTGCGGATGCGCGGCCCCGCGGACCTGGCCGCGATGCTGCCGTATCTGCTCGGCTTCTACCCGGACGACAGCATCGTCGCGGTCGGTCTGCACGGCCCGGCCGCCCGGCAGGGCGGAGCGATCCGCTTCGACATCCCCGAGCACCCCACCGAGTGGCCGCGGATCGCCGCCGAGGCCGTGGAGCTCCTGGTCACCCTCTCCGAGCAGCGCGACCAGCGCCCGGACGCGCTCCTGCTCTACCTGGTCCGGGACCCGGAGCCCGGAGCCGAGCGGGTGATGCCCCAGCTGCGCCCGCTGGCCGACCACCTGCTGGAGGCCGCCGGCGCGTTCGGCCTCCAGGTCAGGGAGGCGCTCTGCGTCTCCGGCGGCCGTTGGTGGTCCTACCTCTGCACCGACCCGGTCTGCTGTGACCTCAGCGGCACCGCGGTGTTCTCGGGTCGGGATCCGCGTGCGGTGGTCGCCGCCGCCACCTATGCCGGCCTGGCACCGCGCGGCAGCCGTAAGGCCATCGCGGCCGCGCTCGCCCCGATCGACGCAGCGCTCGCCGAGGCACAGCGCCATGCCCTGGAGCGGGAAATGGGCAGGCTGATCGAGAGCCTCACCGAGCCGGACGGCGAGCAGCGGGAGATGGCGGCCATCGACCGGCTGATCGCCCAGGCCATGGCCGAGTCCCGGTCCGGGCCGCCGAAGCTGGACGACGATCAGAGCGCCCGGTTGATCGTCGGTCTGCAGAACCGGAACAACCGGGACCGCGGCGCCGAGTACGCCGAGCCCGACGAACTGGTCGCCGCCCAACGTCTGTGGCGCTTCCTCATCCGGCGCTGCGTGCCGCCCTACGACGAGTTCGCGAAGGCGCCGCTGACCCTGCTGGCCTGGACGTCATGGCTGGCCGGAGACAGCGCGACCAGTCGGGTCACCCTGGCCAGAGCGCTCGACCTGGACCCCTCCTACACGCTGGCCGACCTGCTCTACCACTCGCTCAACGGCGGATTGGAGCCGGACAGCCTGCTCCGAGTGGTCCGTGCGGAGCGGGCCCGTCGTACGGCCTCGTGCTCTGACGGAGCATCAAAATCGAACTCTCCCACGGCTGGTGGCGATTCCTCGGGGGAGGCCGAGCCGCCCGGGGTACCGCACCGACCGCCGGTCCCCCCGACGCCCGCCGGATCGTCCGGACCGTCCGGCTCGCACCCGGCGCCGCGTCGCGCGGCGGCCGGCCGGTCGGGGCGCCGCCGCCCGGAGGCTCCCGTCGAGGACCTCACGGCCGGGTCGGCCGCCGCTGCGCCGAGTCCGCCGGCGGTGACCGGTCGAGGCGTGATCCCGCTCCAGCGCGGCGGCCGCGGCCCGGGCGAGCCGCGGCCGCCCGCCGCCACCGCGCAGCCGCCTGCTCCCGACCGGCCGGACGGCGGAGCCGAGCCGCCGCCCGAGACGACCCGGAGCCGCTTCGCCGGACTCCTGCACCGTGACGGCCGCCGCGGCACCCGCAAGACCACCAGCAGCACCAGCACGATCGGAGCCTGAGATGACCAGCCGCCCGCCCACCCCCCGATCCGAGCCTGTGCCCCGAACTGCCCAGGGCGCCGAGGAGGCCGGCGTGCCCGCCGCGCTCGCGCCGCCGGCCACACCGTCGCCCGCCCCACGCCTGGCGGTCGCGCCGGTCGCCCGGCGCGGCGAGGAGCCCGAGGCGACGCCGATCCGCCGGCCCGGGCCCAGGCAGCCCCGGCTGGCCGCGAGTCCCCGGCGTACGCCCAGAACCGCCCCCGCCGGCGATGCCCGTACGGCCCCGCCGAGCTCCTGCCGGCTCGCCCAGCAGCCACTGCCAGCGCCGCCCTCGCCGTCGTCCGGCCGGTCGGCGCCGCGCCCGCCGGCGTGCGGCCCGCACGGTTCCAGCAGCCGGCGCCGCCGACCGCTACAGCTGGCCGCGGACCATGCGGATCAGCCGATCCAGGACCTGCCCACCGCTGGCCCGCAGGCCGTCGTGCTCCCATTCGTTGGTCACCCAGGTCCGCAGGCCGCGGACCGCGTCGGCGGTCGCCAGGGAGTCCGCGGTGTCGACGTACATGTCGTCGTGGTAGACGGCGGCGGCCACCGGGACCTGGTTGGCCGCCAGGGCGTCAGGGGCGTAGAGGTCGGGCCAGTCCGTGCGCTTGGCCAGCAGGTCCGCCGTCTCCTGCAGCGGGCGCAGCGCCGGATCGGTCTCGAACATCCAGGGGTAGATCATCTCCCCGGTGAACCGCACCGGGGCGCCGTCCTCCAGGGCCCGGGCCGCGTCGAACTCGGGGAACTCCGAGCGGACCTGCTCCGCCGCCCAGCCGGTCGGTCCCGGGTCCACCGACCGCTGTCCGTAGATGGACTCGTGCAGCACGGCGTAGAGCGGGGCGTCGGCGAACGAGAGCTTCGACTGAGCGCCGGTCAGGAAGGTGTCGGACAGCTCGAGTCCCGCGCTGCCGCGGACCCAGGCGTCCTCCAGCAGGTAGTGCAGGGTGTCGGAGCCGCTGCCCGAGCCGAGCAGCAGGCCGAGCGCCTGGAACGCCCGCACGGTCAGCCGGCCACCACCGGGCAGCTCGGCCGGGGCGGCGGACAGGTGCTCGGCGATCCGTCGCACGGCCTCGACGTCCTGCGGGTACCGCGCGTAGTGCGCGGCGTTCTTGCGGCCCACTCGCGGGTACGCCGCCCGGTACACGTCCACCGCGCTGCTGCGCAGCCCCGCCAGGCCACCGGTGACCAGTGCCTCGCGCAGCCCCTCGGGGGCCAGCGACAGGTAGCTGAGGGTGCAGAAGCCGCCGAAGCTCTGCCCGAGCAGAGTCCACTGCCCCTGCTCGCCCAACAGCTGACGACGGATCAGTTCGGCGTCACGGACGATCGAGTCGGCGCGGAAGTACGAGAGGTACTCGGCCTGTTCGGCCGCACTACCGCGCAGCGGCAGGGTCTGCCGGGTCGCCGGGGTCGAGCGCCCGGTGCCGCGCTGGTCCAGCAGCAGCACCCGGTAGTCGTCCAGGGCCCGGTCCAGCCAGCTGTCCCGGCCCAGCGGGCGGGCCGCCCGACCGCCGGGGCCGCCCTGGAGGTAGAGCAGCCAGGGCAGGTCGGAGCGCTCCTTGCCGGCCGCGACCACCTCACGGGCGTAGACCTCGATCTGCTCGCCCTGCGGCGCCGCGTGGTCCAGCGGCACCTGGAACAGATGGTCGGTCAGTACGACGCCAGGCTGTCGGATCACGACGGACATGAGACTCCTCGGTCTGTGCTCGGTGCGGCGAATGCGCGGTGGGCCGCGCGGGTGTCGACGCCGCCGACACCACCCGCACGGGGTGCGCGTGCCGGTCGGCGCCGACCGGTGGACTTCCCGGTACGGGCGGTGCCACCTCGGCACCGTATCCTGGCGCCGAGTGAGCGGCACCGGTGCCGTCCGCCCGGGGCGGATCGCCCGTCAGCCGAGCCGCCGCAGGTGCCGCGCGACCCGGCCGACGCTCCGAACCTCGCGACCGGCTCGGCCCACCGCGTGGTGGGGCGTGACCTGTGCCCCGTGCGCCGCGTTCACTCAGAGGGCCGCCACCGAGCCCGCCGTGGATGGTGGTGCCGTCCGTGGGGGAAGGCAAGGCCGGTGGAGCCGGACCAGGCCCACGGCGATCCCGGCGTGCCGCCGGGCGGTGCCCGGCCGAGCGCACGCGTGAGAGAGACCACCCACGGCGGTCGTGGCCTGCGGGCCCGCCCTGCCGGTCGACAGGAGGAGTGCCCGGTGACGGCCCCCAGGCCAGCACAGACCGCGATGCCGGCCGAGACGGTCGGCGGGTCCCGAACCGCCCCGGGACGGCCCGAGCCGTCCGCGAGCGGATCGGGACGCCCGGCGTCCCAGGCCCGCCGGCTGCCGACGTCCACCCACGCGGACGTGCTCTGCGTCAGCGCCCCCGCCATGGCTGCCTCGGGGTCCGACGGGCAGCTGCGCGGGTCCGGACTGCACGGCTTCTTCCGCTCCGGTGTCCGCGGGTTGAGCAGGATGGAACTGCGGCTCGGCGGGGTGGAGCCGCTGGCACTCCAGGGCGACCTCTCCTCGGCGTCCCAGGCCCGCTTCCTCGGCGCGGTCCGGGTCCCCGGCGAGCTGGATCCCGATCCGGCGCTCACCGTGGAGCGGCTGCGCCATGCCGACGGAGCGGAGACGATCACCGTGCGCAACGCCGGTGTCCGCCCCGCCCGCCTGCCGCTGGAGATCGCACTCGGTACGGACCTCGGCAGCCTCGCGGAGATCGCGGCCGGTGCCCGGCCGCCGGACGTTCCCGGACAGGTCCAGTCCGCCGGTCTGCGCTGGATCGCCCGTGGTCACAGTGCGACCGTCAGCGCCAAGCCTTCGCCCCACGCGGTCCTGGCCGGTGCGGGTGTGCTCCGCTGGGATCTCGAGGTGCAGCCCGGCGCCCGCTGGTCGGTCGAGCTGCGGCTGGACGTGGAGGCGGCCGCCGCGACCACGGCCCGACCGCCGATCGGCCGCGGGGCCGGTGTTCCGGCGCCGTGGACCGAGGTGGCGATCCGCTGCGACGACGCCCGTGCCGAGCTGCTCGTGCGGCGTTCGCTGGACGCGCTCAGTGCCCTGTTGCTCGCCGACCCGGACCGGCCGACCGACCTCTACACGGCGTCAGGCGCGCCGTGGCGGTTCGGGCTGGCCCCGGCCGACGCGCTCTGGGCCGCCCGGCTCACCCTGCCACTGGGCACCCGGCTGGCCGCGGGCACGCTCAGGGCCCTGGCACGCCGTCAGCAGACCGCGCCGGCCGGGGGCGCGGCCGGCGCCGGCAAGGGCGAGGGGATCATCCCCGGACCGCTGCGCCACGCCGGCCCGGAGCTGCCACCGTCCTGCACGGCCACGGAAGCCACGTTGCTCTTCGTCACCGTGCTGGCCGAGGCCTGGCGCTGGGGTCTGCCCCGGCAGGAGGTCGCGGATCTCCTGCCGGCCGCCGAGCGTGCCCTGGCCGTGTTGCGGGCGACCACCGAGAACGGCCCGTTCGACGGCTTCGTCACCGATCTCGGTCGTCTGCCCGACGACCGCTCGGCGCAGCCCGCCACGGCCCGTTGCGAAGTCCAGGCACAGGCACATCGAGCCGCCCTGCACGGCGCTGAACTGCTGGAGGCCTTCGGCCGTCCGGGAGCGGCCGGCTGGCGCGAGTGGGCTGCGGGGCTGCGCGGGCGCTTCCGAGAGCGGTTCTGGGTGGACGACCTGTCCGGCGGCCGCCCCGCCGCCGCGCTGACGGCCGACGGGCGTCCGCTGCCCGCGGTGGCCGCCTCCTTCGTCCATCTCCTCGACCTGGGCCTCGCGGCGGACGGCGCCTCGCTGCCCGGCCTGCTGGACCGGGAACAGACCAGGCTGCTGGCCCACCGGCTGGTCGCCCCCGAACTCGACTGCGGCTGGGGCCTGCGCACGCTGAGCGGCAGGTCGGCCCGCTTCAATCCGCTGGGCCATCGCAGCGGTGCCGTCCGGGTCCAGGAGACGGCGATGGCCGTTGTCGGCCTGTCCGAGGCGGGTTTCGAACGCGAGGCCGGTGCCCTGCTGGAGGGGCTGCTGGCCGCCTCCGCCCACTTCGGCGGGCGGCTGCCGGAAATGTACGCGGGGGAGCAGCGGTTGCCGGACTGTCCGCCCGCTCCGCACCCGGCCGCCTGCCGTCCGGCGGCCGGGTCCGCGGCGGGTGCCGCGCACGCGGTGCTCGCGCTGGCCGGCGTCCGCCCGGATGCTCCGGCCAAGCGCGTGGTCGTCCGCCCGGCCAGCACCGCCCCCCTCGGCGAGCTCGAGCTCTCCGGCCTGCGGGTGGCGGGGGAGCCGTTCGCTGTCCGGGTCAGCCGGATCGGGGTGGCGGTGGTGGAGGAGGCATCCTCCGAGCTGCAGCTGGGAGCCGGCTGACGGGCGGCGGGGGCTGCCCGTCAGCCGGAAGCGGGCGCCGGGCAGCGGCGGCGGAGCGGCCCGGATCCGGCGCGCGAGGTGCCCGGACCGCGGACGGCGTCACGCCTGCCTGCCGCCCAGCCACGCGTGCTCGCCGCGCGTCCCGCCCGGTCCTCGTCCCTCACGACCTCGCCCGTCCAGGCGGCCGAGGGCGAGCCGTAGTTGCTGCCGATCTCGTGTTTATCGTCAGAAAGACGACTATGATCGACGCCATGTCGCGCTATGACCCGTCGGCCTTCCCCCCGTTCGCAGTCACGGTCGACCTGGTGGTGCTGACGGTCCGGGAGCACGAGCTCTGCGCGCTGCTGGTGCGCCGGGGCGAGCCGCCGTTCCAGGGCTACTGGGCGCTGCCGGGCGGCTTCGTGCGCCCGGACGAGGGCCTCGGCGAGGCGGCCTCCCGGGAGTTGGCCGAGGAGACCGGCCTGCGTGCCCACTCCGGCGGCGGGCAGGCGACGGCCGGTGCGCACCTGGAGCAACTGGCCACCTACGGCCATCCGCAGCGCGACCCGCGGATGCGCGTGGTCAGCGTGGCCCACCTGGCGCTGGCTCCCGATCTGCCCACCCCCAAGCCGGGCGGTGACGCGCGGGGTGCCCGCTGGGCGCCGGTCAGCGAACTGCTCGGCCCCGGCCCCGCGGACCGCGACCCGCTGGCCTTCGACCACGCGCTGATCCTGGCCGAGGGCGTGGAGCGCGCCCGTTCGAAGATCGAGTACTCCGCGCTGGCCACGGCCTTCTGCGCGGAGGAGTTCACCGTGGGCGAGCTGCGCAGGGTCTACGAGGCGGTCTGGGGCGTGGCGCTGGATCCGCGCAACTTTCATCGCAAGGTCACCGGCACACCGGGTTTCCTGGTGCCTTCGGGCGGTACGACGACCCGTCAGGGCGGGCGCCCGGCACAGCTGTTCACGGCCGGTGGTGCCACCGTGCTCAACCCCCCGATGCTGCGCCCGGACTCCTGAGGCCGGAGCCTCCTGGGTCGGACTGGCCCGGCCTCGGCCTTGATCGCAACCTCGCACTGCAGGGCGAACGCTGGTGCGGCCGGTGTCCCCTGATCGAGTGAGGTGGTCGATCGAGTGGCCCGCACCAGCTCCGCAATGCCCGAAATCTCCCGATGTTCGCCCTAGGGTGCTGAATCCGGAGCGGGCGCTGAATCCGGGCGGCAACGCTGCCAGGGCAGCCGGAGCAGGTGGGAGCAGCCAGCGATGATCCAGGTCAATGGACTCACCAAGGTCTACCGTCGGGGCCGTCGCCCGGCGCTGCTGGACCTCGGCTTCGATGTCGGCCCCGGCACGGTCACGGCCTTGCTGGGGCCGCCGGAGGCGGGCAAGACCACGGTGCTGCGCCTCATGGTGGAACTGGAGCGCGGAAAGGGCGTGACCCTCTTCAACGGGCGCCCGTACCGTCTCCTGCGCCACCCCGAGCGCGAGGTCGGCGTACTCCTGCCGACGGCGCATCGGCGGACCGGCAGCCTCGGTCGGACCGCCCGGGGGCACCTGTGGATGTTGGCCGCCCAACTCGGCGTCCCGGCGCGGCGCGCGGACGAGCTGCTGGAGCAGACCCGGCTGGCGAGCGTCGCCGAACATCGTCTGCGCGCGTTCTCCCCGGGCATGAACCGCCGCCTGGCCCTCGCGGTCGCGCTGCTCGGCAACCCGGACGCGCTGCTGCTGGACGCCCCGACCGAGGGGCTGTCACCGCGCAACGCCGACTGGCTGCACGCCTTCATCCGGGCCTTCCCGGCCGGTGGCGGATCCGTGGTGGTCAGCACCCGCAGCCCGCAGGAAGCGGCGCTGCTGGCCGACCGGGTGGTGACCCTCGACGAGGGACGGCTGGTCGCGGACCAGCCGGTGGCGGAGTTCCGCCGCACCAGGCTGCGGCCGGAGGTCGTCGTCCGCGGCCCGCAGATGGCCCGGCTGGCCGACCTGCTGCTGACGCAGGGCGCCCAGGTCCGCCAGGACGGCAGTGCCCGGCTCGCGGTGAGCGGTTTCGGCCGCACCGAGATCGGCGAACTCGCCTACCGCAACAGCATCCTGCTGCACGAGCTGGCCGACCGGGTGGTCGAGCAGCCGGCACCGCGCGCGACGCTGCCGGCCGCGGCTCGGCCTGGCGCTGCCCCAGCCGTCCAGGTGCGCCGGCTGACCCCGCTCGCCGCAGGTGCTCGGAGCAGGTCGACCGCCCTCAACGCCTCCACCGCCCTCAGCGCCTCCGCCACCCTCAGCGCCCCCACCGCGCTCGGCGAACCCACCGGGTCCACCGCCCTAGGGGCGTCCAGCGGCTCCGCGTCACCCCACCCGCTGCCCGAGCCCGGCGCCCCGGGCGACCTCACCGGCCTGCCGCAACCCGCCACCCCGCCCGAGCCCGTCACCCGCCCCGAGCCCCCCGCACCCACCGGGCCCTCGGCGTCCCACGGCGACCCCATCCCCGCCCCCACTCCCGCCTCCACCCCTCAGCCCCTGACCGGGCCCGACCACTGGAACGGATGATCACGTGCGCGCATTGGCCTACGAAGGGCGCCGCCTGCTGGGCCTTCGGTCGAGCTGGCTGATCCTCGCCGTCACCCTGCTGGCGGGTTCCGTTCTGGCAGCCGTGCTCGCCCGCCGAGCCGCCCCAGACTCGCTCACGGCGCCCGAGGCGGCCCGACTGGCCACGGCAGCGGTCCCGGTGCTCCCGATCCCGCTCGCGGCCCTGGCCGCCGGGCTGCTCGGCGCGCTGGCGGTGGCCCACGAGGTCCGCTGCCCCGGACTGCCGGCCTCCCAGGTCCGTTACACCGCCCGGCTGCGCCTATTGCTCGCCAAGCTCGCCGTCATCGGGGCTGTCTCGGCGCTGCTCGCTCTGGCGGCGCTGCTGCTGGACTCGCTGACGGTCCGGCTGGTCCTGTCGCGCACCGGTCCGCCGGTCCGCCTGCTCACCCTCGAATCCCTGCACACCGACCACCGACTGGTGCCGCTGCTCGCGACCTTCGTCGCGCTGGTCGTCGCGGCCGGCTGCAGCGGTGTGCTGGCGGCGGCGCTGACCCGCAGCGCCATCGCCGCGGTCCTGCTGCTCTGCGCGCTGCCGACGCTGATCGGGCAGCTGGCGCTGCCGACCGCGCTGGATCTGCTGCACCACGAGGGCGTCTCCTGGGCGCCGACCCACCCGGCCCGAGCGGTCGCGGTGGTGCTAGTGCCGGTCGCGGCGCTGCTGGCCGGCTGCCTGCTGGCCCAGACCCGCCGCCGCTCGTTCTGACCGCCCTGCCCACTCGCCAGCCCTGCCCACTCGCGAGCCCTGTCCACTCGCATGCTCTGCCCCGCCGGCCCCGCCCGCCGCCCCCAGGTCCGCCAACCGACCTGATCCTGAGCCGTCCTGACCACCCGTCAACTCGACTCACCCCGCCGCCCCCCGAAACTCACCTCACTCGCCTGACCGGTATGGCCATTTCTTCCTGATAAGAAGTCAATTATCCATCCACGGGCGATCACCCTTTCGTGTGCTTTTCACGAGAATCCTCAAGTCGGGCTCTCCGATCGCCGACAAAGGACGTGTGAGTACCCTTGCGCACCCCGCCATGACAGCCGCCCGCACCGCCGAGCCGCCCGCACCCGGCGCTGCTGAGCTCGACCGTTTCTCCTACGCCGATCGGCCGACTCCGCCCGTCCCCCGTTGGGATGGCGTGGAGAGTGATCTCGCCCGGGTCGGCCGCAAGACCACCAGCAGCCGTGGCCGCGGGCTGCACGGGCAGCTGGTCCAGCAGCTCGGCCAGATGATCGTCTCCGGTGACCTCGGGGCGGACCGCCCGCTGGTCCCCGAGGAGATCGGCCAGCGCTTCGAGGTCTCCCGCACGGTGGTGCGCGAGTCGCTGCGTGTGCTGGAGGCGAAGGGCCTGGTCAGCGCCCGTCCGAACGTCGGCACCCGGGTCCGCCCGGTCGGCGACTGGAACCTGCTCGACCCCGACATCATCGAGTGGCGTGCCTTCGGTCCGCAGCGCGACGAGCAGCGCCGCGAGCTGTGCGAGATGCGCTGGGCGATCGAGCCGCTGGCCGCCCGCCTCGCCGCGGGACACGGTCGCGAGGAGATCCAGCAGCGGCTGACCGAGATGACCGAGATCATGAGCCACGCCGTGGCTCAGGGCGATCTGATCACCTTCTCCCGCGCCGACGCCGAGCTGCACGGCCTGATCCTGCAGATGGCGGGCAACCGGATGCTGGAGCACCTCTCCGGCATCGTCGCCTCGGCGCTGCAGGTCAGCGGCGGTCCGGCGACGGCCTGCGAGCGGCCCACGGACGCCTCGGTCAGCGTGCACGCCCGCCTGGTCGACGCGATCGGCACCGGTGACGGCACCGCGGCCGAGGCGGCCGTGCGCGCCCTGCTCACCGTGCACCCGGACGTCGAGCACGCGGTGCCCGCGCCCCGCGAGCACTGAGCGGACCGGCCACCGAACCATCGGACCTGGGCAGCGCCCTCCGGATGCCCGCGCGCAGCCGCGGTGGCCCACCCGGAGGGCCCGCCGCCGCCCGGACGACGGGACCCGGGGGCTCGGTCGAGGAGGCGTGTGACCTGTGCCACGAGCGGCATGCGTAACACTTGAGGGGCGGCAGCGATGTGTACGGAGCGGAAGCAGCTCCGGAATACCCGCGCCATGTCAGAATGCTGTGTTGGTCTGCGGCGCTGCTGCCGTCCCACAAACCCAGCGTCCTGCAAACCCAGTCCTCAAGTCCGAGCCGGTCGGAACCTGTCGTGCCCTGTGGCACGTGCTCCTTCCTCGCCCTCTCGGGCGGTCCGGTACGGGTTCGAGTCCACTCTTCGTCCGAGAGGTTGTTCGTGTCGGCCAGCACATCCCGTTCGCTCCCCCCCGAGATCGCCGAGTCCGCGGCCCTGCTGGCGCTCATCGAGCGGGGCAAGGCCCAGGGGCAGATCGCCGGTGACGACGTGCGCCAGGCCTTCGAGGCGGACCAGATCCCGGTCACCAAGTGGAAGAACGTCATGCGCAGCCTCAACCAGGTACTGATTGAGGAAGGGGTGGACCTGATGGTGAGCGCGGCCGAGCCGTCCGCCGCCAAGCGCAAGAGCGTCGCGGCCAAGAGCACCACCAAGCGCACCGCGACCAAGGCGGTCACCACGCGTACCCCGTCCGCCCCGACCAAGCCGCCGGTGCGGATCGCGCCGGCCGCGACCGTGGCGCCGGCCGCCGTGGCCTCCGTGGTCTCGGTCACTTCGATCACCACCACGGTCGGTGCCTCGGTGGACGACGCGATCGGCGTCGAGTCGCCGGCCGCGGCTGCCAAGAAGGCCGCCGCACCCGCCGCCAAGAAGGCCGTGGCCAAGAAGGCCACCGCCCCCGCCAAGAAGGCGGTCGCGAAGAAGACCGCCGGCAAGGCCGAGAAGGGCGACGAGGAGCTGCTCGGCGACGAGGAGTCGACCGAGGACGTCGCGCTGCCCGGCGCCAAGGCCGACACCGAGGGCGAGCCGGAGGAGGAGTCGGAGGGCTTCGTCCTCTCCGACGACGACGAGGACGACGCCCCGGCCCAGCAGGTCGCCGTCGCCGGTGCCACCGCCGACCCGGTCAAGGACTACCTCAAGCAGATCGGCAAGGTCCCGCTGCTCAACGCGGAGCAGGAGGTCGAGCTCGCCAAGCGGATCGAGGCCGGCCTGTTCGCCGAGGACAAGCTGAGCCAGGCCGACAAGCTGGCCCCCAAGCTCAAGCGCGAGCTGGAGATCATCGCCGAGGACGGCCGCCGGGCCAAGAACCACCTGCTGGAGGCCAACCTCCGACTGGTGGTCTCGCTGGCGAAGCGTTACACCGGTCGCGGCATGCTCTTCCTGGACCTGATCCAGGAGGGCAACCTCGGTCTGATCCGCGCGGTCGAGAAGTTCGACTACACCAAGGGCTACAAGTTCTCGACCTACGCGACCTGGTGGATCCGCCAGGCGATCACCCGCGCGATGGCCGACCAGGCCCGCACCATCCGTATCCCGGTGCACATGGTCGAGGTCATCAACAAGCTGGCCCGCGTCCAGCGCCAGATGCTCCAGGACCTGGGCCGCGAGCCCACCCCGGAGGAGCTGGCCAAGGAGCTCGACATGACCCCTGAAAAGGTCATCGAGGTCCAGAAGTACGGCCGTGAGCCGATTTCGCTGCACACCCCGCTGGGCGAGGACGGCGACAGCGAGTTCGGTGACCTGATCGAGGACTCCGAGGCGGTCGTCCCGGCCGACGCGGTCTCCTTCACCCTGCTCCAGGAGCAGCTGCACTCGGTGCTCGACACGCTGAGCGAGCGCGAGGCCGGCGTGGTCTCGATGCGCTTCGGTCTGACGGACGGTCAGCCGAAGACGCTGGACGAGATCGGCAAGGTCTACGGGGTCACCCGTGAGCGCATCCGCCAGATCGAGTCGAAGACCATGTCCAAGCTGCGCCACCCCTCGCGCTCCCAGGTGCTGCGCGACTACCTGGACTGACAGCGGGCCCGACACGCTGGAGCGGTCGGGTTCAGCAGAGCGTCACGACCGGCGGGCCCGGGGCAGATCGACTGCCCCGGGCCCGCCGGCGTTCGGTGCCCCTGGGCCCGGACTGTCATCCGGCGGTCCGCCGGGTCCCTCGTCCGAGTGCTTGAGCGGCCATTGACGGGCACTCAGGGTGAGAGCCTGACTACGCTGTGGCGGTTGCCTGCTGTCGACCCGCCGGAGTGCACTGTGATGTCCCTCTCCTCCCAGCCGCCTGGCCCCGATGTCCGCCGCCTTCCGCGCCCATCGCGCGGCGCCCGCCGGCAGGCCGCCGCCCTGGCGCTGCTGGCCGTGCTGCCGACCGCGTTGGTTTCGCTGGGGGCCTCTCCCGCCCACGCCGACCGCCGGATCGTGGGCGGCTGGGCGGACAGCACGGTCCAGCGGCCCTGGGTGGTCGCGGTGGCCAGTCGCGCCCAGTTCGGGGACACCCGCTCCGGCCAGTTCTGCGGCGGCACGCTGGTCACGCCGACCAAGGTGGTCACCGCCGCCCACTGCTTCTACGACGAGCGGTACGGTCGGCCGACCGATCGGCCGGGGCTGGCGGTGATCGTCGGCCGGAGCGATCTGACCACCCAGGACGGCGCCGAGGTCCCGGTCACCAACGTCTGGATCCACCCGCAGTACTCGTTCGACCAGAACATGCAGGATGTGGCGGTGCTCACGCTGGCCACCCCCCAGGCCGGCCGCGCGGTGCTGCCGATGGTCGGCCAGGGCGAGAGCGCGCCGTATGCGCCGGGCACCCGCGCACAGGTCTACGGGTGGGGCGACACCACCGGGCACGCCACCTACGCGGACACGCTGCACGGAGTCGACGTGCCGGTGGTGGCCGACTCGGTGTGTGCGCGCGACTACCCGGGGGGTTCGGACGGAACCTTCGATGCTCACGGCATGGTTTGCGCCGGCGAATCGCGCGGCGGCAAGGATGCCTGCCAGGGCGACAGTGGCGGCCCGCTGGTGGTGAACGGGCGGCTGGTCGGCCTGGTCTCCTGGGGCGCCGGCTGCGCCGAGGCCAAGCACCCGGGTGTCTACACCCGCCTGTCGGCGGTCGCCGACGCGGTCAACGCCCAGCTGTCGGACGCCGGTTCGGTGATCGCGCGGTAACGCACCGTGCCCCCGTGAATACGACGCTGGGCGGCAGGCCGCTAAGCCTGCCGCCCAGTGGCCGGCCCGCAAGGGCCGACCTCAGCACGTCAGTGAGGTGCCGAGCGCTCAGCGCTCGTCGCTGGTGGCCGAGGCCGCCGTGGTGGCGAGACGACCGCTCTCGTCCTGTATCTCCACGGCGATCTTCTTGAGCTCCGGCTCGAACTTCCGCCCGTGGTGGGCGCAGAAGAGCAGCTCCCCACCGCTTGCGAGTACGACGCGCAGGTATGCCTGGGCGCCGCATCGGTCGCAGCGGTCAGCCGCGGTGAGCGGGCTCGCAGGTGTCAGAACAGTAGTCACGTCGCCTCTTCTCTAGCTCGACGAGCTGTCGTACCAGGGTCAACATCCAACCAGGCCGAAAACGTTCCCGCTCGTGGCTTTTCTTCTCTGAGGATTCTGCTGTGTTGATGAGGACGTGCCCCGGGCGCCGGTGGTTCATGCCTGCCGGAATCCGCGACCTGTCCATCGCTCGAACGAATCTTCGAACTGTTGTCCGAGGGTGGGCGTAGCATAATCCCCTACTGGGTTGGAGCATAAGCCCCGCCCCGAGCACCGGTAGCCTGCATCTCGGCAGTTCCAGCGCTCGCGGTCGGCTCGACGGTCCGCCAGGATCCGTCGGGCGCGGGCGAGATGACCCTCTCGCGCGGCGAACCGGGTTCGGCCCGTGTTCGCGCAGCGCGTACAAGCTGCGGAGCCGGGGCGATCCGTGCAGCGGCCCGGGCGCGGGAGCGGGGACGCCGCCGGGGGAGGTCCGGGGAACCGCCGCCGGACCGAGTCAGATGTCTCTTTGGAGGAGTGCACCGCGTGAGTGCCGAAACGACCGTGCCGTCCGCCTTGCGCGCAGCGGAGGACGGATCCAACTACACCGCTCGGCACCTGCTCGTCCTCGAGGGGCTCGAAGCGGTCCGCAAGCGGCCCGGCATGTACATCGGCTCCACCGACAGCCGCGGTCTGATGCACTGCCTCTGGGAGATCATCGACAACTCGGTGGACGAGGCGCTGGGCGGATTCTGCGACCGGATCGAGGTCGTGCTGCACGACGACGGTTCGGTCGAGGTCCGCGACAACGGCCGCGGGATTCCGGTGGACGTGGAGCCGAAGACCGGATTGTCCGGCGTCGAGGTGGTGCTGACCAAGCTGCACGCCGGCGGCAAGTTCGGTGGCGGCTCCTACGCGGCCTCCGGCGGCCTGCACGGCGTCGGCGCCTCGGTGGTCAACGCGCTCTCCGCCCGGCTGGACGTCGAGGTGGACCGCAGCGGGCACACCCACGCGATCAGCTTCCGCCGCGGCACCCCCGGGCTGTTCACCGAGCTGAGCCCGGACGCCCCGTTCGATCCCGCCAGCGGCCTGACCCGGACCCGCAAGGTGCCCAAGACCCGCACCGGCACCCGGATCCGCTACTGGGCCGACCGGCAGATCTTCCTCAAGGAGGCCAAGCTCTCCCTGGAGAACCTGCACAGCCGGGCCCGGCAGACCGCGTTCCTGGTGCCGGGTCTGACCATCATCGTGCGTGATGAGCGGCTGACGGAGAGTGAGAAGGTCGAGGAGACGACCTTCCGCTTCGACGGCGGGATCGGCGAGTTCTGCGAGTTCCTGGCGCCGGACAAGCCGGTCTGCGACGTGCTGCGGCTGCGCGGCGAGGGCACCTTCAAGGAGACCGTCCCGGTCCTGGACGAGCTCGGCCACATGACCCCCACCGAGGTCACCCGCGAGCTCGGCGTGGACATCGCGCTGCGCTGGGGCGCCGGCTACGACACCACGCTGCGCTCCTTCGTCAACATCATCGCCACGCCCAAGGGCGGCACCCACGTCAGCGGGTTCGAGCGCTCGCTGGCCAAGACGGTCAACGAGGCGCTGCGCGCGGCCAAGCTGCTGCGCGTGGCCGAGGACGACATCACCAAGGACGACGCCACCGAGGGTCTGACCGCGGTGGTCACCGTCCGGCTGGCGGAGCCGCAGTTCGAGGGGCAGACCAAGGAGGTGCTCGGCACCTCGGCCGCCAACCGGATCGTGGCCGCCGTGGTGGCCCGCGAGCTCAAGGCCTTCCTGACCTCCTCCAAGAAGGACGAGAAGGCCCAGGCCCGCTCGGTGCTGGAGAAGGTGGCCGCCGCCGCCCGCACCCGGGTGGCCGCCCGCCAGCACAAGGAGGCGCAGCGTCGCAAGACGGCGCTGGAGACCTCCTCGCTGCCCGCGAAGCTGGCCGACTGCCGCAGCGACGACGTGGAGCGCAGCGAGCTCTTCATCGTCGAGGGCGACTCCGCGCTCGGCACCGCCAAGCTGGCCCGCAACTCCGAGTTCCAGGCGCTGCTGCCGATCCGCGGCAAGATCCTGAACGTCCAGAAGGCCTCGATCTCCGACATGCTGAAGAACGCCGAGTGCGCGGCGATCATCCAGGTGATAGGGGCCGGCTCGGGGCGGACCTTCGACATCGACCAGGCCCGCTACGGCCGGGTGATCTTCATGGCCGACGCCGATGTCGACGGATCGCACATCCGTTGCCTGCTGCTGACCCTCTTCCAGCGCTACATGCGGCCGATGGTCGAGCAGGGCCGGGTCTTCGCGGCCGTCCCGCCGCTGCACCGGATCGAGCTCACCAACCCCAAGCGCGGCATGGAGAAGTACCACTACACGTACTCCGACGCCGAGCTGCGCCGCACCATGCTGGAGTTCCAGGGCAAGGGCCTGCGCTGGAAGGAGCCGGTGCAGCGCTACAAGGGTCTGGGCGAGATGGACGCCGACCAGCTGGCCGAGACCACCATGGACCCGCGCCACCGGATCCTGCGGCGGATCAACCTGGGTGACCTGGAGGCCGCCGAGCAGGTCTTCGATCTGCTGATGGGCAACGACGTGGCGCCGCGCAAGGAGTTCATCGTGGACTCCGCCGCCACCTTGGACCGCTCCCGGATCGACGCCTGAGCCGGCCACGCGAGCCGGCCCCTGAGCCGGCCGGCCGACCCGGTTGAGGGGCCCTCCACCCACGGGTGGAGGGCCCCTCAACCGTGGGATCAACCCTGGAGCCGATCAGCTCGGCGGGCGGGATCCGTAGCGTCGTAGCCGTCAGATTCTCCCAGTCGAGACGGAGCGAAGTCCGATGACCGGCATCGCCAACATCCTCGTGATCCTCGTTGTGGTCGGGTTCGTCGCGAGCCGTCAGCTCCGGGCCCGCAAGATCGACACCGAGCGGCGCTTCTGGCTGCTGCCGCTGATCCTCTGCGCACTCGGGCTGAGCGACAAGCATCTGATCGACCCGGCCCACCAGGCCGCGGCGATCGGTCTGCTGGCCGGCTCACTCGTGGTGGTGCTGGCCATGGGCTCGGTCTGGGGCTGGACGGTGCGGATCTGGCGGGCGAGCGACGGCAGCGTCTGGACCAAGGGCACCGTCGCCACCGTGGCGGCCTGGGCAGGCATGATCGTGGTACGGATCGGGCTCTACGGCCTCGGCTCGGCACTGCACGTCCACCAGAGCGCCCAAGCGCTGTACCTCACCATCGGGGCGCTGCTGCTGGTCCGTGGCGCCGTGGTGAACTGGAGGGCCCGGGGCCTGGACGCCGCCCCGCACACGCTGAGCGCGGTGGGCTGACCCATCAGCACCGCCACCGGAGGAGCATCCGTGCAGTTGGATACCTGGACGCGCTGGCCCTCGCGGGAGGCCCTGGCCCGCGAGGAGCGCTCCCAGCCGGGCCGGCTGCTCAGCGTCGCAGGGCGGGTGGCGCTGGCCCTGACGGTCCTGCTCGGGACCGTCAGGGCCAGCCGGTTCACCGGGGCGGACGCCGTCGTCGCGGTGCTGGCGCTGCTGGCGGCGGTCGGGCTCTTCCAGCTGTTCATCCACAGCAGCCGACGGCACCTGATCCGCTGGGCGCTGCCGGCCGTCGCCCTGCTGCTGATCGTCGGCGCGGTGGCGGACCAGGTGGGCGCGGCGCTGCTGGCCAACGTGATCTGGTGCGGGCTCGCCGTCGTCGGGTTGCTCCGGCTGCCGCTGGCGGCGGCGCTGCCGACCTGCGGGGGAGCGCTCGCGTCCTATGCGCTGGCCACCCACGACAGTCTCCTGGCGCTGGTCGCCACGGTGGCCGGCCTGGTGCTGCTGGGTTATCTGCTCCGGCTGGACGCCGAGGCCCGGGCCACCGCCCAGCGGTTGCTGCAACAGGAGCGGGCCGCGCGGGCGGCCGAGGCGGAGAGCGCGGCACTGGCCGAGCGGGCCCGGATCGCCCGGGAGATCCACGACGTGCTGGCGCACAGCCTCTCCGCCCAGCTGGTCCACCTGGAGGCGGCCCGGCTGATGCTGGACAGCGGGGCCGAGCGGGAGCAGATCAGGGACCGGGTGGTGGCGGCCCGGCGGATGGCGCAGGAGGGGCTGGTCGAGACCAAGCAGGCGCTCTCCGCGCTGCGCGGCGAGTTCACCCCGGTCGGCGAGTTCCTGCTGGAGCTGGCCGGACAGGAGCAGGCCACGCTGACCGTGACGGGCACGCCCCGGCCGCTCGGCGCCGAGGCCGGGCTGGCGGTGCGGCGCACCGCGCAGGAGGCGCTCACCAACGTCCGCAAGCATGCCCCGCGCGCCCGGCGCACCGTGACGCTGCGCTACCTCGACCAGGCGGTCGAACTGGCGGTCAGGAACAGTGGCGCACCCACGGACCCCGGCGCGGCCGAACTGGCCGCGAGCGGCAGCGGCTACGGGTTGCTGGGGATGCGGGAACGGGCCGAGCTGCTCGGTGGCAGCCTGACGGCCGGGCCGGACGACGGCGGCTGGCTGGTGCTGCTGCGGCTGCCGACCTGACGCCGTCGAGGTGACCGGGGCGGGATCGGCGCGGTAGAACGGGCGGGCAGCGGGTCCAGTGAGATCGAACAGTGAGTGGGGTGGCGGGTGAACGGGCAGAGCGGTGCCGGTGGCGCGGGGACGGCGACCCGGGTGTTGGTGGCGGACGACCAGACGGTGGTGCGCGAAGGCATCGTCATGCTGCTGGGCCTGCTGCCCGGCATCGAGGTGGTGGGGGCGGCCACGGACGGTGAGGAGGCGGTCCGGTTGGTGGCGGAGCACGCGCCGGACGTGGTCCTGATGGACCTTCGGATGCCGCGCTGCGACGGCGTCGAGGCCACCCGGCTGATCCGGGCCCAGCACCCCGGTACCGAGGTCGTGGTGCTCACCACCTACGCCGATGACGACTCGCTCTTCGCCGCGCTCCAGGCCGGTGCCCGCGGCTACCTCACCAAGGACGCCGGCGCGGAGGAGATCGCCCGGGCCATCGCCGATGTCCGGGCGGGTGCGGCGGGTCTCTCGCCGCAGGTGCAGCGGCGGCTGCTGGAGCGGCTCGCCGGGCCGAGCGCGCCCTCGACCGCCTCGGCCGGCGCTGTGGACGAATCGGTGGACAGGCTGCAGCAGCCCCGGTCCGCCCGCCAACCGCAGCCGCTGCCCGACGGTCTGACGGCCCGTGAGGCCGAGGTGCTCGCGCTGATCGCCGACGGTCTCTCCAACGCCGAGATCGCCGAGGCGCTCTTCGTCAGTCCGGCCACGGTGAAGACGCACATCAACAACCTGTTCGCGAAGACCGCCGTTCGAGATCGGGCACAAGCGGTCAGTTATGCGTTCAGGCATGGTCTTTCCCGTGGTTCGCAGGCTGACTGATCTCACCTCATTGGGTGAAATGCCTGGCTGAATGCCATATTTCGGATTTCGACCCGCCATGATTGGACCCGTCAGGGCTCCGTCGGTACGCCGAATGGATCTTCGGGGCGGGTCGTCCGGAGTGCCCGGTGCCGATCTCCGACGCCCACCGCTCGGTGGTGCATCCCGTCCAGGGAGCAGCTTTGGCACAGCACGAAGTCACCGGATCACCCGGTCCCACGCCCCGACAGGGCCATCGGTTCGACTGGTGGTCCACCCCGGGCAAGCCCGACGCGGCCAAGCGGTCGGCCCGCCCGCGGGTCGGCGCGGCGCGGTCCGCCGTCCCGGCCCAGCGGTCGCTCCAGTCGCCCCCGCGCATGCCGGACCCGGCGTTCGCGGAGGTCTACCGGGAGGTCCAGCAGAGCGACGCCTTCCGGGAGATCCGGCGGGACTACCGGAGGTTCGTCTTCCCGGCCACCGCCGTCTTCCTCGGCTGGTACCTCGGCTATGTGACCGCCCAGGCGGTCGCACCGGACCTGATGCGCACTCAGCTCGTCGGTCCGTTCAGCGTGGCCTGGGTGCTGGGGCTGCTGCAGTTCGTCTCGACCTTCCTGATCACCTGGCTCTACGCCCGCAACGCCCGTAGCAAGCGGGACCGAGCCGCGCTCGGCCTGCGCTGGGAGACCCAGGACCAGCTGCGATGACACCTACCGCGTTCATCGCCGCCGCGATCACCACCAGGCCCGTCGTCGTCACCGGGGGCCGGCATCACGAACTGGCCGTGGTGCTCTTCGCCCTGGTGGTGGTGATCACCCTGGCCATCACCCTCTGGGTCGGGCGCCGGGGCCAGGCCGCCGAGGACTTCTACGCCGGCGGACGGGACTTCGGCCCGCTGCAGAACGGCATCGCGCTCTCCGGCGACTACCTCTCGGCCGCCTCCTTCCTCGGCGTGACCGGCCTGATCGCCCTGTACGGCTACGACGGCATGCTCTACAGCATCGGCTTCCTGGTCGCCTGGCTGGTCGTGCTGATGTGGGTGGCCGAACTGGTGCGCAACACCGGCCGGTACACGCTGGCCGACGTGCTGGCCACCCGGATGCGCGAGCGTCCGGTCCGCGCGGCGGCCGGCAGCGCCAGCGTGGTGGTCACCCTGCTCTACCTGATCGCCCAGATGGTCGGCGCGGGCAGCTTGGTCGCCCTGCTGCTGGGCACCACCGGAGCCGCCGCGAAGACCTGGACCATCGTCGCCGTCGGCGCCCTGATGATCATCTATGTGACGGTCGGCGGCATGCGGGCCACCACCTGGATCCAGATCGTCAAGGCCATGATGCTGATGATCGGCGCCGTGCTGCTCACCGTCTGGGTGCTGGTCCACTTCCAGGGCGACCTCGGTGAGCTGATGCACGCCGCGGCCCGCAGCAGCGGCGCGGGCGACCGCTACCTGGAGCCGGGCCTCAAGTACGGGGGCTCGGTCACCGACCGGCTCGACTTCGTCAGCCTGGGCCTGGCCCTGGTGCTGGGGACGGCGGGCCTGCCGCACATCCTGTCCCGCTTCTACACCGTGCCCACCGCCCGCGCCGCCCGCCGCTCGACGGTCTGGGCGATCGGCCTGGTCGGCGCCTTCTACCTGATGACCATCGTGCTCGGCCTCGGCGCCACCGCGCTGGTCGGCTCCAAGGCGGTGAAGGCCGCCAACTCGGCCGGGAACACCGCCGTCCCGCTGCTCGCGCTCAACCTGGGCGGCGGCGAGGGGAGCACCGGCGGCACCCTGTTGTTCGCCGTCACCTCCGCCATCGCCTTCGCCACGATCCTCGCGGTGGTGGCCGGCCTCACCCTGGCCTCCTCGGTCTCCTTCGCCCATGACCTGTACGCCCAGGCCTTCCGCCGGGCGGACCGGCCAGCCGTGACGGATCGTCAGGAGGTGGTGGTGGCACGGCTGGCGGCGGTGGTGATCGGCGGCCTGGCGGTCGTGCTGAGCCTCTTCGCCCAGCGGCTGAACGTCGCCTTCCTGGTCAGTCTCGCCTTCGCGGTGGCGGCCTCGGCCAACCTGCCCACGCTGCTCTACAGCCTCTTCTGGCGCCGCTTCACCACCCGTGGCGCCTGCTGGTCGACCTACGGCGGCCTGGTGCCGGCGCTGGTCCTGGTGGTCTTCTCACCGGTCGTCTCCGGCAGCAGGACCGCGATGTTCCCCGGTGTGGACTTCCACTGGTTCCCGCTGGAGAACCCGGGGCTGATCTCCATCCCGCTCGGCTTCCTGCTCGGCTGGGTGGGCACGGTCAGCGGCGAGGAGCGGGCGGACCCGGACAAGTTCGCCGAGCTGGAGGTGCGTTCGCTCACCGGTGCCGGCGCGGTCTGACCGCGCCGGGCGGACACTCGCGGGCCCCGGTCGCGAGCGGCGACCGGGGCCCGGCGCAGTGGCCGTGAAGGTCACGGGCGAGAGACGAAGCTCGGGAAGTAGCCGCTGTTCAGATGCGAGATCCGGACGGTGGTGCCGGGGTGCGCGGCCTCGATGTAGCGGTTGTCGCCGAGGTAGATGGCGACGTGATGGATCCCGCTGACGCTGCCGTCGTAGGACCAGAAGAGCAGGTCCCCGCGCTGCATCCGGCTCGCGCTCACCGGCGTGGTGGCGGAGTACTGCTCGTCGGCGATCCGGGGCAGCGAGACGTCGGTGCGTCGGAAGGACTGCTGGGTGAGGCCGGAGCAGTCGTAGCCGTCCGGGCCGTTGCCGCCCCAGATGAAGGGCTTGCCGAGCTGGGCCTGGGCGAACGCGATGGCGGCCTCGACATCGCCGCTGGAGGCGTTAGACGTGGCGGCGGACTGGTCGCCGGTGCCGGTGCCGGTGCCGCTGCCACTACCGCTGCTGTCGCCGTTCGAACCGATCCGGCTCAGGTAGATGTCGCGGTGGCTGGTGTAGCGCCATTCGCCGGCGCTGTTCTGGAACCAGTAGACCGAGCCGTCCCAGCCCTGCTGGATGTCGCCGTTGGTCACGCCGGTGCTGCCGCTGCCACTACCGCTGCTGTCGCTGTTCGAACCGATCCGGTTCAGGTAGGTGTCGCGGTGGCTGGTGTAGCGCCATTCGCCGCTGCTGTTCTGGAACCAGTAGACCGAGCCGTCCCAGCCCTGCTGTATGTCGCCGGTGCCGGTGCCGGTGTTGTCGCTGTTCGAGCCGATCCGGTTGAGGTAGATGTCGTGGTGCTTGGTGTAGCGCCATTCGCCGGCGCTGTTCTGGAACCAGTAGACCGAGCCGTCCCAGCCCTGGTGGATGTCGCCGTTGGTGACGCTCGCCGAACGGTCGGCGCTGACCAGCCCGGACGAGAGGGCGAGGTGCTCGGGCAGCGGGGCCGCGCTCGCCAGGTCGGCGCCCAGGCCGATCGAGCCGGCGCCCGCGACGATCGCGGCGGCCAGGCCGACCCGGTGGCGCAGGCGGCCGGCCCGGTGGTGCGCACCGTGCTCGGCGCTGGAGGAGGGCCGGCCGGCTATCGGATCGGCAGAGATCAGGTCCGGGTTGAGGTCCGGTTTCATGTCCGGTGCATCCCTTCCGTACGCCCGGCCGGGGCCGGGACGGCGGACCGGACCGAAACGGCCCGCTCCGCGCGGCGCCGCGGGGTCCGCGGCCTCCGTCGGCCCCGGGAACGGAGCGGGCGGAGAGCTGTCCGCGTGGGGGAGTCCCACGGCCGCCACGCTAAGCAGCTCGCGAGCCGGACCGCGTCGTGGACTGCGCCGACCGAGGGTGCACGCTCAGTGACCGAGCGCGATGGTGCGACCTAGGGCCTCTCTTACGGATCTTGCCCGGCGTCGCGCGCCCGGCAAGATCCGTAAGAGAGGCCCTAGCCTGCCACCACCGACCGCACGTCCATCCGCACCGGCGTGCCCGGCGCCTTGGCGCAGCTCTCCGGGCGGGGCGGCTCGCTCAGCGCCCGCACCACCTCGACCAGCCACTCGCGGCCGTCGCCGTGCCGCACCCGGCAGCGCCACTCGCCCGCCGAGAGCGACTGCTGAGTCACGGTCAGCGCCTCCGCCGCGCTCTCCTCGACCAGCTCGCGGACGGCCTGCTCGGCGGCCTGGGCCGGCCGGTCCCAGCAGGAGCGGCCGCGCGACCAGCGCGGCACCATCTGCCCGGCGGCGGTGGCCGCCAGCACCTCCTTGGCCGCGGCGTCGGTCAGCCGCCCGTACGCGTAGCCGTACGGCAGCACCAGCATGGTGGGGGAGAAGCGGTGGCCGCCCAGGTGGGTGACCTCCCAGACCTCGGTGTGCCCGGCGGCGGCCAGCTCGGCGGCCAGCGGGCGGCCGAGCAGCGCGCAGCAGCGGTCGCGCCGGCCGTTGGTGCACACCAGGGCCAGCGGGCCGCCGGTGTGCGGGGTGCCGAAGCCGCCGTGCTCGCCCGCGCCCGCCGCGGCCAGGTCCAGCGAGAGCAGCTCGGCGACGTCCGCCAGCTCGGCCCGGCGGATCCACCCCCGCCCGGGCACCGTGTGCGCGAGGATCACCTGGTGGCCGGCCGCCGGTCGGTCGTCGGCGTGCCGTCCCGGGTGGCGGATCAGCGCCACCCGCACCCCGGTGCCCGCGCAGGCCGCGTCCAGCGCCCGCCCCAGCTCCGCGTCGAGGTGACTCTCAGTCAGCGCCTTGGCGCCCCACGGGCCGCTCTGCTCGATCAGCAGCCAGGTGGTCGCGGTGGCCGCGGTGGCGGCCAGCGGCTCGGCCAGCTCGTTGGACAGACTCGTACAGATGCTCACCCGGGCACCCTACCGCCGTGCGGTGGGGCGCCCGGGTGGGACGGAAGGCGAGGTCAGGCCGGTCCGGCCACCGCCGCGATCGGCGTGCTGACCGGAGTCCCCGAGCCGTCCCGGCGCGGGTCGCGCTCCGGCAGCGGCACCGGCGAGCCGTTCGCCGCCGCCGCCCGGGCCGGCGCCGGGCCCGCCCAGGCGAAGGCCAGCGAATCCTCGCCACGCAGGAAGCGCTGGCAGCGCACCCCACCGGTGGCCCGCCCCTTGCGCGGATACAGCTCGAACGGCGTGAGCTTCCAACTGGTCTGCGCCTCACCGGTGAGCGTGCCCGAGGCGCCCGCCACCGAGATCACCACCGCGTCCGCCGCCGGATCCACCGCCGTGAACGAGATCACCCGCGCCCCGTCCGCCAGCTTGATCCCGGCCATGCCGCCGGCCGGGCGGCCCTGCGGCCGGACCTGGCTCGCCGGGTAACGCAGCAGCTGGGCATCGCTGGTGAGGAAGACCAGCTCCTCCTCGCCGGTGCGCAACTCGACCGCGCCCACCAGCTCGTCACCGTCCTTGAGCCCGATCACCTCGAACTCGTCCTTGTTGGCCGGCCACTCCGGAACCACCCGCTTGACCACACCCTGCACGGTGCCCAGCGCCAGACCCGGCGAGGACTCGTCCAGCGTGGTCAGCGCGATCAACCGCTCACCGGCGTCCAGCTTCAGGAACTCCGACACCTGGGCCCCGCCGGCCAGCGACAGGGTCGGCTGCGGCGGCAGGGCCGGCAGGTCGATCACCGGCAGCCGCAGCACCCGCCCGGCCGAGGTCACCGCGCCCACATCGCCGCGCGCCGTGGCCGGCACCGAGGAGACGATCACGTCGTGCTTCGCCCGGTTCTCCGGCGCAGGGCTCGGCTCGCCGTCCGCCGTCCGGGCCAGCAGACCGGTGGAGGAGAGCAGCACCCGGCACGGGTCGTCCGCCACCTCCAGCGGCACCGCGAGCGACGCCGAGGGCAGCGCGCCGGCCTCCAGCAGCGCGGTGCGCCGCTCGGTGCCGAACTGCTTGGCCACCGCGCCCAGCTCGCCGGAGACCACGCCGCGCAGCTTGGTGTCCGACTCCAGGATCTCGGTCAGCTCCGCGATCTCGGTGAGCAGCTTGCTCTGCTCCGCCTCCAGCTCGACCCGGTCGAACCGGGTCAGCCGGCGCAGCGGGGTGTCCAGGATGTACGCGGTCTGCACCTCGGAGAGCGAGAAGCGCTCGATCAGGCGCTCCTTGGCCTGCGTCGCGTTGTCACTGGACCGGATCAGCGCGATGACCTCGTCGATGTCGACCAGCGCCACCAGCAGGCCCTCGACGAGGTGCAGCCGCTCCTGCCGCTTCCGCCGGCGGAACTCGCTGCGCCGGCGGACCACCTCGAAGCGGTGGTCGACGTAGACCTCGAGCAGCTCCTTCAGCCCCAGCGTGAGCGGCTGGCCGTCGACCAGCGCCACGTTGTTGATGCCGAAGTTCTCCTCCAGCGGCGTCAGCTTGTAGAGCTGCTCCAGCAACGCCTCGGGAACGAAGCCGTTCTTGACCTCGATCACCAGCCGCAGGCCGTGCGCACGGTCCGTCAGATCCTTGACGTCCGCGACGCCCTGCAGCTTCTTGGCGTTGACCAGGTCCTTGATCTTGGAGATCACCTTCTCCGGGCCGACCGAGAAGGGCAGTTCGGTCACCACGATGCCCTTGCGGCGGGCGGTGACGTTCTCGATCGTCGAGGTGGCGCGGATCTTGAAGGTGCCGCGGCCGCTCTCGTAGGCGTCCCGGATGCCCGACAGGCCCACGATCCGGCCGCCGGTCGGCAGATCGGGGCCGGGGATGAAGCGCATCAGGGTGTCGAGGTCGGCGTTCGGATGCTTGATCAGATGCCGGGCGGCGGCCACCACCTCGGACAGGTTGTGCGGCGGCATGTTGGTCGCCATGCCGACCGCGATGCCGGTGGCGCCGTTCACCAGCAGGTTGGGGAAGGCGGCCGGCAGCACCACCGGCTCCTGCTCGCTGCCGTCGTAGTTCGGAGTGAAGTCGACGGTCTCCTCGTGAATCGACTCCACCAGCGCCATCGAGGCCGCGGTCAGCCGCGACTCGGTGTACCGCATCGCGGCCGGCGGGTCGTCGTTGCCGAGCGAACCGAAGTTCCCGTGGCCGTCGATCAGCGGCACCCGCATCGAGAACGGCTGTGCCATCCGGACGATCGAGTCGTAGATCGAGGCATCACCGTGCGGATGCAGCCGACCCATCACCTCGCCGACCACCCGGGCGCACTTCACATGCGAGCGCTCCGGGCGCAGGCCCATCTCGTTGGCCTGGTAGAGGATTCGCCGGTGCACCGGCTTGAGACCGTCCCGCGCGTCCGGCAGGGCGCGCGAGTAGATCACCGAGTAGGCGTACTCAAGGTAGGAAGCCTGCATCTCGTCCACGACGTCGACATCGAGGATCCGCTCCTCGAAGTCTCCGGGTGGCGGGGTCGGCGAACTGCGGCGGGCCATCGCGGCGGGGCTCCCTTGCGTCTGTCAGCTGCTTCACATGTCGTCACCGGGGGATACGGCGCCCCCCATTGTGGACCCTCGCACGGACACCCCTCGTCAAGGGCCGCTTCCCGCTCGTCCCGGTGAAAGCCGATCGGCTTCCGCCGGTGGCGAACGGGCAGCGCGCGCGGACTCATCCCGGCACCGTACGCGTTGCACCACAATGGGGGCGGTAGAGACCCCTGACCAACCTGACGGGAAGGATCCGAGCGCATGGCCAACCCGGCCCCCGCCTCCGACAACGGAGGCATCGCCATCACCGAGCACCGCCTGGCCAACGGCCTGCGCGTGGTGCTCTCCGAGGACCACCTCACCCCGGTGGCCGCCGTCTGCCTCTGGTACGACGTGGGCTCCCGCCACGAGGTGAAGGGCCGCACCGGGCTGGCGCACCTCTTCGAGCACCTGATGTTCCAGGGCTCCGCCAACGTCTCCAACAACGGGCACTTCGAGCTGGTCCAGGGGGCCGGCGGCTCGCTCAACGGCACCACCAGCTTCGAGCGCACCAACTACTTCGAGACCATGCCCACCCACCAGTTGGAGCTCGCCCTCTGGCTGGAGGCCGACCGGATGGGCTCGCTGCTGGCCGCCCTCGACGACGCGTCGATGGAGAACCAGCGCGACGTGGTCAAGAACGAGCGCCGCCAGCGCTACGACAACGTCCCCTACGGCACCGCCTTCGAGAAGCTCACCGCACTCTCCTTCCCCGGCGAACACCCGTACCACCACACCCCGATCGGCTCGATGGCCGACCTGGACGCCGCCACCCTGGAGGACGCCCGGACGTTCTTCCGCACCTACTACGCGCCCAACAACGCGGTGCTCTCGGTGGTCGGCGACATCGACCCGGAGCAGACCATCGCCTGGGTCGAGAAGTACTTCGGCAGCATCCCCGCCCACGACGGCAAGCAGCCGCCGCGCGACGGCACGCTGCCCGAGACCATGGGCCAGGAGGTCCGCGAGCTGATCGAGGAGGAGGTCCCGTCCCGCGCGCTGATGGCCGCCTACCGCCTGCCGCACGACGGCAGCCGCGAGGCCGACGCCGCCGACCTGGCCCTCACCGTGCTCGGCTCCGGCGAGTCCAGCCGCCTCTACAACCGCCTGGTCCGCCGCGACCGCACCGCCGTCTCGGCCGGCTTCGGCCTGCTGCGACTGGCCGGCGCCCCCTCGCTCGGCTGGCTGGACGTCAAGACCTCCGGCGAGGCCACCATCCAGCAGATCGAACTCGCCGTCGACGAGGAACTGGCCAGGTTCGCCACCGACGGCCCCACCGCCGAGGAACTCGAGCGCGCCCAGGCCCAGATCGAGCGCGAGTGGCTCGACCGGCTCACCACCGTCGCCGGCCGGGCCGACGAACTCTGCCGCTACGCCGTCCTGTTCGGCGACCCCAAGCTGGTCAACAGCGCCCTCGGCAAGGTGCTCGACGTCACCGCCGAGGAGGTCAAGGCGGTCGCCGCCGCCCGACTGCGCCCCGACAACCGAGCGGTCCTGGTCTACGAGCCGCTGCCCGACACAGCCGCTGCCAACGACGCTGCCGAGGAGGACGCCGCATGAGCGCCTACGTTCCCGCCATGACCTTCCACCCGCAGCCGGAGCCCGGCACGCCCACCCCCTGGGCGTTCCCCGCACCCGATCGCCTCGCCCTGGCCAACGGCCTGACGGTGCTGCACTGCGACCGCCCCGGCCAGCAGCTGGTCGCCATCGAGGTGCTGCTCGACGCACCGCTCGCCGCCGAGCCCGAGGGCCTGGACGGGGTGGCCACCATCCTGGCCCGGGCGCTCAGCGAGGGCACCGACACGCTCACCGCCGAGGAGTTCGCCGGCGAGTTGGAGCGCGCCGGCGCCACCCTGGACGCGCACGCCGACCACCCCTGCATCCGGGTCATCCTGGAGGTTCCCGCCTCCCGCCTGGAGCGTGGCCTGACGCTGCTCGCCGACGCGCTGCGGGCACCCGCGCTGCCCGCCGACGAGATCGAGCGACTGGTCGCCAACCGGCTGGACGAGATCGTCCACGAGCAGGCCAACCCGGCCCGGCGCGCCGCAAAGGCGCTCTACGCCGACCTGTTCGCCGCCGCCGACCGGCTCTCCCGGCCCCGCTCCGGCACCGCCGAGACCGTCAAGGGGATCGACCGCGCGGCCGTCCAGGCCTTCTACGCCGCGCACGTCCGTCCCACCACCGCCACCCTGGTGGTCGTCGGCGACCTCACCGGCGTCGACCTGCCGGCCATGCTGGAGTCAACCCTGGGCCGCTGGACCGGCGAGAAGGCCGAGCCCAGCACCGCCGCCGCGGTCACCGCCGACGACCGCGGCCGGGTGATCATCGTGGATCGGCCCGGCTCGGTGCAGACCCAGGTGCTGATCGGCCGGATCGGCCCCGACCGCCACGACCCCGACTGGGCCGCGCAGATCCTCGGCACCTACTGCCTGGGCGGCACCCTGACCTCCCGGCTGGACAAGGTGCTGCGCGAGGAGAAGGGCTACACCTACGGCGTGCGGGCCTTCGCCCAGCCGCTGCGCTCCAACGCGGACGGCTCAGGCCGGGCCCTGCTGGCGATCAGCGGCTCGGTGGACACCGCCTCCACCGCCCCCGCGCTCGCCGACACCTGGACCATCCTGCGCACCCTGGCGGCCGAGGGCCTCACCGACAGCGAGCGCGAGGAGGCCGTGCAGTTCCTGGTCGGCGTCGCCCCGCTGAAGTACGAGACGGCCGGCTCGGTCGCCGCCACCCTGGCCGACCAGGTCGAGCAGCACCTGCCCGACGACTACCAGGCCGAGGTCTACCGGCTGCTGGCCGCCCTCGACACGGCCGCCGCCACCGAAGCCGTGGTCGCCGCCTTCCCGCCCGAGCGCCTGGTGACGGTGCTGGTCGGCGACGCCTCGGTGATCGCGGACGAGGTCAAGGAGCTGGGCATCGGCGAGGTCACCGTGGTCGCCAACTGAGGCTGACCCCTGATCAGGAGGCCTGGCGGGCATGCCCGCCAGGCCTCCCGCGTATTTGCGTTGCACGCCTGCGCCGCTCTGTGGGTTGATAGCACCGGTCGAACGGACCGGTCGAGCGAACAGCCGAGTGAACGAGAGGAGGCGGTCATCATGCGGGTCGAGCCAACCGGCAGGCGCAGCAGCCGCGCCCTGCGCTCCCCGAGGCCGTCCTCGTGCGCCGCCTCGGCCCGCCGACGCCGCCGCGCCGCCTGAGTTTCCACAGGCCCCGGCTTTTCCACAGCCTTCCCGAGCCACGCCGGACGCTTCGCGTGGCAGTCCTACGCTTGATCTGTCGACCTTTGGGGGTCAGTTTCACCATGTCGTACACCGAAGTACCCGGCGCGCGGGTCCCCATCCGGATGTGGGCCGACCCGGCCACCGTCGAAGGCGCGGCGATGCAGCAGCTGCGCAACATCTCCACCCTGCCGTGGCTGCACGGCCTGGCCGTGATGCCGGACGTCCACCTGGGCAAGGGCGCCACCGTGGGTTCCGTGATCGCCATGAAGGGCGCGGTCTGCCCGGCCGCGGTCGGCGTGGACATCGGCTGCGGCATGAGCGCGGTCAAGACCTCGCTCAACGCCCGCGACCTGCCGGACGACCTGAGCCGGCTGCGGTCCAAGATCGAGCAGGCGATCCCGGTCGGGCGGGGGCTGCACAGCGAGCCGGTGGACCCGGGTTCGCTGCACGGCTTCCGTACGGCGGGATGGGAGGACTTCTGGGAGCGGTTCGAGGGCGTGGCGCCGGAGGTGAAGTGGCGGCGCGAGCGGGCGATGCAGCAGATGGGGACGCTGGGCTCGGGGAATCATCTGATTGAAGTTTGTACAGATCTCTCCGGCGCTGTCTGGCTG
This sequence comes from Kitasatospora sp. GAS1066B, assembly GCF_041262605.1. Taxonomy (NCBI): domain Bacteria; kingdom Bacillati; phylum Actinomycetota; class Actinomycetes; order Kitasatosporales; family Streptomycetaceae; genus Kitasatospora; species Kitasatospora sp. GAS1066B. The sequence goes on from NZ_JBGCCO010000026.1 coordinate 101,965, forward strand.
ATGCTGCACTCCGGCTCCCGCAACATCGGCAAGGAACTGGCGGAGCACCACATGACGGTCGCCCGTTCGCTTCCGCACAACCAAGGGCTGGTCGACCGCGACCTGGCCGTCTTCATCTCGGACACCCCGCAGATGGCGGCTTACCGGCAGGACCTGTACTGGGCACAGGAGTACGCCAAGAACAACCGCGCGGTCATGATGGCACTGTTCAAGGACGTGCTCAGGCGTGAGTTCGCGCGCACCAAGGTCACTTTCGACCAGGAGATCAGCTGCCACCACAACTACGTCGCGGAGGAGCGCTACGACGGACTTGACCTGCTGGTCACCCGCAAGGGCGCGATCCGGGCCGGCACCGGCGACTTCGGAATCATCCCGGGCTCGATGGGCACCAGCTCGTTCATCGTTCGTGGCCTGGGTAACGAGGCGGCGTTCAACTCAGCGTCGCACGGCGCGGGTCGGAAGATGAGTCGGACCGCCGCCAAGAAGCGGTTCACGGTGCGGGACCTGGAGGAGCAGACCCGGGGGGTGGAGTGCCGGAAGGACGCCGGGGTGCTGGACGAGATTCCTGGGGCCTACAAGTCGATCGAGAAGGTCATGGAGCAGCAGCGTGATCTGGTGGAGATCGTCGCCCAGCTCAAGCAGGTGATCAACGTCAAGGGCTGACTTCACTCCGGGGTGAGGGAAACCGCACCCTGGGGCGTGCCGGTCCGAGCAGACGCCAACGGCGCATCGCGCAGCTCTGCTCGGACCGGTCGAGTGCTGCTGCGGCCTGAGTTATTGTCGCGGCACCGAGCAGGATCTGGTCCTGCTCGGCCGTCCAAGTCTGTCGGCGGACCCTTCGCGAGCCGGGCGGCCGTGTCCATCCCATGACGTGCTCGCTGGCCGCGAGCTTTCTCGGCAGGGCCAGACAGCCGGGATAGTAGAGCGTGCGTGCCAGCTCCACCGCATCCTCGATGGTGTACATGAGGTTGTAGATCTGGTCTCGCTGATTGCGATTCGGCGTGTGGACGGTGCCGGTCAGTTGCCTGACGTAGTTGCTGAAGTACCAGATGATCGCGTCGCTTGCTGTGGTCAGACTGACGAACGGAAGGTCTTGGGCCGTGCGCCCGATCGAGCCGTCGGCGTCGATGAGCCCGCGCAGGTAGTCAGGTTCGGAGTGCGGAGCCTGGGGCGGGGCAATGCTCTGGGACTTCCGGCCGACCGGCAGGCCGAGAGCTCGGATCTCCTGCCGGAACTCCAGCGCCCAGACGGTCCAGGTGGCGGTGTCGCTCCTGGCGGAGAAGTTCGTCGTGCGGGTCCGGTACCCGATGCTGCTCTTCACCGGGAAGAGCCGCTGGAACGCCTCCAGGAGCGGGGCGTCGCGTGCTGCCAGCTCCACTGCAAGCCGTCCCCTATTGCGGCTCTGCTCAGAGAGGTGCCCGTCGGCCTGGAGGAAGCCGAAAGCGTAGGCGTGGTCCGGGTTCTGGAGATCGATGTAGGCCATGTCTCGCAGCATTCGGCGCAGTTGCCCACAACGAGAATCGAACTGAGCATCATTCAGTCGAAGGTGTGTACTGATCCGAACAGTCGTTCCCTTGCGGCCCGCTCACTCCGCCCGTCGCAGCAGCAGCGTCACGAACCCGAACGCCTCCCGGTACCCCCGCAGCCAGGCGGTGCGGTGCTCGGCGGCGGCCTGGGTGGCCTCGGTGGCGGCGGGGTGGGCGGGGTGGTCCAGGGCCCATTCGGTGAGGGCGCCGGACCAGGACCACTCGTAGTCGTCCAGTTCGGCGCGGGTGCTGGTGTGGCCGTGGACGGGGAGCCAGCCGGCGGTGGTGAGGTGGTCGGTCAGGGTGGGCAGGTCGACGAGGTCGTGGCCGACGCTTTCGCGGGCTGCCCGGTCGGGTGGGCGCTGCCAGTAGCCGGTGCCGAGCAGCAGGGTGCCGCCGGGGGACAGGTGGTGGTCGGCAGCGCTGAGGGTGGCGGCCAGGGTGTCGAAGGCGGGGGTGGCTCCGATGCAGAGCACCAGGTCGTAGGGGTGCGGCGGGGTGAATTCGGCCGGTGCCTTGTGGTGCAGGCCCAGGCGGCGGATCACGCCGAGGTGTTCGGCGGCGATCCGGGCCTCGGTCAGCGCGGCCGGGTCCGGGTCGACCCCGTCGGCGGTCAGGTCGAGGTGGGCGGCCAGTGCGCGCAGCAGCCAGGCGCCGCTGCCGCAGCCGAGGTGCAGGACTCGCTCGTTCCCGTGCCGGACGGCCCGGCGCAGCACCGCGGCCACGCTCTCGTCGGTGAGTGGGGCGGTGATGGGGTGGTGGGTGTGGGCGAGGCGGGAGCGTTCCTGACGGTCCATCCGCTCAGCCTGTCAGCCGTCGGTCGCTTTTGCACGGCCTTGCACGGCTCGGCACGGAACTGACGTACCGTCAGTTCAGGCTTGCACCCTCCCGCAACTGAGTGGCCATGACCAACCGGCGGCGCAGGCCGAGGCGTTCGTAGAGGCGGATGGCGGCGTGGTTGGCGTCGGCGACCATCAGGGCGGCTCGGCCGCAGCGGCGCAGCAGGCTGTCCAGGACCAGCCGGCAGGCTGCTTCGGCGTGGCCGCGGCCGCGGCCGTGCACCGGGTGGGCGGCGACGCCGGCCAGCAGGCCGAGGTCGGGGGCGCTCCAGGCGTCGGCGGCCAGGGCGGTCAGGCGGCCGGTCTCGTCACGGACGCCGGCCCAGGCGCGGGCGCCGGGGCGGTTGGGGTGGGCGAAGGAGTCGGGGAACGCCTCGTCGAGCAGGGCGGCGGCCTCGGGCAGTTCCTCGGGGGTCAGCCAGCGGGCGCGTGGCGGCGCCGCCAGGTCGGCGGGCCCGGTCAGGTCCATCCAGGAGAACGGCGGCACCGGCCGCAGCTCGGGTATCCGGGCCAGTACCGAGTCGAGCAGGTCGCGCTCGCCGATCGGTCGGTAGCCGGGTCCGACCTCGCGCAGTGCGGCGCGGACCAGTCGGGCGGCGGGTTCGGCGGGGCCGTGCACGGCGAGCCGGTCGCGGCCGGAGAGCGCGGGGGAGGCCACTGCCACCGCGCCGTCCAGGGTGAAGGCCCGTATGTGGGGGGCGAAGCCCTGGGCCGCCCAGCGGATGATCGGATGGTCGCCCAGCTCGGCGGCGGTCTCGATGGTCAGTTCGCGCACCAGGCGATTGTGGCATCGGGTCGTGGCGTGCCGAAGGGGTGCCCCGCGGCGATCGGGGCACCCCTTCGGAGTGGGAGGGCCGTGGCGGGCCTCACGCCTCGGGCAGCGCGTCCAGGCCCTGCTCGACCATGGTGGCCAGGCGGTCCAGTGCGGCGTCGGCCTCGGGGGCGTCGGAGGCCAGCACGACCTCCTCGCCGCCCTCGGCGCCGAGGGCCAGCAGGCCGAGCATCGAGGCGGCGTTGACCGGGTTGCCGCCGGCGGCCTTGGCGATGGTGACCGGCACGCCGAGGGAGGCGGTCGCCCGCACGAAGACGGAGGCGGGACGGGCGTGCAGGCCCTCGGGCCAACCGATGGTGACGCGGCGCTCAGCCATGAGACGTGCCTTTCAGGTGGTGCTGTTCGACATGTTGTCTAGACCATTCTGGCATGCTCCGCGCGCAACTGGCGAGGCCCCGTGCGGTGAGGTCCGGCCGTGCCCGCGCACGCCGGGCGCCATCGGGCCCGCCGACGGATAGCCTGGCCGTGTGGACGACCCCCGGGCCCAAGCCCGTCCGACCGCGCCGGCCGGGCCGACCGCGCCGACTGCGGCAACCGCGCCGGCCGAGGGCCCCGGCTACCCCCAGCACTGGGAGGCCGACATCCTGCTGCGCGACGGCGGCACCGCCCGGATCCGTCCGATCGTGCCGGCCGACGCCGAGCGCCTGGTGGAGTTCTACGCCCAGGTCTCCGACCAGTCGAAGTACTTCCGCTTCTTCGCCCCCTACCCCCGGCTCTCCGACAAGGACGTCCGGCGCTTCACCCACCACGACTTCGTCGACCGGGTGGCGCTGGCCGTGGTGGTCCGTGACCGCTTCATCGCCACCGTCCGCTACGACCGGATCGACGAGCAGGGCCGCCCCAGCGAGCAGGGCACGGACGCCGAGGTGGCGTTCCTGGTGCAGGACGCCCACCAGGGCCGCGGGGTGGCCTCGGCGCTGCTCGAACACATCGCGGCGGTCGCCCAGGAGCGCGGGATCCGTCGCTTCGTCGCCGAGGTGCTGCCCGAGAACCGGAAGATGACCAAGGTCTTCACCGACGCCGGGTACACCCAGAAGCGCAGCTTCGCCGACGGCGTGGTGCACCTGAAGTTCGAGCTGGAGCCCACCGCCGCCTCGCTCGCGGTGATGCGGGCCCGCGAGCACCGCGCCGAAGCCCGCTCGGTGCAGCGGCTGCTGAGTCCCCGTTCGGTGGCGGTGATCGGGGTGTCCCGGACCGAGAACTCGGCCGGGCGGGCGCTGCTGCGGGCGTTGCGCGGCGGCTTCACCGGTCCGCTGTACGCGGTGAACAGCGCCGCCGCGCCCGGCGCCGAGCTGGAGGGCGTGCCGCTGCACCGCTCGGTGCTGGAGATCCCGGGGCCGGTGGATCTGGCGGTGCTCGCCGTCCCGGTCGAGGCGGTGCCCGCGGTGGTCGCCGACTGCGGTGCGCACGGCGTGCGCGGCCTGGTGGTGGTGACCGCCGGCTACGCCGAGACCGGTGCGGCCGGCCGCGAGCGGCAGCGTGCGCTGGTCCGCCAGGCCCGGGCGGCCGGCATGCGGGTGATCGGCCCGAACGCCTTCGGCCTGCTGAGCACCGACCCCGAGCACCCGCTCAACGCCTCGCTCGCCCCGGTGCTGCCGGCGGCCGGGCGGTTCGGGATCTTCTGCCAGTCCGGCGCGATCGGGGTGGCGCTGCTGGAGGCGGCGCACCGGCGCGGGCTCGGCGTCTCCTCCTTCGCCTCGGTGGGCAACCGGGCCGACGTCTCCGGCAACGACCTGCTGCAGTACTGGGAGGAGGACGAGGCCACCGACGTGGTGCTGCTCTACCTGGAGTCCTTCGGCAACCCGCGCAAGTTCACCCGGATCGCCCGCCGGCTCGCGCTGGCCAAGCCGATCGTGGTGGTCAAGGGGGCCCGGCACACCGGCAGCCTGCCGCCCGGGCACGCGGTGCCGCCGACCGCGGGCGGCCTGCGCGACGCCACCGTGGACGCGCTCTTCCAGCAGGCCGGGGTGGTCCGGGTGGAGACCATCACAGACCTCTTCGACACCGGCGAGCTGCTGGCCGACCAGCCGCTGCCGGCCGGCGACCGGGTGGCGGTGGTGGGCAATTCCGACTCGCTCGGCCTGCTCACCCACGACGCCTGCCTGAGCGCGGGCCTGCGCCCCGGCACCCCGGTGGACCTGACCACGGCCGCCACCGGCGAGCACTTCCGGGTGGCGCTGGAGACCGCGCTGCGCGACAGCGCCGTGGACGCGGTGATCGCGGTCGCCATCCCGCCGCTGACCACCCAGAGCATCGCGATCGGTGAGGAACCGGCGCTGCCCGCCACCGACCCGGCGATCGGCGAGGGTCTGCTGGCCGCGGGGGCGATGGCCCGGCAGCTGGGCAAGCCGCTGCTGCTCACCCACCTCGCGCTCACCGACCTGCCGGCCGTGCTGAGCGCGGGTGAGTACCCGGTCCCGGCCTACCCGGCCCCCGAACGCGCCGTGCGCGCGCTGGCGCACGCCGTGCGCTACGGCGAGTGGCGGCGCACCGCCGAGAGCGCCGAGCAGACGGCCCGGGTGCCCGAGCTCGACCGGATCGACGAGGGGGCCGCCCGTCGCCTGGTCGAGCTGGCCCTGGACTCCCGCACCGCCCAGGCGGCCCGTACCCAGCCCGGCGGCGCCCGGTTCGGGCTTCCCGAGGAGCAGGTCGCCGAGCTGCTCGGGCACTACGGCATCGAGGTCCACCGCGCGCTGCCCGCGCCCGACGAGGAGCGGGCGGTGGCCGCCGCGGCCCGGTTCGGCTACCCGGTCGCGCTCAAGGCCACGGCCGCCCACCTGCGGCACCGGCCCGACCTGGGCAGCGTCCGGCTGGACCTGGTCGACGAGGAGGGGCTGCGCCGGGCGCACCGCGAGGCGGCCGCGCTGCTCGGCGGCGCGCAGCGGGCCGGGCTGGTGGTGCAGAAGATGGCCGCGCGCGGGGTGGACACGGTGATCGGCGCGAGCGTGGACCCGGCGGCCGGCGCGATCCTCACCTTCGGGCTGGCCGGCGCCCCGGCCGAGCTGCTCGGCGACGTGGCGCACCGGCTGATCCCGGCCACCGACCTGGAGGTGGCCGCGCTGGTCCGCGAGGTGCGGGCGGCCCCGCTGCTGTTCGGCTGGCGGGGCGCCGACCCGGTGGACACCGGCGCGCTGGAGGAACTGCTGCTGCGGGTCTCCCAACTCGTCGACGACCTGCCGGAGGTGGCCGTGGTGGACCTCGAACCGGTGGTGGTCGCCCCGCACGGGCTGTCGGTGCTGGCCGCCCAGGTACGGCTCGCGCCGCTGCCTGTCCGCAGCGATCTGGGCCCGCGCGCCATGAGCACCCTGTAGCCTTCCTGGGTTACGCCCGCGCGCCAGGACCGGTCCTCCGGTTCGCGCGGACGGACGGCGCAGTCCAGCCCGCCGGGTCGGTGGGACATGCCAGGATGGAGTTATGGCGAAGACCGGTACCACCACCACGCAGGATCTGCGCTCGGCGATCGAGCGCAGCGGCTACTACCCCGCGCTGGTGTCCGAGGCCGTGGAGTCCGCGGTGGGCCCCGAGCCGATCACCTCCTACCTGGTCCACCAGGAGACCACCTTCGACGCCAACGAGGTCCGGCGGCATGTCACCGTCCTGGTGCTGACGGCCACCCGGTTCGTGGTCAGCCACACCGACGAGCAGACCGCCGACGCCACCAGCCCGGTGCCGTACGCGACCACCTCCACCGAGAGCGTGCGGCTGGACCGGATCGGCTCGGTGGTGCTGAGCCGGATGGTCGCCAACCCGGAGACCTACACCCCTGGCCGGCTGCCGCGCGAGGTGGTGCTGACCATCGGCTGGGGCGCGGTGCAGCGGATCGACCTGGAGCCGGCCGGCTGCTCCGACCCGAACTGCGAGGCGGACCACGGCTACACCGGCTCCGCCACCGCCGACGACCTGTCGTTGCGGGTCAGCGAGGCCGGCGACGGCCCCGAGACGGTGGCCCAGGCACTGATCTTCGCCCGGGCGCTGTCCGAGGCCACCATCAGCAGGGCCTGAGAGCCCTGATGATGTCGCCCCTCGCACCGCACGGTCACGACGACTTCCAACTGCTCGACCCGGCCCAGGCCCCCGCTCCCGGATACGGCAGCGGCTCGCTCAGCGACCTGCTGCCCTCGGTGGCGGCGGGGATGGGCGTGCCCGGCTTCCGCAGCACGCTGCCGATCGCCCCGGCCGACCGGGTCTGCGTCTTCCTGGTGGACGGCCTGGGCTGGGAGCTGATCCGCCGTCACCCCGAGTACGCCCCGTTCCTGAACTCGCTGCTGGGCGGCTCGCTCGGCGGTTCCGGGCGCCCGCTGACGGCCGGGTTCCCGGCCACCACCGCGACCTCGCTGGCCTCGGTGGGCACCGGGCTGCCGCCCGGCCTGCACGGCCTGGCCGGCTACTCGGTGGCGATCCCCGGGCGCAACGTGCTGATGAACCAGCTGCGCTGGCAGCCGCCGGTCGACCCGCACAGCTGGCAGCCCTACCCCACCGTCTTCGAGCGGGTGCACGCCGCGGGTGTCGCGGCCAGCCAGGTCTCCTCGCCGCTCTTCGCGCAGACCCCGCTGACCCGGGTCGCGCTCTCCGGCGGGGAGTTCCTCGGCCGCACCACCGGCGAGGAGCGGATGGACCTGGCGGCCCGTCAGCTGGCAGCCACCGACCGCGCGTTGGTCTACACGTACGTCAGCGAGCTGGATGGGATGGGCCACCGCTACGGGGTGGACTCGGACGAGTGGCGGATGATGCTGAACACCGTCGACCGCCTCGCCCAGCGGCTGGCCGAGCAGTTGCCGGCCCGCTCGGCGCTGTACGTCACGGCCGACCACGGCATGATCGACATCGCGCCCGAGGACCGGATCGACTTCGACGACGACTGGGAGCTGAGCGCGGGCGTGGCCCTGCTCGGCGGCGAGGCCCGGGCCCGCCACGTCTACGCGGTGCCGGGCGCGGCCGCCGACGTGCACACGGTGTGGAGCGAGGTGCTCGGCGACCGGATGTGGGTGGCCACCAGGGACCAGGCGATCGAGGCGGGCTGGTTCGGTCCGACCGTCGACGACCGGGTCTACCACCGGATCGGCGACGTGGTCGCCGCCGCCCGGGACGACGTCGCGGTGATCGCCTCGCGCAGCGAGCCGGGCGAGTCCGCGATGGTCGGGCTGCACGGCTCGATGACGCCTGTCGAACAGCTGGTCCCGCTGCTCGAGGTCCGCACCTGACGACCGCGCACCTGACGACCGCGCACCTGACAACGGCGCACCTGACGACGGCGCACCTGACGACCGCCGGGCCGAGGACCGCTCGGCTGACCACTCGGCTCACGAAAGGCCCACGCTTCACCCATGGCTGATCTGGTGTTCTTCTCCGGCACGATGGACTGCGGCAAGTCCACCCTGGCGTTGCAGATGAACCACAACCACGCCGCTCGCGGCCGGCAGGGGATCATCTTCGCCCGGCACGACCGGGCCGGCGCCTCCACCATCTCCAGCCGGCTGGGCCTGCGCGCCGAGGCGGTCGAGGTGACCGAGGGCTTCGACTTCCAGCACTACGTGGTGCAGTTGCTCTCGGCCGGCGGCAAGGTCGACTACCTGATCTGCGACGAGGCCAACTTCTACGCCGCCGAGCAGGTCGACCAGTTGGCCCGGGTGGTGGACGAGCTGGGCATCGACGTCTTCACCTTCGGCATCACCACCGACTTCCGCACCCGGCTCTTCCCCGGCTCGCAACGGCTGATCGAGCTGGCCGACCGGGTGGAGATCCTGCAGGTCCAGGCGCTCTGCTGGTGCGGCGCCAGGGCCACCCACAACGCGCGCACGGTCGGCGGGGTGATGGTGGTCGAGGGGCCGCAGGTGGTGGTCGGCGACGTCACGGTCAGCGAGGACGAGGTCGGCTACGAGGTGCTCTGCCGCCGTCACCACCGCCGCCGGCTCACCGCCGCGACCGCCCGGGCGGCCACCCTCTCGCCGGACGTGCTGCCGTTCGAGCGCTCCTGACGCCCTGGACCGCCCGGCAGTCGGGGCCCGCTAGGGCAGCTTGACCACCGAGAACCGCCCGCCCTCCGGGTCGGCGAGCCTGGCCACCCGGCCGTACGGCGTGTCGTGCGCCTGCACCAGCAGCGCGCCGCCCAGCGCCAGGCACTGGCGGACCGTCAGATCCACGTCGGCGACGGCGAAGTAGATCCGCCAGCGCGGCGGGCCGTCCCGCAGGTCGGTGGTCTGCTTGAGCCCGGCGACCCGGTGCCCCTCCACCCGCAGGGTGGCGTCCTCCTCGCCGCGGGCCACCGCCGAAGGGTCCGCCTCGACCACCGAGCGTCCCAGCACCGAGCCGTAGAAGGCAGCGGCCAACGGCTCGTCATTGGTGACCAGTTCGCTCCAGACCGGCGCGCCGGGTTCCCCGACCACCTCCCAGCCGAGGTGGTCCTGCCCCTCCCACAGGCCGAAGAAGGCGCCGGACAGGTCGGCCGCCACCGCCAGCCGACCGGCCGCCTCGGACTGCAGCGGGCCCACCGCCACGGTGCCGCCGCACTCGCGCACCCGGGCCGAGACCTCGTCGGCGTTGTCCACGGCGAAGTAGGTGGTCCACTCGGTGGGCAGGGCCGGCTGCCGGGGCGCCAGCCCGATCCCGGCCACCTTGGCCCCCTGCAGGCTGGCCCGCACATAGGCGCCCAGTTCGGTGGGGCCGGGGGTGAAGCTCCACCCCAGCAGCGCACCGTAGAACGCCTTGGCCCGCTCCAGATCATTGACCAGCAGGCTTACCCAGCAGGGCGTGCCGTGAGCCACTTTGACCTTCACCGCCGTCATCCCAGACCTCCTCGCGCGGGCGCCCGGCCCGGCGGCTCGGGCCCCAGGCAGATGGTGCCACCTGTGCGGGCGGCAGACTGGGCGCCCGCGCGGAAATCATGGCAAAGAGCGCACAAAGGACCGCAGCGCGCCACTTGGCGACCGCCATCGGAGTGAGTGAGGCAGCTCAGGCACCACAATGGCGTCCATGGACGATCTGGAGAACACCTCCGAGTTGGACCCCGGCACGGTCTCACCGCTGATCACCGTCGAGGAGTTGGCGAAGGCGCTGGCCGGGGAGCGGCCGCCGGTGCTGCTGGACATCCGCTGGCAGCTCACGGCACCCACCGCAGGCCAGGGCGGTTCGGGCGGCTCGGGCGGCGCGGGCGGCTCGATCGGCGCCGCGGAGTACGCGCGGGGGCACCTGCCCGGCGCGGTCTTCGTCGACTTGGACCGCGAGTTGGCCGCACCGCCGGCCGGCGCCCACGGCGGCCGCCACCCGCTGCCGGACCCGGCGGCACTCGGCGCGGCGCTGCGCCGGGCCGGAGTGCGCGGCGACCGCGCCGTGGTGGTCTACGACGCCGGCCCGGCCACCGCGGCCGCCCGTGCCTGGTGGGTGCTGCGCTGGGCCGGCCACCCGGATGTCCGGGTGCTGGACGGCGGCATCGCCGCCTGGCGCGCGGCCGCAGCGGCGGAGACCACCGAGGTGCCCGCGCCGGCCGAGGGCGACTTCACCCCGGTCCCCGGCGGGCTGCCGACGCTGGACGGCGATCAGGCCGCCGAACTGGCCCGCAGCGGCCTGCTGCTGGACGCCCGGGCGGTGGAGCGCTACCGCGGCGAGGTCGAGCCGCTGGACCCGAAGGCCGGTCACATCCCCGGCGCGGTCAGCGCGCCCACCTTCGAGAACAACGCCGAGGACGGCCGCTTCAAGCCGGCCGAGCAACTGGCGGAGCGGTTCCGCTCGCTGGGCGTGGCGGGGCAGCGGGTCGGCGTCTACTGCGGCTCGGGCGTGACGGCGGCGCACCAGGCACTGGCGCTCGCGGTGGCGGGGCATCAGGTGGCGCTCTACCCGGGCTCGTGGAGCGAGTGGTCGAACGACCCGCGGCGGCCGGTGGCGACCGGCGCCGAGCGGGGCTGAGCAGGCGTGGCAACGAGGGTCGGCCACCCCGCTCGGGGTGGCCGACCCTCGTTCCGACGTTCCGTCAGTCCTGCTTCTTCCGGCGGCTGCCGAAGACGATCTCGTCCCAGCTGGGCACGGTGGCCCGCCGTCCGGGCCGCACGCCGTCCGCCTCCGCCTGCCGGTCGGTGGTGCCGACCAGCCGCTCGCGGTGCGGGGCGACCGCGCGCGGCATCAGGATGTCCGCGTACGCCGATCCGGCACCGACGGCCGGGGCGGCGGCCGCGGCGGCCGGCTCCTCGACCTCCTGGCCCTCCTCCACCGGGGCGGCCTCGATGGTCGAGGGACCCACGGTCAGGTCGCCACGGAAGGCCGGGACCACGTCCAGCAGGCTGGTCAGCGAATCCCGCGCCTCGGCGGCCGCGACGGCCTCCCGGGCCGGCAGCCGCTCGGGCGCCGACATGATCCGGTCGGCCGAGGGCCGCTCGATCATCGGACGCAGCGGGCGGTCCTGGGGCAGCCGGGCGATCCGCGGGATGAACGGGAAGACCGACTCCTCCTCGCGCTCGACGCTCTCGCCGATCAGCGCGCGGGCCTCGTCGTCGTTCGGCTGGACCAGGCGCCGGGGCGGGTCGTAGGTCCAACTCGCGGTGCGGCCCTCGCCGTCCGAGCGGTAGGAGAGGGCCACCTCCCAGGTGCCGTCGTCACGCCGCCAGGAGTCCCAGCGCTCGGTGTCCTTCTCGGCGGCGCGCAGCACCAGGCGCTCGGCGACGGCCTCCCCGAGCTGCGGGCCGGTGGACTCGCCGGGTCGGCGGATCGGGGTCTTGCGGGCGCGCTCGGCCATGAAGGCGCGCTCGGCCAGCACCGGACCCTCGAAGCGGCGCACCCGGTCCACCGAGATGCCGGCGGCCTGGGCGACCTCCTCGGCGGAGGCACCTGCTCGTATCCGCGCCTGGATGTCCCGGGGCCGCAGGTGGCTCTCGACCTCGATCTCGATCTGGCCGAGGCGCGGGCGGTCACCGCGGATGGCGGCGCGCAGCCGCTCATCGATGGGGAGGGTGTACTCCGTGCTGTCGGCAGCCTTGAGCACCAGCCGTGTGCCGTCGTTGCTGACGGCCACAACCCGCAGTTCGGGCACGGTTACCTCCCGGGTGGTGCCTGCCGACGTCACCTGCGTCGCTGCTCCCGTACTGAGTGTGGCCTGCCCACTGGCGACTTGCCACAACCTTGCAGAGTTCTCCGGCGTGTCGGACTTCCGTCCGATGACACCGCTGTGGCACGGTGGCCTGTTTGCCGCGTCGCTCTCCGTGACGCAGCGTCAGACATTCCCGGCCGTTCCCCGCACGTGGATGTGGAGCGACGGTTCGGGTCGAGCGCCGCCGTGCGTGCCTGGGCCGAGGTTGTCGTTCTGACTGCCAGTAGTTGAGGGCAGTCGAGAGGATGACCGAAGGCTCAGACTCCACGAACAGTACTCCATTCGTGGCATCCACAGGGGCGGCTCGCCGCTCAAGTCTCCCGCGATTCACGGGAATCTCAAGAGCGATGCCCCCGTTGGCGGACCACCGATCAGCTGACGGTGATCATCTTCACATATATCGACTGGAAGAAACCGGATTTTCGACCCTTGTGTCCTTCTTTGTGCACAATAGGCGGGCTTATCGGACAGCGCGACGAGTCTGCTGAGCCGACCTGACGAAATACCGACCGCCCACGACCCAGTGAGGAGCTCCGATGCCGCAGGAGAAGCAGCGGGCCGCCCGCCGGATCGACCTGAGCCTGGCCCAGGTCGCCGCCAGCGCGCTCGCCGCCGTGGTCGGCGCGGTGCTCGCCTCCGAGCTCGGGGTGTACGGGACCATCATCGGCGCTGCCGTGGTCAGCGTCGGCGCCACGACCGGGGGCGCGGTCTTCCACCACCTGTTCCGGCGCACCGGCGAGCAGTTGCGGGAGGCGACCGAGCGGGGCCCCGGCAGCGCGGTGAACGAACTGCGCCAGGTCCCGCTCACCGACACCACTGCGCTGCCGACCGCGTGGCACGCCGAGGGCGAGCGGGCCGGCTGGACCGACTCCGAGGTGTTCCGGGCCCGGCGCCGCTGGAGCTGGCGGACCTACGCGGCGGTCTCCGTGCTGGTCTTCGCGCTGGCCATGACGCCGATCCTGATCGTCGAGCTGGCCGCCGGGCGGACCGTGAACTCGATGACCACCGGGCAGGACGGCGGCGGCACCTCGATCTTCCCGGCCGGCGGTTCGAAGCACAGTGACCCGTCCCCGGGGAAGCCGGCCGGCGGTGTCCCGGCGGCACCGCCGAGCCCGAGCGGTGGCGGCACCCCGAGCCGGCCGGCCGGCTCGCCGTCGGCCTCGCCCGCCGCCTCGGCGTCCGGCGGCGGCGCGTCGCCGAGCCCGTCGCCGACCCCGAGCGAGTCCGTCACCTCGGCCGGCCCGACCCCGACGCCGAGCACGCCGCCGACCTCGAGCCCGCCCGCACCGACTCCGTCCACCCAGGCGGCCACGCCCACCCCGCCGGGCGCGCCCGCCTCGCCCTGAGCTTCGAGCTCCGGCCGGGCCTCAGGCCCCCAACACCCGGCGCAGGTAGGCGTTGGCGAACCGCCGCTCGGGATCGACCCGGTCGCGCAGCTCGGTGAAGTCCTTGAAGCGCGGGTAGACGCCGGCCAGGTACTCGGCGTCCCGGCTGTGCAGCTTGCCCCAGTGCGGCCGGCCCTGATGGGCGGTCATCAGCCGCTCGACGGCGGTGAAGTAGCCCTGCTCGGCGGTGCCCCGGTAGAGGTGCACCGCGATGTAGACGGTGTCGCGGCCGCTCGCGGTGGAGAGCCACAGGTCGTCGGCGGGGGCGCAGCGCACCTCCACCGGGAAGCTGATCTGCCAGTCGTTCCGTTCCACCAGCGCCTTCAGCTCGCGCAGGACCTCGGTGGCCGCCGCCCGCGGCACCGCGTACTCCATCTCGATGAAGCGCACCTTGCGCGGGCTGGTGAAGACCTTGTACGCGGTGTCGGTGTAGGTCCGCTCGGACCAGGCCCGGCTGGCCAGCGCGGCTATGGTCGGAACGCTCCTGGGGAAGGCCCGGCCGATCCGGCAGGCGCCCTCCCAGACCGTGTTGGAGAGGAAGTCGTCCTCCAGCCAGGCCTTGAAGCCGGGCAGCGGGGCGGCCGGCCCCTGGCTGCGGTTGTTGCGCTTGGTGCTGCACCGGTCGGTGTGCGGGAACCAGTAGAACTCGAAGTGCTCGTTGACCGAGCTCAGTTCCTCGAAGGAGCCGATCACCTCGGCGAAGCGCATCGGCTGCTCACGGGCCGTCAGCAGGAAGGCCGGCTCGACCCCGAAGGTGATCGCGCTGAGCACCCCGAGCGCGCCCAGCCCCAGCCGGGCCCCGGCGAACAGCTCGGGGTCCTCGGTCGGCGAGCAGCGCCGCACGGTGCCGTCGGCCAGCACGATCTCCAGCGCCTTGATCTGCGCGGCCAGCGAGGCCGAGTCCCGCCCGGTGCCGTGGGTGCCGGCACTGGTCGCGCCGGCCACGGTCTGCACGTCGATGTCGCCCATGTTGGTGAGCGACAGGCCGGCCGCCGCCAGCAGTCGGTTGAGCTCGGCCAGCGGCAGTCCGGCCTCGACGGTGACCGTCCCGGCCGCGCGGTCCAGCTCGCGCACGGCGGTCAGCCCCTCGGGCCGCACCAGCACGCCGTCGTCGGCCGAGGCGATCGCGGTGAAGGAGTGGCCCGAGCCGACCGCCTTGACCGTCCGGCCCCGCTCGGCGGCCTGCCGCAGCACCTCGGCCAGCTCCTCGGCCGAGGTGGGCGCCACCACCTGGCGGGGTTCGGCGCTCTGGTTGCCCGCCCAGTTGGTCCAGCGGCCGGCGGTGACGGTGGCGGGCATGCGGAGGCCTCCCAGAGACGGGTGCGTTACCAGTGGGTAGGGAGCCTAGCCACCGGTCTGCGCATGGTCCATGGTTGCGCCTGCCCGACCCGTTGGGTGACGCGCCCAGCGGTGTCAGGGCCCGACCGGTACCGCCTGCGGGGCGGCGGCGCCGGTCGCCGGGCGCAGCCGGCGTCCACCGGCCAGGGCGACCAGCAGCGCGAAGACCGCCGCGGTCAGCGGCACCCGGTACCCGGCCGCGGCGCCGGCCGAGTCCACCACCCAACCGGCCAGCGAGGAGCCGCCCGCCACCCCGAGGGCCAGTCCGGTGGTGGTCCAGCTCATTCCCTCGGTCAGCTGGGCGGCCGGCACCAGCCGCTCGACCAGCCCCATCGCGGTGATCATGGTCGGGGCTATCGAGAGCCCGGACAGGAAGAGCGCGCCGCCGACCGCCAGCAGCCCGACCAGGCCGGTGCACCAGAGCGCCGCCAGGGCCAGCGGCAGCATGCTCACCGCCATCACACCGACGCCGAGCTGGAACCGCCGTTCGGCCGTGCGGCGCGGACGCAGCGTGCCGAAGATCGTGCCGGCCACCGCCGAGCCGAGCGCGTAGACGGCCAGCACCAGGCTGGAGGTCGCCTTGTGCCCCTGTGCCTGGGCGAAAGCCACGGTGACCACCTCGACCGAGCCGAAGATCGCACCGGTGGCGACGAAGGTCAGCATCAGCACCCGCAGCCCGGGCGAGCGGATCGCCGAGCCGCTCTCCTCGCGGGCCGCCTGGTGCACCGGTGGTTCGGTGCCGCGCCGGCCGGTGAAGAGCAGCACCCCGACCGCCAGCAGGATCCCGGCCAGCAGCACCCCGGCCTCCGGGAAGAGCGAGGTGGCCAGCCCGATCGAGAGGATCGGCCCGACGATGAAGATGATCTCGTCCACCACCGACTCCAGCGCGTAGGCCGTGTGCAGCTTGGCCGCGTCCTGGCGGTAGAGGTGTGCCCAGCGGGCCCGGACCAGGGCACCGGTGCTCACCATCGTGCCCATCCCGATCGCGCACAGGAACAGCGTCCAGTCCGGGGCGCCGGATCGGGCGCAGAGCAGCAGGGCGACGGTGGACACCGTGGTCACCGCGGTGGCGGGCAGCGCGACCCGGCGCTGTCCGTGCCGGTCCACCAGCCGGGAGACCTGCGGCCCGATGACCGCCGCCGCCAGCGCCATCACCGCCGAGACCGCGCCCGCCAGCCCGTAGGAACCGCGCAGCTGGGAGAGCATCGTGACGATCCCGATGCCGGTCATCGAGATCGGCAGGCGGGAGACGAAGCCGGTGGCCGAGAAGGCGAGGCTGCCGGGGGCGGCGAATATCTGGCGGTAGCTGGACAGCACGGTCGCTCCGGGGTGGGGAGTTCCGGGGGTGCTCCCGACGTGCCCCTGTCGGCGAGGGGCTTCGTAAGGAACATGGATGGCCATGACAGCTTACGAAGCTTGGCAAACGGAATAAACGGGCCGGACCGCCCCGGCCCTGCCCGTCTGGCCCACCGACCCGCAGTGGCAGGATCGGTGCCATGTCCGACGACACCCGCACCGAGCCCGGCCCGGTCTCCGCCGCCCCCTACGACGCGCTGCTGCTGCTCTCCTTCGGCGGCCCCGAGGGTCCCGAGGACGTGGTCCCGTTCCTGGAGAACGTCACCCGGGGCCGTGGCATCCCCAAGGAGCGGCTGGTCGAGGTCGGCCGGCACTACTTCGGCTTCGGCGGGGTCAGCCCGATCAACGCGCAGAACCGCGAGCTGCTCGCCGCGTTGCGGGCCGACTTCGCCGCGCACGGCCTCGACCTGCCGGTCTACTGGGGCAACCGGAACTGGGCCCCGTACCTGGTGGACACCCTGCGCGAGCTGGCCGAGGACGGACACCGGCGGATCGCGGTGCTGGCCACCAGCGCCTACGCGGGGTACTCGGGCTGCCGCCAGTACCGGGAGAACCTGGCCGACGCGCTCGCCACGCTGGCCGAGGAGGGGCGCCCCGTGCTGACCGTGGACAAGCTGCGGCACTTCTACAACCACCCGGGCTTCGTCGAGCCGATGATCGAGGCCACCCTGGACGCGCTGGCCGAACTGCCCGCCGAGCTGCGCGAGCGCGCCGAGCTGGCCTTCACCACGCACTCCATCCCCACCGCGATGGCGATGAGTTCCGGCGCCCCGGACGACCCGGCCCGCGGCACGCCCGGTGGCGCGTACGTCGCCCAGCACCTGGACGTGGCCGAGCTGATCGTCGCCGCCGTCGCCAAGGCCACCGGTGTGGCGGACCGCCCCTGGCAGCTGGTCTACCAGTCACGCAGCGGTGCCCCGCAGATCCCGTGGCTGGAGCCGGACATCTGCGACCACCTGACGGAGCGCCGGCAGAGCGGGGCCGCCGCCGTCGTGATGATCCCGATCGGGTTCGTTTCGGACCACATGGAGGTCAAGTACGACCTCGACACCGAGGCGGTGGCCAAGGCCGCCGAGCTGGACCTGCCGGTCGCCCGGGCCGCCACGGTCGGCGCCGACCCGCGCTTCACGGCCGCCGTGCGCGAGCTGCTGCTCGAGCGGGCGGCCACCGAGCGCGGGCTGGCACCCCGGCGCTGCGCCCTGGGCGCCCTCGGCGCCAGTCACGACGTGTGCGCCGTCGACTGCTGCCCCAACCCGCGCGCGCCCCGCCCGGCCGCCGCCCAGGCCTGAGCTGCGCCGCACCGGAAGCCGACCGCCGACCCCGCTGACAAGGAGCACCGTGTCCGACCAGATCCTGCCCGACGCCGCCCTGCTCGACGACCTGCTCGCCCTCGCGCTGGAGGCCGCGCAGCAGGCCGGCGCCCTGCTGCGGGACGGCCGCCCGGCCGACCTCGGGGTGGCGGCCACCAAGAGCAGCCCGGTCGACGTGGTCACCGAGATGGACCTGGCCTCCGAGAAGCTGATCGTGGAGCTGATCACCGGACGCCGCCCGCAGGACGGCTACCTCGGCGAGGAGGGCACCGAGCGCGCCGGCGGCAGCGGCGTGCGCTGGGTCGTCGACCCGCTCGACGGCACGGTCAACTACCTCTACGGGCTGCCGAACTGGGCCGTGAGCGTGGCTGCCGAGTACCACGGCGAGGTGGTCGTCGGGGTGGTCCACGCGCCGGCCAGGGGCGAACTCTTCCAGGCTGTGCTGGGCCGCGGCGCGCAGCGCGAGGGCCGTCCGCTGGCCGGGCGTCCGGCGCCGCCCTGGGGCCAGGCGCTGGTCGCCACCGGTTTCAACTACGTGCAGCCGGTCCGGGTGCACCAGGCCGAGGTGCTGCACCGCCTGATGCCCGAGGTGCGTGACATCAGGCGCGGCGGAGCGGCCGCGCTCGACCTGTGCGACCTGGCGGCGGGCCGCCTGGACGGCTACTACGAGCGGGGCCTGGCCCCCTGGGACCTGGCGGCCGGCGGCCTGATCGCCCGCGAGGCCGGTCTGCTGACCGGCGGCCGGGTGGGCCGGCCGGCCGGCGGCGAGCTGGTGGTGGCCGCGGCACCCGGTGTCTTCGAGCCGCTGCAGTCCCGGCTGGAGGAACTGGGCGCCTGGCACGACTGACGCGGGATCGGCTGACGGCACGTCGGCCGGTCAGGCCGGTCAGGCCGGTCAGGTCGGTCAGGTCGGTCAGGTCGGTCAGGTCGGTCAGGCCGACCCGACGGGGTTGCCGGAGCCGGCCGAGCGGAAGGCGAGAGCCCCGGCGCAGCTTGCTGCGCCGGGGCTCTCGCCTGCTCGGGGATCAGGGGATCAGTTGTCGGAGGCCGGTCGGCCGGCCGCGGAAGGTGGCTTGGGCGGCGGCGGGCGCCGGATCAGGCGCTGCGGGGCAGCGAGAGGACCGGATCGATGCCGTGGTCGGTGGCGATCCGGCGCAGGTCGTCCAGTTCGGACTGTTCGACCTCGGCCAGGAAATCGTCCCCGGACTCGAGTGCGCGGTGCAGATCCTGCTCGGTGTTCCTTATACGCTGCAGGATTCCGGCGGTGAAGGCGTCCATGCGGCAGACCCCCTAACGGTGTCGGACGTGCGCGGTCGAGCGTTCCCCGGTGGGAGGGTGCGGTGATCCAGCGGCTGCGCCGTACCGGTCGACTGGCTCCGGTGATGACGCCGATACGGCCTTGAGGCCGCTCCGTGGAACCTGCGATCCCCCAGCCGGTGCGGATGAACGCGCGGCGGGTGGGTGCGATCGCCTGACGGCGTGATCGCGGGTGTGCATTCGTCCTCCCCAGCCACACGGCGGGGAAACCTCGGGTCGCCAGAAACGCGAAGAAAGTTGCCGTCGTCACGTTCGTCCGTCGTACCCCCGTTCGGGGCTGGTGGCCGGGCGAGGGCCGGGTGGGGTCGCCTTACCGATGCTTTACCGGGGCAGGAGGCAGGATGGAGGGACCGTCGGAGTCGTAGGCCCGCGTACGGGGACACTCCGATCCCGCCACGCGTGCCCCAGAGAAGGGACAACCGCTGTGCGGGTACTTGTCGTCGAGGACGAGCAGCTGCTCGCCGAAGCCGTGGCCACCGGCCTGCGCCGGGAGGCGATGGCCGTCGACGTGGTGTACGACGGCGAGGCCGCGTTGCAGCGGATCGCGGTCAACGACTACGACGTGGTGGTGCTCGACCGGGACCTGCCGCTGGTGCACGGCGACGACGTCTGCCGCAGCGTGGTCGAGCAGGGCCTGGCGACCCGGGTGATCATGCTGACCGCCTCCGGGGACATCAGCGACCGGGTCGAGGGCCTGGAGATCGGTGCGGACGACTACCTGCCCAAGCCGTTCGCTTTCAGCGAACTCGTCGCCCGGGTGCGAGCACTGGGCCGCCGCGCCACCGTCCCGCTGCCGCCGGTCCTCGACCGGGCCGGGATCACCCTCGATCCCGGTCGCCGCGAGGTGCTGCGCGACGGTCGCTCGATCCAGCTGGCGCCCAAGGAGTTCGCCGTCCTGGAGGTCCTGATGCGCGCCGGCGGGGCCGTGGTCTCCGCCGAGCAGCTGCTGGAGAAGGCCTGGGACGAGCACACCGACCCGTTCACGAACGTGGTGCGGGTGACCGTGATGACCCTTCGCCGAAAGCTCGGCGACCCGGCCGTCATCGTCACCGTGCCCGGCTCCGGCTACCGGATCTGATGCCCACCCACCCCGCCACCTCCAAGGGGACGAAACTCATGACCACCCCGCCCACGACCGGCGGGCCCTCCGGCAGTTCCGACACGGTGCCGCCGCGCCCGGACCACCCGCCACGCCCGGCCGCCCTGCACGTCGGCCCGTACCAGCCCGACGAGGGGCTGAGCTGGCTGCCGTTCCGGCCGACCATCCGGATCCGCCTCACCCTGCTGTACGGCGGGATGTTCCTGATGGCGGGGGTGTTGCTGCTGATGCTGATGTACGTCGTGGTGCGCAACGCCTTCCAGAACACGCCGGTGCCGCAGATCACCATCGACCCCGGCATCACCGCGCAGATCGGCGGACGGGCGGTCACCGGGGACGAGTTCAACCAGTACTTCCGCACCCAGATGCAGGTCGGGCAGCACAGCGAGCTCGACACGTTGCTGCGCCAGGCGCTCACCGTGCTCGTCGTGCTCGCGCTGATCGCCTTCGCGGCCGGCTACGCGATGGCCGGTCGAGTGCTGCGCCCGCTGGGCCGGATCACCCGCATCGCCCGCGAGGTGGCCAGCTCCGACCTGCACCGGCGGATCGAGCTGGAGGGGCCCGACGACGAGCTCAAGGAACTCGCCGACACCTTCGACGACATGCTCGACCGGCTGGACCGCTCCTTCGACTCCCAACGCCGTTTCGTCGCCAACGCCTCGCACGAGTTGCGCACGCCGCTGGCGATCAACCGCACCCTGCTGGAGGTCCAGCTCGCCGACCCGGCCACCTCGCCGGACCTGCAACAGCTGGGCAAGACCCTGCTGGCCACCAACGAACGCAGCGAGCAACTGGTCGAGGGCCTGCTGCTGCTGGCCCACAGCGACAACGAGCTGACCGACCGGCGCCCGGTGGAGCTCGCCGAGGTGGCCTCCCGGGCGATCGAGCAGAGCCGCTCGGAGGCGGGCAACCGGGAGGTGGAGATCCGCGCCGAACTCAACCCGGTGACCGTCTCGGGCAACGGCGTGCTGCTGGAGCGGATCGCGCTGAACCTGCTGCAGAACGCCGTCCGCTACAACCTGCCCGACGGCTGGGTGGAGATCACCACCACGCCCGGGCCCGGCGGGTTGGGTGAGCTGGTGGTCAGCAACACCGGACCGGTGGTCCCCGGCTACGAGCTGGAACACATCTTCGAGCCGTTCCGCCGGGTCAAGGGCGCCGACCGGACCCGCAGCGACAAGGGGGTCGGACTGGGCCTGTCGATCGTCCGGTCGGTGGTCCGCGCGCACGGCGGATCCATCGAGGCGGCACCCCGTCCCGGCGGCGGACTGACCATGCGGGTACGAATCCCCGGAGCCTGACCGGCCGCAGCCGGTGCCGCCCCGGGCCCCGGCTGCCCGCAGCGCCCTGGTACGCCCTTCACCTGCACGGAAGGAGCGGACCAGGGCGCTTGTCTTTTGCGGCACAATGAACTTACGGTGTCGTAACCTACGCATCCGTAAGTGACGCGTCCGTAAGTCCCCTCGCTCAGGAGCTCCCGTCGTGACCATCGCCCCCGCCCAGCGCACCGGCTCGACCGCCTGGACCGATGCCCGGCTGATCCTCGCCCTGGAAGAGGTGGTCGAGACCGAGCTCAACCGCCACCTCAAGGTGGCCAAGGAGTGGATGCCGCACGAGTTCATCCCGTGGAGCCAGGGGCGGGACTTCGACGGCGTGCTCGGCGGTGAGGCCTGGGAGCTCGAGCAGTCCCGGGTGACCCCGCTCGGCCGGATCTCGCTGGTGGTCAACCTGCTCACCGAGGACAACCTCCCGAGCTACCACCACGAGATCGCCACCATGTTCGGGCGCGAAGGCGCCTGGGGCACCTGGGTGCACCGCTGGACGGCCGAGGAGGGCCGGCACGGCATAGCACTGCGGGACTACCTGCTGACCACCCGCGCGGTCGACCCAGTGGCCCTGGAGCGGGCCCGGATGGACCACATGTCGGCCGGCTTCGAGTCCGACAACTCGCACAGCATGCTGCACTCGGTCGCCTACGTGGCCTTCCAGGAGCTCGCCACCCGCATCTCGCACCGCAACACGGGCCACTTCGCCGGCGACCCGCTCTGCGAGCAGCTGCTCGCGAAGATCGCCAACGACGAGAACCTGCACATGGTCTTCTACCGGAACCTGCTGAAGGCCGCGCTGGAGATCGCGCCCGACCTCGCGATGCAGGCCGTCCGCGACGTGGTGACCGACTTCCGGATGCCCGGCCACGGGATGCCCGGCTTCGAGCGGTCGGCCGCGCAGATCGCCATCGGCGGCATCTACAACCTGCGGATCCACCACGACGACGTGCTTCAGCCGGTGCTGCGGCACCTGAAGGTGATGGAGATCGGCGGGCTGGGTCCGGCCGGGTTGCAGGCCCAGCAGGAACTCGGGCTCTTCCTGGACGGCCTGGACGCCCAGGCCACCAAGTTCGACGAGCGCCAGGCCGCGCTGCTCGCCCGCCGGGCCGCCAACGCGGCGCGCAAGGCGGGCTGAGCCCCCGCGTCGCGCGGGCTGAGTCCCCGCCGTCGCGCGCCATGGTGGCCGATAGGCGGCGGGTGCGTGTGGGGCCGGTGGTGAGCCGTTGCAGAGGCCTGTTCGGAAAGCCTCGCACCGACCGGTTGGGTCGTACCGCCACTCGATTCGGTGGGGTGATTCCAGCCGGTTTGTCCGAAAAATACTCCGGCGTGACCAAGGTCACATCAGCTGACCGCACTCGTTCGGATGATCTCGCAGAGTGATCAACCGGCCGACGCCGACCATCGCGCACGGTAGCCGGATCCGGCAGCCAGGCTTCCACAACCGGTAACCGCCGAGCCCCCTCCCACCTGGGCCGAGGTGCCCTGGCGCAAGGGGTGGACGGGGCGTACCATCACGATCCGTATTCGACAGCGGGTGGTTCCCGGCCAACGGCCGCCACTGTCCGCAAGCCCATCGAAGACGGCTTCGATCACCTGGTCGGGTCCGCCGCTGAGTGTCGATTGAGTAACAGGGCTTGAAGTAAGGCACAATCTCGGCCTCGGGTCGGGCACAAGACCGGCCCCTCATGCGTTACGTGCGCTGGAGATACCGCACACACCCAGAGGGGGAGAGCGAAAAATGGCAACGGACTACGACACCCCGCGCAAGACAGACGACGACATCAACGAGGACAGCATCGAGGAGCTCAAGGCTCGTCGAAACGAGAAGTCGGCACCCTCGGTCGACGTCGACTTCGACGACTCCGGTGAGAGTCTCGAACTTCCCGGCGCAGACCTCTCCAACGAGGAGCTGTCCGTCCGGGTCCTGCCCCGTCAGGCCGATGAGTTCACTTGCATGAGCTGCTTCCTGGTGCACCACCGCAGCCAGCTCGCCGGTGAGAAGAGCGGCCAGCCGTACTGCCGGGATTGCGCCTGAACATCGGGCGGCTTCGGTCCGAGTCCGGCGCCTGCCGCACGGCAGCTCGGCGTCGGCCCGGCACACCGCCCCGCCGGAGCGGGTCACCGCCCCGGCGGCTGATCGAGCGACCGATCCGGCGGTCGCACACGAATGGCGAAGGGGCGGTCCGTCACGACGGACCGCCCCTTCGCCATTCGTGTCCCCAGCTGTGTCCCGCCCGGGCCGAGTGGCCCGGGCGGGATCCGGTCAGCCCTGGGCCGCGTCGATCGCGGCGGCCAGCGCCTGCGGATCGCGGGTGGAGAGGTAGAGGTACGGCGTGGGGTCGCCCGGATCGGTGATCTCCACCCGCAGAGCGGTCGGCACGTAGCTGCGCAGCAGCATGAACGCCCGCGGGTCGGCCTTCACCGAGCGCCAGGCCACCGCCTCCTTGGCGTCCAGCGTCCGGGCCTCGCCCAGCGCCGTCACCGGGATCCGGGCCTGCCCCGCCACCAGGGAGCCCTGGACCACCCGGATCCGGGCCGAGCCGTACGAGCTCAGCCCGACCGCTCCGACGACCAGCCCCACGGCCAGGCCGATCAGCCCGGGCACCGGCCCGAACTTCAGCAGGATCAGGCCGATCGACAGGCCGGCCGCGATCGGCAGCAGCCACCAGGAGCGGGGCGCGGTGAGGCGTTCGTCGTACATGCCCCCCATTGTGGGCACCGATTACTACGGCCCGGCACCAGCCCCCCGGTCCAGGGAGTGGAATCGACTGGTGCGCCCGAAGCTACCCGCGGGTAGGGTCGGGCGCTGTGACTGGATCCATCGCCCCCAGACCGGCCCCGCAGGGCTCTGCCGCGCCGGCCGAGCACCTGCGGCAGCCGCCGGCGCCGACCACCCCACCGGCCGACGCCGTCCTGCCCGAGCGCCACCCCGAGGCGCCCGCTCCCGGCACTCCGCTCGGCTCCCACTACGTGCACTGCTTCGGCTGCGGCCCGCAGCAGAGCAGCGGCCTGCAGCTGGACGTCCGGGCCGGCGAAGGAGTGGACGTCACCGCCGAGTTCACCGTCAAGCCGGTGCACCAGGGCGGCCCCGGCCTGGCCCACGGCGGCCTGCTGACCACCGCGATGGACGAGACTCTCGGCTCGCTCAACTGGATCCTGCACCTGGCCTCGGTCACCGGCCGGCTGGAGGTCGACTTCGTCCGCCCGGTGCCGGTCGACGCGCTGCTGCACATCCGGGCCTGGGCCACCGGCGTGCACGGCCGCAAGCTCTACTGCGCGGGCGAGGGACGGATCGGCGGCCCCGACGGGCCGGTGGCGATCCGGGCGGCTGCCCTCTTCGTTCAGGTGAAACTGGAACACTTCACCACGCACGGTCGTCCCGAGGACATCAAGGCTGCCCTGGACGACCCTGACCTGTTCAAGCGCGCCAGAGCCTTCGAGGTGAATCCGTGAGTTCCTCCGCCCGTCCGCCGGTCGACGTCCTGATCCGACGCCTGGACCCCGAGCTGCCACTGCCCGGCTACGCCCAGCCCGGCGACGCCGGCGCCGACCTCTGCGCCGCTGTCGACGCCGAACTCGAGCCGGGCGAGCGCACCGTGATCCCGACCGGTGTCGCCATCGCGTTGCCTGACGGCTACGCCGCGTTCGTGCACCCGCGCTCGGGCCTGGCAGCTCGTTGCGGAGTTGCGCTCGTGAACGCCCCAGGGACGGTCGATGCCGGGTACCGTGGTGAGATCAAGGTGATCGTCGTCAACCTGGACCCGCGCGAGCGGGTCAGCTTCCGACGTGGGGACCGGATCGCGCAGCTGGTGATCCAGCAGGTCGAGAAGGCCCGCTTCCACGAGGTGGCCGAACTGCCCGGGTCCGCACGCGCCGAGGGTGGGTTCGGGTCGACCGGTGGTCACGCGGCGGTTTAGCATGCCGCGGCCTGCCGGCTCGGGCCGCGCAGGTCGCCGAAGGTACGAGCAGGAATTCGCATCGGTCTTGGACCGGGAAGGACAGTGACCGTGTTCCGTCGTCGCCAGAAGAGCGAGGACGCTGTCGAGCAGCTCGCCGAGGACGCCATCAGCGCCGACGAGACGGCCGATGACGTCGAAGGTTCCGCCGACTCCGAGAGCGAGACACTGACCGACGTCGACGAGGTCGACGAGGCTGTCGAGGAGGACGACCCGGCAGACCGTGTCGGCCTGCCGCCGGCCCCGCGCCCCGACGGCCCTTGGGACTTCTCCGAGTTGGAGAGCCCCGCCGAGGGCCGGGTCGACCTGGGCGGTCTGTTGGTCCCCGGCGTCGAGGGGATGGAGCTGCGAGTCGAGGTGGCCGGTGACGCGATCGTGGCCGCCACCCTGGTCCTCGGCAACAGTGCCATCCAGCTCCAGGCTTTCGCCGCGCCCAAGTCCGAGGGCATCTGGGGCGAGGTCCGCGACGAGATCGCGGACGGCATCCGCACCCAGGGCGGCCTGGTCGAGGTCGAGGAGGGCAACCTCGGCTGGCACCTGCGCGCACAGGTGCCGGTGCAGCTGCCGGACGGTACGCAGGGTGTGCAGCTGGTCCGCTTCGTCGGCTGCGACGGCCCGCGCTGGTTCCTGCGCGGCGTGATCTCCGGGCAGGCCGCCGTGCAGCCCGAGTCGGCCGAGGTGCTGGAGCAGGTGTTCCGGCAGACCGTGGTCGTCCGCGGCGAGGTGCCGATGGCGCCGCGCGACCCGATCGTGCTCAAGCTCCCCGAGGACGCCCAGATGGTCGCCGACGGCGGCGTCGGCGCCCCCGAGGCGGAGACCTCGCGGTTCGGCGACGCGACGCTCAGCCCGTTCGCGCGCGGCCCGGAGATCACCGAGGTCCACTGACGCGACGCCCGCTGGAAGCCCTGCCGGCCCCGGACAGCACTGCTGTCCGGGGCCGGTTTGACTCCGGATGGGCCGATGCGTAGTGTTCTCCGAGTTGCCCGGACCACGTTATGTGGCGGCGAGTAAATCTGATGAGCGTGAAAATCGCTGGACAGAAACTCTGCTAGAGTCTGGGACAGCGGAAAGCCGAAAGGCCGGAAGCGAAATGCGGAAAGCGAAGCGGAAAAGGCACTGAGCCGGATCTGATAAGCTGGAAACACGAAAGAGCGAAGCGCCCGGAGAGCTTGCGAGAGCGGCTTGAAGGAAGTGTCCGTTCCTTGAGAACTCAACAGCGTGCCAAAAGTCAACGCCAGATATGTTGA
>NZ_JBGCCO010000027.1:0-127856 GCF_041262605.1 Kitasatospora sp. GAS1066B
GGACGGTCCCCGTCCCCACCGCCACAGCGGTCCCCGTCGGCGCCACGGTCCCCGTCCG
This sequence comes from Kitasatospora sp. GAS1066B, assembly GCF_041262605.1. NCBI lineage: Bacteria > Bacillati > Actinomycetota > Actinomycetes > Kitasatosporales > Streptomycetaceae > Kitasatospora > Kitasatospora sp. GAS1066B. The sequence goes on from NZ_JBGCCO010000027.1 coordinate 59, forward strand.
TACCGGCGGGACGGTCCCCGGACTCGGTACAGTCCCGGCCCCCGACTGCGGGACCGTCCCCGTCCCCAGAGGTGGGACGGTCCCCGTCCCCACCGCCACAGCGGTCCCCGTCGGCGCCACGGTCCCCGTCCGTACCGGCGGGACGGTCCCCGGACTCGGTACAGTCCCGACCCCCGACTGCGGGACCGTCCCCGTCCCCAGAGGTGGGACGGTCCCCGTCCGTACCGGCGGAACGGTCCCCGGACTCGGTACAGTCCCGGCCCCCGGAGGCAGAACGGTCCCCACGCCTGCACCCACCACGGTCCCGCCCAGAGTCCCGGCCGCAGACCGAACGGTCCCTTGGCCCGGCGTAGTCGCCGTCCCCGACGGCGGCACGGTCCCCGTCCCCGTTGTGGTGCTCGGTCCCGTCCCCGCCAGCCCGGCGCCCCCAGGTCCGCTGCCAGGAACGGTCCCCAGCCCGGTCCCCGACAGCGGGGCGCTCCCGAGAACGGTCCCGGTCCCCGACGGCCCTGTGATGCCCGGTGCGGTCCCCGTCCCCGGCGGCGGCGCGATCGAGGTCCCTCCTCCGGTTTGCAGTGCCGGAGGCGTTGGCGGGGCAGGTGTCCCGAACGGCAGTTCGGGCGCTGCCCGGTCCGCTGCCTTCAAGTGGTCGCGGCTGACGTTACGGTCCCGACCAGCTTCGAGCGTCATCGTGCGGCGCGTTCGGAACAGCCAAGCGCGGGCCGTCCCCGAACGGTGCTGAACGTCACGCTCGCCTGTGGGCTCCGCTGCTACCTCCCCTTCCGACCGGTTCCCACGCTTGGGAGCGTGACGGGCCATGACGATGTAGAGATGAACCGCACCGCCGAGGGCGAGTGGTGCCAGGGTGCTCAGGAACCCGACGGCCGTGTTCGGCAGCCGCAGCCCCTGATTGAGGCTGGTTTGTTCGTTGAGACGGACGGCGTGCAGGGCGTTGGCCCAGATGCTGGTGGAGGTGGCCCCCGTGAAGAGGGACCAGGCATAGGCGCGGGCCGGCCAGGGAGCCTCACGCAGGACGAGGAGGGCGCGGACACCATAGGCGATGAATCCGTCGATGACCGCCGGGAAGAGGTAGGTGAGGGGTCCTCGGACGTGCATGGCCACGGCCATCTGCTGCAGCGCGTCGTAGGACAGGACCGCTCCGACCGTGCCGAGTATGCCGATGGCTGCGGCGTCCCAGCCGGAGATCTGGCGTGTGGTGTCGTCCTGGCTCACGCGGCCACCGCCGTCAGCGCGGTGAGCTGCTCGGCCATCCGCCGTTCGTCGGGGTACGCCGTCGGATTGGCCGCCAGCCTGGGCCGGACGTCGCGCATCCGCTCGAGGGCGTACTTGCGCGAGATCCCGAGTGTGGGGGCCCAGAGCTGGGCTGGGGTGCCGGTCAGCGTTGCGACGATGACGACCGACTCGCGTTCCTTGGTGGACAGGTGTACGTATTCGCCGTCGAGGGCGGCGAGTACGCGCTGTTCCTCGGTGCGGTCGTTGTCGCCCTCTTCGTGCTGGAGGTGGCGCTCAGCCTCGGTGAGGCCACCGCGGATGCCGTGTCGGTCGCCCCGTTCCAGCGCGTCCGTGAGGCATTCACTCGCCACGGGGCAGCCGGCGCACACGCGCTTGGCTTCGGCGATGTGTCGCAGGCCGCGTGGCAACGGGTAGAAGGTGTCGGGCTCGGGGTGGCCGGCGCAGGCCGCGCGGGTCATCCAGACCGGGTCCGGCATCCGGTTGTGGGCAGGGGTCAGCTCAGTGACGGTCAAGGTGGTGCTTTCGTGTCGTCCTGCGGGCACGGCGACGGGGCGGCTCGCGCAGGGCTGGGAGAGGAGCGTTCGGTGGTGTGGCCGCAGGCGGCGGCGAGGCCGGGTGCGGCGCCGGGGGTAGTTCAGGCGGCCGTGGGCGGGCGGCGGCGATCTTCGCCGGCCAGCAGGACCCGGCGGCTCATCTCGCGCAGGCGTGAGGCGACCCGGTCGCCGACGGCACCTCGGAGGTCCGAGGTGGCCAGGTTGCTCGTCACCAGGGTCGGCAGGCGGTGCACGTAGCGGTGGTTGATCAGCCGCCAGGTCAGGTCCTCGGTGAACTCCGAGGACTTGCCTGCGCCCAGTTCGTCCAGCAGCAGCAGCGGGGTGTCCGCCAGTTCCCGGAATTCCTTCTCGGCGTCGAAGTTGGGGCGCGGGCGCATGAGGGCGTGCAGGTCGGGGCTGGTGATGGCCCGCCAGCGCAGGCGCACGCCCTCGGCGAGCAGGAGTCGGATCGCGCCGTACGCCTGGTACGTCTTGCCGGTGCCGGTCGGGCCGACCAGCATCAGCGAGGTCGCCTGGGCGATACCCGGCTGGCCGGCCGGGCCGCGGCGGGCGGCCCGCTTGACCTCGTCCACCCAGGCGACGACCTGGGGGTGGTCGGCGAGGGCGTCCTGGTAGAGGGCCGGGATGCGGGCGGCGGCCAACTCCAGTGCCAGCAGACGGTCCTGCGGCTCGGGGTGCATCTCGGCCAGCCGGTCGGGGTCGAGGTTGCGGCGCAGGAGGATGCGGCGCAGGACGCCGTCGACGCGCTTGGGGTCTGCCATGGTCACAGCTCCTCGGCGTAGGCGTCGGCGGTCGGGTTGGTCCACGCCTGGTGGCGTGGCGCACCGCGGGTCGTCCCCTGGGCGCCGGCGGTGCCGTTGAGGGCCTCGTTGACCATGTCAGGCAGGAGAGCGGGGCTCTTCGGGTTGGCGTGGTAGCGCAGCAGGCCGGCCCAGATCTCGTCCGGGGTGAAGCCGTCGGCCAGGAGGTCCTTGGTCTCCTTGCCGAGGCGGGCGAGGGTCTTGCTCGCCGGGCGCCTCGCGCAGAGCTTCACGTACTGGGCCACGAGACGATCAGCAGAGGGAGCCAGGGGCGCGGCGAAGCCGTCCCCGTTAGGGGTAGATCCAGGATCCTTGATCCTGGATCCAGGCACGAGCTTCTCCCGAGGACTCCGGAGAGGTTCCAGAGACAGGCTCTGACCTGTGGTTTTATCCGTTTCAGGTACTGCGGGTCGCTCCTCGACGCTTCGGTGCTCCTCCGCGCGGATCAGGACCTGGGGCGTCGCCCCGGTGGGGGTGTCCGCGGACAGCGGGCGGTTTTCCGTCGGCCTCCGGAAGTTCTCCGGAGCCGGGCCAGTGCAGTGCTTCTGCTTGCAACCGCCGCACTCCTGGGCGACCTGGTGCTCGGGGCAGGCCGGGAGCCTGGACGCGGCGGGGTGGGAGATCTTCTGGTGCTTGTCCCAGGTGACGATGTGCAGGTAGCGCTTGCCGTCGCAGCCGGTGTACCGGCAGACCAGGTTCCGCTCGGCGAGATGACGGAGGTCGTCCTCGACCCCTTCCGGGGTCTGCTCGGTCCGGGTGATCCACAGAGTGCCGTAGATGATGCGGGCGTTGTCTCGGTGGCGGCCCCGGTCGTCGGCCTGGGTGAACAGGCCGAGGAAGGTACGTTCGGCGGTCAGAGACACGGAAGCCACGTCGTCGGAGTTGAAGAACTCCGGCTTGACAGTACGGATGCGGGACACGGTCAGCACCCCACCGCGTCCGCGAGGGGCACGGCAGCGAGCATGCCGGTGGCCAGGTCGAGTTCGTGGGCGTGCCGCCAGTCCACGCGGGGGAACTCCGCCGCGATCCAGCGGGCGAAGGCCCTTCTTGTTCGCAGCTTGAGCGGGACGTAGGTATCGGTACTGTCGAAGGCTTGCGCTGTGAACGGGCTTCCGGGGCCGGATATCGTGATGCGCATCACGTGAGCGCCCGGTGCCATCGCCCGCAGGCATTCGGCCAGCGACGTTGCAGTATGTGCGTCGAGAACGGCTTCGTTTCGGGGCAGCACGGCGGATTCGCCGACCACCTCAGCCCCGTCTCTGACTGTACGCAGAGGCGTAGACATGTAACACTCCTCATAGCTAGGAGCAGGTCGGCGTCGCTCGTCCAAAAGTTCAGCCGGTCTGCTTCAGGTGTGATTCCGTGCCTTTCAGGGCGCGCGCGACGTGGCGTCTGGGAGTTCCAGCTCCCAGGCGCCGTTGTCGTGTTCGGCACTGACGACGACGGGTACGACGTACGCTGTCTGTTCTTCTCTCCTGCCGTGGGGCCCGTTCTTCTGGCAACCGGGCGCACGAGCCATCCGATCACCCGGTCGGCCGTTCACCAAAAAATCAACCGACTCGCAGAGTCACGGTTTGATCACGCCGATTCCTGGGCGGTAGGCGGCGCCTGCGCCTGGGTCGTCCAGCCGCAGGCGGACGTGACGCCCTGCAGTCGCGCCGGCTTCGTGCGCCGCCCGGCGCGCAGGTCCGTGTATCGACCAGCGGCCCCCTGGCGGAACTGCCGCCGAGATGCGCTCAGCAGCCAGTGCGGTGCCCACCACTTCCCCCTCCTCGTGTAGCCAACTGCCCTGTCGCATATCCGACCTGATGGGGCGCCCGACAGGCGGCACCGCCCAGGATGAGGCACCCAGGGACGGCAGCGGATATGCACCCGCTCACCCAGGACACCTTCAATGCTGTGGAATCCGTCACCCTGGAAATCCCCAGAGAGTTGATTCGCCGTGACTCTAAGCACCCGCCACCTAAACCGTCAAGAAATCTTGAAAGTGGCATAGACCTCTTGAGGAAATTATCAACAGCACATTTTCCAGACGGCTCGTCAGATATCTTCAAGTCGCCACATCTGCAAGCATTCCGACGCGACGTCAGGGACTCGAATAGGGCCACCCACAACGGGTGCAATGGATGCAGGCTCGGCAATGTCTCAATTCGGGTCGATTGTCTACGCGCGTCACCCGGCAAACGAGTTCCGGCACATTACTTCCGGCAAACGCTTGCCGGTCGAACTAATCCGCAAGCAGTTAGGCTGGTTCCGAAATTGCAAGGCCGCTCAAAGGTGACTTCCCGTGCAGACCAACCGACGCCAAGACGACCCCGCCTCCACGCCAGCCGAGGAGCTGATGGGGCTGGCGGGCCTCCTGCGCGCCTGGCGCATCGCCGCCGGCGAGCGCCTGGGCCTTGGGAAGCCCCTGTCGCAGGCCGAGGTCGCGATGACCGCCGGCATGAGCGAGCGGTGGTACCGCGAGCTCGAGCGCGGGGCCGCGTCCCGTCTGGACCGCAAGACCATCGAGCAGCTGGCCGAGGCACTTCTTCTGGGGGAGGAAGAAAGATTGACCCTTTACTACTACACGCTCGGCAGCGCGCCGCTGCAGAAGAGCAACCCGCTCGGCGACAGCCCCGCACACGCAGCGCTCCAGCTGCTCCTGCAGCAGCAGTCGCCGCGGCCCGCCTACCTGAGCGACCTCACGTGGAACATCGTCGGCTACAACCAGGCCATGGCCGATTGGTTCCCCTGGGTGCTCGAGCCCGGCGCGAATCTCATCCGCTGGGGGCTGCTCTCTGAGGAAGCCCGCACGCAGCTGGTCGGCTGGGAGGGCCACGCACGGATCTACCTGGCCATGATCCGCCAGGCCCTCGCCCGCCTGCCGAAGGACCTGGCCTTGAGCGCGCTGCTGGCCGAGGTCCTCAAGGACCCGATCTGCCAGACGTACTGGAACGAGGGGCCGATGGTCGTGAGCCATCGCGATGGCCATCACTTCCGGCTGGACATCCCGCGGTTCGAGGCGGAGATCGACGTGGTCTCCCAGGTCCTCGTCCCGGCCACGTATCCCGACCTACGGTTCGTCGTCATCTCCTACCTCGGCAGTGAGCAGGATCCGCAGGCGTCGGAAAGCAAGCCGTCATGACGCTCGAACGCACCGTTGCCCTTCCCGCCCCTCGACCTCACGAGAACGCCATGCACCTTGCCTCTCCGATAACCCTGCAGCCCTACGGAACCGTGCCGACGCTCGACGACGCCATGGAACTGGCCGGGCCGGGTGCCCTGCACCTGGCCGACCTCAGCCGCCAGCTCGGCTCTGGCCGGCAGCTGGTTCTCGCGCTGGACACCCGCACCGTGTTCTGGGCCGACGAGCAGCCCGACGGCCAGTGGATCGTCGAGGAACTGACGGCAGATCAAGCCCTGCTGCGACTGCCGGCCCGGTGCGGCCACGAGGCTCCGCACGAGTACCGGCTGCTGCTGCGCGCCACGCTTGACCAGCGCTCCAGCACACTGCCCGGCCACATCGACCAGCTGATCCGCGACTGCCAGGACCGCATCGCTCACCTGAGCGCGGTCAGGGAGGAGCTGGTCTCGGCCTGATAGCTAACTCGCCAGGCTGTGGTGCTGGTGCCGCGCAGGGGACGGCACCATCGGCACGGCCTGGCGAGGTTATGCCGCGTTCGGCAGGGTGTCTCCCTTGGCCGAGCGCAGCGCCGCCCTGACCAGGGCCATGCCGCGCGGCGTGGCCGCCGCACCGCCGCCGACCTGGACCATGGGCGTGCCAAGGCCCGCACAGGCCCGGCAGATGCCCGGCTGCGACACCGGGTCGTGGCACTTCGCGCACTCCAGCTGCGGCGCCGCCAGCTTCACGGGCTCGGGGGCGGGCGGCATCTTGCGGGTCAGGCGGTCGCGCAGCACGCCTGCGGCCGAGTACATCTGCGCAGGTAGGCCCGGCAGCAGGGCGCCGGCGAGGTCCGCCTGCGAGCTGCCCCGCTCGAGCCACTGCGCCACCAGCGGCGCCAGTTCGAACGCCTCGACCGCCCCCAGGCGAAGGCGCGGCTCGGGCCGGATCACCCGGAACAGCAGGGCGACCGCCTCGCGGGTCTGGGCATCGGCCGCGATTGGCGTGGCCAGCGGAGTCTCTTGCCCGCCCTCCTTCCCCTCGGTCTCGGGCTCGGTGCCGCCTCGCGGCACCTGACCCTGCGACGAGCTTGGGAGGGAAGGTTCTTTCTCAAGTTCCTTTACAGGAAGGGTGTCAGCGGGAGCGGGTGTCGCCTGGCCGGATCCCGGACGGGGGACACCCGGTATCGCCAGCTGCGAGACGTCGAAGACGTGCGCCTCAGAGCGCATCGTGCCGTCCGCCATCCGGACCTTGTCGACCCGGTAGTACCCGGCCTCGGTCAGCTCCTTCAGCGCCTTGCGGATCGCCCCGCGCCCCTGCGGGCTCGAGTCGGCCATGTGCCGGCCGTCCTCCCGCCAGCCGTCCTGGCGAGAGAGCAGGTCGGCCAGCAGGCCGCGGGCGGTGTAGCTCAGACGGCGGTCCTGCAGAATGCCGTTGGGCAGGACCGTGAAATGGCAGGGGTGTTCGCTACGATGAACACGCATGTGGAGTGACCGCTCCTCGTGCTGCAGGACCCCCGGCGGTGTTGACGCACCGCCGGGGCCTCATGATCTATTGGGACGACGGACCGTAGCACATCCCTTGCCCCAATGGGATCGTTCGACCAGAGACCTTGATCACATACCCTTGTGGAGGTCGTGCCGTCGTTCGGTCGCGCGCCCGGTGGATCGGCGTCGGCCTGAGCAGCCCGCGGAATCAGCGCCCCTGCGACCGGGTGGCGAGGCCGGCGGCGGCGAGCACCCGCCGCACCGTGGCCTCCAGTGCGCTGCCGTGGCCGACGACTTCCTCCGGGACATCGCCGAGCAGGTCCCCCGGTCGGTACCAGCCCGCCATGTCGTCGGGGCTGAACTCGGCAGCCTGCGGCCGGGTCGAATGCCGGCGCACGGTCTCCTCGAACGGCACGTCCAGGTAGAAGAAGCAGCTGCGGCCCGCATGATCGTCCCGCAGAGCGCGGAGCATCGGACCGTAGTGGTCGGCGTAGAGCAGCCCCTCCACGATCACGTGGTACCCAACGTTGAGGGAGTAGCGGGCTACCGTGTCGATCAGGCCGATGTTCGCACCGCCCGGTACGTCACGCTCCCGCAGGACCACCCGGCGAAGGTTGTCCTGCCCCACGATGGCGACGCCCCGCCCGTAGGCGGCCCGGATCGCGGCGGCCACGGTGCTCTTGCCAGCGCCGGAGCTTCCGCGGATCACAATCAACCGCGTCTGGTCTGATCCCGTTGGCACCGGAACAGGCTACCGGCCCAGGCGTGTTGGCCGTGTCGGAACGGCCGACGGCCGGACGGGCAATCCGCCGGCCATGACCGCCTCCCTCGAGCGCAGACCCACCGCGTCGGGGCGGACCACCAGCACGTGAGGCGCCGCCGCATCGAAGACCTGGCCTTCTCGCATCACTCGAACGTGGCCGGGCTCCCGATCGTCGCACGGGCGGGCCTAGGCTGGGCGTGTGGCAGACGTGAGGAACACTGCGGAGTTCAAGGCTCTGGCAGCGCAGACCACCGCCGTGCTGCTGACGCGAGGGCTTGAGGTTGAGCCGGTGGCGCTGCACAACGTGGTCGCCCACATGGTCGACGTGGTCGCCACGGGCTTGGGGATCCAGCCGCGGTCGGCACTGCGGTACGTCGAGCCGGAGACGGTCGCGGACAAGATTGCCGAGGCTGCCGCGCACGACACCGCGGGCTCAGAGTCGGTCGATGGAGTCCGCCCGGTCCGCGTCGACGACCGGAAGGTCTCGATGCCGCGGTGGATTCCGGGGCACCAGGTGATGGCGCTCGCCCAGGCCGCCAAGTACGCCGCGGTCAACGGCGACTCCCGCTCGATGGCCCACGCACTCGACCTGCTCACCGAGGTAGGCGCCGCAGCGGTGGCCGACCCCGACAGTGACCGCATCGAGATCCCCGTCGGCCTGCTCGACGAGGCCGCCGAGATCATCGACAGCGTCGCGGCGCGGATCGAGGACGCTGGCTGGAGCCTGTGCCCGTGCGGCGAAGAGCACGAGCAGAGCGCGCTGGACGTGAAGGTGGCCGGCACGTTCCGCCGTGACGCGGATCTCGCCCGCAAGCTGCGGGCGCAGGCCGACCAATGATCGTCATTCCGCCCAGCCGTCACGCCGCCTGATCTTCGACCTGCTCCGACCGCACCTGCGCCGCCTGGATGCCCAGGACCCGCAGCAGGTCCGCCTTGATCACACGGTACTCGCCGCCAACCCTCAGCACCTGGCACGGATAGCGGCCGGCTGCCGCCAGCCGGTAGCCGGTGTTCCGGCTCAGGGACAGCAGCTCGTTGGCCACCTTCAGGGTGATCGCCGGCGGCAGTGCATCGAGCGCCCCTTGGGAGTAGTCCGGCAGGGCGTGGGGCTCAGCCGATGCATTCACAGCACGTTCCGATCGTCTCAGTATGTTCTCTCTGCGAGAACTTCTATCACACATGCTGTGAATGCATGGAGAGCAGAGCTATCATTCATTCATGACAACCGACGGATGGCTCGCCGATCTCACCGCCCGCATCGCGGCCGAGGTGAGGAAACACCGCAACCACCTGGGCATGACCGGCCCCGAGGTCGCCGAGGCATGCGGCCGCCTGGGAGTGCCGCTCCCCAACAACATGATCGCCAACCTGGAATCAGGCCGCAGGGGCTCGCTGAAGCTCGAGGAGCTGCTCGTCCTGGCGAAGGTTCTCAAGGTGCCACCGGTCAGCCTGATCTTCCCCCTGGACGACCGGCCCACCGTCGAGTTGCTCCCCGAGATGGACGTGCCGTCCTGGGAGGCTGCCTCCTGGTTCACCGGAGAGGAACAGCTCACGACCGCCGCACCCGCCGGAAGCCCGCGGGCCGCCCTGGACGCCTTCCGCGAGCACCAGGTCGCGGTGGAGACCGCCCTGCTCTCCACCGAGCAAGCCGTCACCCGCCGGCTCCAGGCACCAAGGGCCCGCAACCCCGAGATCGCGGCCCAGCTCATCAGGCAGGCAGAGGAATTCGAGCGGATCGCCTCCCGGGACTACGACGTCCTCAAAGCCACCCGCGACCAACTCCGCGCCCAGGGCCTGCGCCCTGCACCGCTCCCCGACGAACTGGACTTCGTCGACGACCCCGACGACAAGGAGAACGCCACCCCTTGAACGGCTCCATCACCCGCCGCTGCGGCTGCCGCAACCCCCAGACCGGTGCCCACTACAACGCCTCCTGCCCCAAGTTGACCGACCGCGAGCACGGCACCTGGACCGTGCGGCAGGAGCTGCACCCGGACGGGGACGGCAAGAGGCGGACCTTCCGCCGCTCCGGCTTCAAGACCGAACCGGACGCCCAGAAGGAAATGGACACGGTGCGCGCGCTGCTCGCGCTCGCCGACGAGGACAACCCGCAAGACTCCATCGCGATCAGCGACATGATCGCGGCGTGCGCCAAGTCCAAGACGAACCTGCCGACCGCCGAGGAGGTCGCACGCCGGTTCAAGGCCGGCCAGGCGCTCAACAGCAGGATGTCCATCGCCGAGTGGCTGGACCTGTGGCTGGCGGGCAAGAAGAAGCTGCGCCCCACGGGCAAGACCCGATACGAGATGGACATCCGCGTCCACCTCAAGCCGCACATCGGCGGCATACGCCTCGACCGGCTCTGCGTCCAGCACCTCGACCAGATGTTCACCGCGATCGACGACCGCAACGAGGAGATCCTGGAGCAGAACGCCCAACGCCGCCAGGCCCTCAACGACCTCAAGGAGATCCGCGATCGGGCCGCCCGCCGCGTCGCCCGCGAGGCTATCGCCCAGATGCCGCCCTTCCGACGCGTCACCGGCCCCTCCACACAGCAGCACATCCGTGCCACGCTGCGAACCGCCCTCAACGCCGCCATCGCCCAGCAGTACATCGACTTCAACGCCGCCGAACACGTCGAGGTCACCTCGGCCGTCAAGCCCAAAGCGCTGGTCTGGACACCCGAACACGTCGCCCACTGGAAGAAGACCGGAGAGAAACCCTCCCCGGTAATGGTCTGGACCCCCGCGCAGACCGGCACCTTCCTGGACTCGGTGGCCAACGACCGCCTGTACGCCCTCTGGCACCTGATCACCTTCCGCGGCCTGCGCCGAGGCGAAGGCTGCGGAGCCCGCTGGACCGCCCTCGCCAAATCGAGCAACACGCTCAGCGTCGCCTCCCAACTCGTCCAAAACGGCTGGGAGGTCCTCGAGGGCGCTCCGAAGACGAACAGCGGCATCCGCACCGTCGCGCTCGACCCGGAGAGCATGGAGGTACTGCGCCAGCACGAGCTGCGCCAGAAGGCCGACCGGCTCCGTTTCGGCCCGGCCTGGGTCGACACCGGGCTCATCTTCACCATGGAAGACGGCACCTGGCTCCACCCCGGCAAGATCTCCGACCGCTTCGCCCGACTCGTCGCCGACGCCGGACTCCCCCCGATCCGCCTCCACGACCTCCGCCACGGCGCGGCCACCCTCGCCCTCGCCGCCGGCATCGACATCAAGGTCGTCTCCGAAATGCTCGGCCACAGCGACACCCGCGTCACCCTGAACATCTACCAGTCCGTCCTACCCGAGATGGCCCACGACGCCGCCGAGGCCGTCGTCCGCCTCGTTCCGCGACGCGGCAAGCCCGCCGCGGGCGAATCCTCCTGAGTAGCCGGGCGGGACTGTCCGAGACAGTCCCGCCCGAGGGACCACGGTTCTACCGCCGCCCCCTGCTGGAGTACTAGGGTGTCGCGCTTGGGCTACCTGCGGCTGCTGCGGAAGCAACAAACGTCTACGGCGCGCATGCCGGCAGCCTGCGCTGCTTGCATGCCTTCGGGCGAGTCTTCGTAGACCAGGCAGTGTGCAGGTTCGACGCCGAGGCGGTTCGCTGCCAGGAGGAACAGGCCCGGGTCTGGTTTGCCGCGCGAGGCGTCCTCTCCGGTGACGATGTCATCGAACAGTGGTCGAAGGCCGGTGGCGTCGAGGCCGGCCTGGACCGCTCTGCGGGCGCCGCCCGAGGCGACGGCCAGGGGAAGACGGCCGTACAGGGATTCGGCGAGTTGGACCACCGCCTTGTAGGACTTCAAGCCAGCGATCTTGTCGAGGATGGTCTCCAGACACAGGGCGACGACTTCGTCCACCGGCACGGTGACGTCTGTTGTGGTGGCAAGTTCGGTGATCAGCTCCGCGCCCGAGGTGCCTATCCGGGCCGTGTAGAACGACTCGTCCATGGTGAGCCCCCAGTTGGCGCATGCGTGGGAAAGGCCCTGGAAGTTGAGCGGGTGGCTGTCGACGAGCGTTCCGTCCCAGTCGAAGAGAACCGCTTCGTAGCGGTCCAGGTCTGGGGGCGGGTTTCCGTGGTCGCAGGTCCCAGGTGAGGGGCAGGTGCTGTCCGGCGATGAAGGGGTGCGGACCGCCTCGGGCACGGTGCTGAAGGCAGACGGGCCGGTCGGTGTGCTGGTGCGGTCGCGGCGGGGATATGCCTGCATGTGGACCTCACTGTCGCGTCGTCAGGTGGTGTTCGTGGTCAGGTCTCGCGCGTGGCGCTGTGCGGCGGCGGGGTCGGGCGGGGTTGCGGTGACCGCGGACATGAGGCGGCCGAGGAGGTGGACGGAGCGGTAGGCGGCCAGGGTCTCCTCCGAGTGGGGGATGCCGTGGTCGGCGAGGATGCGGATCAGGCGGGCGGGGCGGAGGCCGAGGGCGTGGGCGGTGCGGGCGTGGTCGAGGGCGGGGTCGCCGTAGATCGCGAGTTCCCAGTCGAGGCCGGCGGTCCCGGTGGGGCTGAGCAGGAAGTTGCCGGGCTCGGGATCGTTGTGCAGGAGGTGCGGCGTAGCCGGTTCGGGTAGGGGCGAGTGCGCGAGCGCTTCGGCGGTGTCGGCGGCTTCGTGAAGGCCGTGGCGGGCGAGCGCACCTTGGTAGGAGAGCAGGCGCTCGCGCAGATACTCTCCCCAGCTCGCCGCCGCTGGAGCGTGGAGCCGGCCGAAGCCGGGACCAGTGAGCTCGTGGACAGCCTGCAGGTAGGTGACCACGCACCGGGCCGCCGCCTCGCCGCTGCCCGCCGCCGGTCCGTGCAGACGGCGCAGGAGCAAGAGTTGGCGGCCTCGGATGCGGCCGGCCCCGAGAACTGCCGGGGCCGGTATCCGGGCTTCGGCGAGCCGCTGCAGCGCGGCGCTCTCGGTCTGCGCGCGCCAGGGTTCACGGTAGATCTTGATCACCGCGCCGGGCAGTCGCAGGAGTCGGTTCGTCGGCGGGATCGCGGCGCCGCTCATGTCCGCGTGGCCAGGTCGTCGAGCGTTGCGCGCAAGGCAGAGGTGACCGTGGTGTAAGGGGTGCGGGTGCCGAAGTTCAGGCTCAGGGCGGGACGGCTGGCGAGCACGTCGAGGGCACGGGCTCCGTTGCCGGCCAGGTCGGCTGCGCTGCCGGTCCGGATGCCGAGCCAGTCGTGGACGTAGACGTCGTCGCCCGGCGACATGCACTGGGCGGCAAGCAGTTCCCGCGCCGGCCCGGGGGGCGCTGGCTGGAGGTGGAGTTCCTCGGAGTCCTGGACGATCCGGGGGAAGACGACGAGGTCCACCGTCGTGGTCGGCGCCAATGGGGTGCTGGTCCGTTCGTGCCATTCGGCGGGGAGGATGTGCAGCTTGTTGGCGCCGTGGAAGGTCTGCCAGTCGGTGTCCGTCGCGGGCTTGGGCCGGGTGAGGTCCCACTGGCGGGCGTTCCCGAAGCCGAGGGCTTGCAGGGTGCCGCCGTTGAGCCGAATCGGACCCGGCATGGCGACGGCCCGGGGTGCGGCGCCCGACGGTGTGGTGATCATGGTGCGGTCGTTGGAGAGGAACGCGCCGCCCTGGGCGGCGGCCAGGGCGAGGGCGAGGCTGGATTTGCCAGCGCCGGAGTCGCCGACGATGAGGACACCGCGGCCGTCGAGGGTGGCGGCCGAGGCGTGCAGGCACACCCAGCCGTCGTCCTCCGCCCGGCGGTAGCCGATCTCCCGCAGGTGCCGGGCGGCGTTCATCGTCGCGTCGGTGTCGTCGCACGTGATCACGGTGTAGCCGTCAAGGTGGCGGACGATGACCTGCGGCGCGATGCCGGCGCCCGCATCGGTCAGGAGCACCGGGCCGACGGGCATCTGATGCCATGCCGCAGGGGCGTGGACGTGCATCAGCACGGGGCTCGGGGAGCCGGCGGCCCGCTTACGGACGCGCTCGGCGAGTGCGGTGACGCGGGCGTGCGGCAGGGCGAGGCAGCGCATCGTCGCGGCCGGGCCGGCGCTCTCGGATGGGAGGGGGTTCCACAGTGTGCTGGCCGGGGTGAACAGGCGCCGTACGTAGGCCGTTGCCGCGCTGGTCGACGCGAGCACGTCGATGGTCAGGCCGCTGAGTCGGACGGTGGTCTTCTCGACGCACCACGGGTCGAGGGCGGTGGCCTGGGCGTTGCCGTCGAGGAGGGCTTCGAGCGCCGGTACTGCCTGGTCAGTGGCGGGCATCGGCGTCTCCGACTGCGAGGAAGTGTTCGATCTTGCTCTGGCCGTTGCGGGTGTGAGGGATATGATGGGCCGTCAGCACGGCGGCGACGCGGTCGGCGGTCTCGGCCACGGCCTGCTGGACGCGGGCGGAGGAAGCCGTGACGGGGGCGGCGGTGAAGCAGGCCCCGTATTCGATCTCGACCTGCTGGAGGGCGCCGGAATGCGGGGCCAGGGTGGTGGAGTCCACAGTGACGGTGGACCAGTGGCCGTCCTGGTCCGTCGGCGAGGGCAGGTCCCAGGTGGTCCGGTGGAGCTCGCCGGCGCGGACGAGGTCCGGGTGGCCGAGGGCTTCGGCGACCAGGGCAAGGGCCTGGTCGCGGGTGTCGGCGGGACGGATGCTCTTGTGGAGCCGGCCGTCCTTGAGGACCTTGGCCTTGGCCCACCAGGTCCCGTCGGGGCGCGGGGTCAGCGCGGCGTACTCGCGCCGGCCGCCGCTGGGCGGCAGGTAGATGTCCGAGCGCAGGATCCGCCGGTGGACGGTGGGGCCGAAGACCGGCACTCCGGTGGCGGGCAGGTGGTCGCGCAGGAGGCGGGCGACGGCGAGCGGGTTCACCGGGCCGCTGAGGGTGATCTTCGCTTCGGCTTCGGGACCGTGCGGGTCGCGTTGGCCGGGCCGGGGGACGGGGAAGTTCACCAGGGCCTTCTGCTGGACGGCGGCCTCGGCCCACGAGGCGAGGGCAACGGGATCGAGGGTCGGCGCCGTGGTGCGGTGGAAGGCTGCCAGGACGACCGCGTCCGGGCGCCACTGCACCGTGGCGAAGAAGGCGGCCTCGCGCGCCGCGTGGTCGAGGTGGCAGGCCCAGAGCGGAACGCGGACCGATCCGGCGGCGGACTTCGGCCGCCCGCCGCCGGGGCGGCGCCAGTAGAGGTCGCGCAGCGTGTGTCCGGCGAGGATGAGGGCGGGTCCGGGTGCGGGGTCGGCCAGTTGGGTGAACGCGACCTCCCTGTCGGCGGGAGCGTCGGTGGTGGCTGCGACGAGGAGCACGGTGATTCCTTCCGCGCGGCTATGGCCTGGTAAGGGTGGCGCGCCACACGGAGCGCTGCCCGGGGTCGCCCGGGCTGAGGTACTGCACGGCCGGCCCGCGCAGGGACAGGCCCGCGGCGTGGATCAGGGCGAGCAGGTCGACGGGGTCGAGGAGCGTCATGTGCTGGCCGTTGGGCAGGGCATACACGTCGTCTCCGAGCGCTTCCAGGCACGGGTCGAGGTGGGCGGCGGTGAAGGTGTTCAGCGAGAGCGTGCCGCCGGGGGCGAGGACGCGGTGCAGTTCGCGCAGCGAGTCGGCGAGGTCCTGGCGGCGGTGGAGGTTGTGCAGGACGCCGTGGCAGACGACGAGGTGGGCCTGCCGGTCAGCCAGCGGCAGGCTGGTGACGTTCGCTTCGGCGAAGGTGGTCCGGGGCCCCGCGTGCTGCTTGCGGGCCTGGCCCAGCATGCCCGGGTGGAGGTCGACGGCCAGGACCCGGTATCCGGCTGCGACCAGGGCGGGCAGGTTGCGGCCGGCTCCGCAGCCCGCGTCCAGTGCCAGGGCACCGTCGGGCGCCGGGTCGGCGAGCAGATCTGCCAGGTAGGCGGGCGGGGTGAGGGCGGTGAACGTGGTGACGGTGGCCTGGTCGTTCCAGTACGTGCCGGTGCGGGCCGGGCGTTCGCGCATCACCGCACCTCCTGGCTGCTGAGGGTGTAGCCGCCGCTGAGGGGGCGGCAGCGCAGGGTGTCCAGGCCCGCGTCGGTGAACGCCTGCTCGCACGCCTCGGGGGTGCGGGTGAGGGCGGCGAAGGTGGGGCCGACCGAGGAGAGCGTGAGGACCTCGGCGAGGCGGTCGGTGAAGATGTGCTCGACCTTCTCTCCGGTGGCCAGCAGGTCCGGGTGGGAGAACGCGCAGTTGGCGAGGCTTCCCATGCGGAAGCGGTAGTCGAACAGCAGGCTGCCCAGCGGGCGCAGGTCACCGTCGGTCAGGGCGGGCCAGGCGTCGTGCAGGAGCCGGTAGGCGATCTCGGCGCCGTGGGTGCGGCCGGTCGCGGTGAAGGCGTCGAAGTGGAGGGCTTCGGCGGCAAGGCTCGCCCGCGCGTCCCAGATCACCGGGTCGCTCGGCATGCCGAGCACGATGTGGATGTCCTCGGGCAGGCCGGCTTGCAGGAGCGGTACGTGGGCTCCGGCGATGACCTGGGCCGCGCCGGGTATGAGTCCGGCGGCGGCGGAGCCTCCCAGGCACTGGACCGGCAGGAGGCGGTGGTCCTCGCCGTCGATCTCCTCGCCGTGGTTGAGGGCCAGGAACTTGACGAGCTGTCGGGGTGTAACGGGCCGGCCGTAGAGCTCGTTGACGGACGCGGCCACCGCGGCGATCTGGCCGCTGCTGGATCCCAGGCCCAGGTGCGCGGGCAGGTCCGGGGCGGTGACCCGTACGCGCAGGCGTTCGCGGATGCCCAGTGCCGAGCGCATCAGCAGGGCGGCGTGCCGGGCCAGGACCGGGTGGTCACAGTCCGGGGCGGTCTGCACAGCGGGGCCATCCTCGACGATGTCGATCTCGACGTCACGCACGAGGTCGCAGGCGAAGAGGAGTTCGCCTGCGAGGTAGGCCCCCTGACTGGGGACGATCTTGCTGGAGTCCAGGGCCATGGCGTTGATCCGGCTCGGGTATGCCAAGCGGACCCGCGTGGTGACGGGTTCGGGCGGCGTGGCCGGGGCGGCGGCGAGTGCGGAGCGCTGGGCGCCGATGGGGAACGGCGGAAAGTCGGTGTCGATGGCGGACATGGTGGTGCTCACACGGGGCTCCCGGGGTTGAGGAGGGCGCGGGCGCTTTCGGTGACGGCCAGCAGTTGGTCGAGTGCGTCGGCGGTGTAGCCGCCGCTGCCGAGGGCGCCGTCGTCGCGCACGGCCATGTTGGCGCGGGCGAGTTGGCGGTGCGGGAGGCGGAACCGCAGCAGGTCGCCGATCAGCAGGGCGGCGGCCGGGCGCAGGTGCGGGTGCTGCTGGGCGAGGCGGGCGAGTCCCGGCATGTGCCGCGCCTTTTCGATGTGGGCGCGGTGGTGCGGGGGCAGGTAGAGGGTGTTGTCGTCGAGGTACTGCTCGTACCAGGTGGCGAGTTCGCCGGTGGCCGCCTGGCTGAGCAGCATGACGTCGAGGACGAGCAGGGGCATCTGGGCGCCGCCGGGCGCGTAGTAGGTGTGCCCGGCGATGTCCAGCGGCGGGTAGTACGGCCGCAGTTGTCCGGTGAAGTAGTGCGGCGTCAGGTTGCGTTTGACGGTCAGAAGGTGGACGGCGAAGGCTTGGAGGTGCTGGTGGATGAGGTCGGCGAGGCTGTCGGCCGCGTCCCGGTCGCCGGCGTCGGTCAGCTGGGAGCCGTGGAGGATCGCGGTGTCGAGGGCGTGGCTGGCTGCGGTGACCTCGTCGATGAACAAATGCTCGCCGGGGGTGTCGGTGAAAGAGCGTCGCCGGGGCCCGCGGGGGTTGCGGGTGGCGTATGAGTAGACGCTCTCGCGGGGCACCTCGTCGGCGACGGCGCCGAGGTGGAGCATGGCCGCCTCGACGTCGCGCGGCGGTACGGGCCGGCCGGTGTGGCGGGCGAGGGAGGCGGTGAGCATCCCGAGGTCCCGCAACGCCGCCCGGGCGGGAGCGACGTCGCGGATCCGGGCGGCGGGCTGGGAGAACCGCATTGCTCGGGTGCGGAGCCACGTGGTGTCGGCCGCGATGTTGGCCTGGGGAAGGGCCCGCATCACCGCGTCGGCACCGAGCGGATCGAGCGCGGCTATGGACGAGTCGAGGTCGCGGGTGAGCGTCATGGGTTCTCCCAGCTGCCCGGGGCGAGCTGCCCCGGGCAGGTCAGTCGGCGGGCTGGTCGTCGCGGTAGGACCACACGCGGCCGGCTGCGGGGCCGTCGAGGTAGTCCAGCAGGGGTTCGATCTCGGGGCGGGAGGCGGTGGAGGACGCGAGGACCTTCTTGGCCTCGTCCAGCGGCAGCAGGACGGCGCCGGTGACCTTGCCGTCCGGGTCGTGGACGGCGATCTCCCCGTCCCAGTCGGTGCAGTCGAAGGTCAGGACCACCGTGGAGGGGTAGCGGGCGGTCGTGGTGTTGACGAGGTAGGCCAGGGGGCCGACCGTCGTCAGGCGCAGGCCGGTCTCTTCGCGGACCTCGCGGATGAGGGCCTCGCCGAGGAGTTCGCCGCGTTCGACTCCGCCGCCGGGGATGGACCACATCTCCTGGCCGTCGCGCTGTTCCTGGACGAGGACGATCTGGTCGCCACGTCGCAGCAGGGCTGCGACGACCTGGACGCCGGGGCCGGCGACCGGTGCGGGGGCCGGGGCGGTGGTGGGCTGGGTTGCGGTCATGGCTCACTCCAGTTCGTCGCGCAGGGCTTTGACGCACCCGGGGATCTGGGTGGGGTCGCGGCCCTGCCAGTACAGGAAGTACGAGAGGTGGATGACCAGGCGGTGGAAGGCGAGGCGCTGCTCGAACCTCAGGTCCGCCGGCTGGGCGCGCTGCTGCCAGTAGGCGTCCAGCAGCTGTCGGCGGTCCTCGGGTGAGGTGAGGCACCAGCGGTCGATCTTGACGAAGTCGCTGGCGTCCTCCGCCGCGGTGGCATGGTCGAAGTCGAGCAGGGCGATCTGGCCGCCGGGTCGGATGAGGATGTTATCCGGGTGAATGTCCTGATGGGTATTCACCATCTGGTGCTCGCCCAGCCGTTCGGCCAGCAGGGTGCCGCGCAGGCGTGCGGCGTCCGCCAGGTCGTCGGGTATCAGCGCGTGCTGGCCGAGGCGAGCGAGGAGGTCGGACAGCTGGCGGGTCCGCGAAGCCGGGGTCGCCGTCGCGCCGGGGATCGGCTCGGTGTGCAGGAGCGCGATCTGGCGGCCGAGTGCCGGCCACACGTCCCGGTCGATGCCGCCGGCCTCGCGGGCTTCGGCGAACGTCCGGCCCTCGATCCACTCCTGGAGCAGGTACGGGCCGAGGGCCGGATCGTGGCCGACGTCGAGGACGCGCGGGACGGCGACGCCGCGCGCTGCGGCCTCAGTCATGGCCTCGGCCATCCGCCGCAGGTGCGGTTCGCCCTCGCGGTGGTTGACCTTGAGGAGGTAGGAGCGGCCGGAGCCGTCCAGGCGCCAACAGGTGTTGAAGCGGCCCTGGGGCAGCGGCCGGGCGCTGAGGGTTCCGGTGCCGGGGATGAGGCGGCTGGCGGCGGCGTGGTCGAGCAGGGATGTAGTCATCGGTGGGCTCCCGCGATGGCGAGGTCGGCGGGCAGGCCGTCGCGGGTGAACGCCTCGTGGACGTTCTCGGCGAAGTCGACGACCTGCTCGATGCTGAGCTGGGCCGGGTCCTGAACGTCCAGACGGGGCAGGGCGTCGCGCAGGCGAACGCCGAGGTTCCAGGGGGCGGCCAGTTCGAGGGCGTCGGTTCGGGGCTCGGCCAGCGGAGTGAGGGCCAGGTGCAGGCCGGTGTCGGTGATGCGGCCGTCGACGGTACATAGTCCGGCGGTGGCGGAGCGGGCCGCCAGCACGGTGCCGACGGGGGTGGGGGCGAGGAGTTCGGGCAGGTAGGCGGCGCCGGTCCAGGCCCGGCCGGCCTCGATGTCCACTTCGGTGTCGAAGAAGCGGTTGGGGAAGCGGCGGAACTGCTCGCGGCGCAGGTGCGGGCGGCGTGGCAGCAGCACATCGGCGTTGTGCCGCGCGGTGACCACCGTGGGCGGTGCGGCGCCGTCGGTGAGGCGGACGGTGATCTCGGCGGAGGTGTCGATGGAGAAGGAGTAGTCGTCGCTGCGGGGGCGGCGGAACCCTGCCGCGTGCTTGCCGATCTTGGCGGTGATCGCGTCGGGGAAGACCTGCAGTTCGTCGGCGCCGTGCTCGCCCAGGGCCTTGTACTCGGCGGAGCGGAAGGTCCCGTCGGGCTCGAAGTTCAGCAGGACGCGCAAGGGGCCGGGAAGCAGGATCGTGGCGTGGATCGCGCCGACCAGGGACAGCTGCTGTTGGTGGCGGTCGAGGACTTCCAGGAAGTAGTGGTCGGTGCGGACCCCGAGGAGCTCGTTGGCGAACGGGGCCTTCAGGTCGGGGGCGTAGACCCACAGGGAGCCGCCGGCCCGCGCCTGCCCGAAGGGCTGGTCCTGGATCTGCTCGTCGGTGGCCCGCCGTTGGGTGAAGGTGTGGAAGGAGTACCCCGGGACGCCGGGGTCGCGCCGGTCTTCGGGGTGGACGACGAAGTGGCGGAAGCAGTCGGTGTGGGTGCGGGTGTCGGCGACCACGTCGGAGGTGATGCTCCGGCCCGTCCCGTCAGCGGGCCCCGTCGTGTGGGCTGCCGCAACGGCGTCGGCCAGGTGCTCGGCGAAGGCGGTGATCTGCGGGTCCGTCAGGGAGGCGGAGGCGTAGAAGTGGTAGAAGAGGCGCCGCTCGCCGTCCTTGGCGGGGTCGGGCAAGGCGAGGGGGACGAGCCGGTAGCGCTCGCACAGCTCTGGCGGCAGCTGCCCGCCCGGGTTGCTGAAGGCGGCAGAGACGACAGGCGCGTTCGGGGCGGGCAGCAGCTGGGCGTCGGGGTCGGCGGCGCGGATCGCGGCGGCGAGCTGGTCGCGGCGCTCCAGGCAGCGGGCGGCGATGTCGGTGTAGCCGGTACGGCCCAGGGTGTGCAGGGTGGCCCACAGGGCTGCGGCGGTGGCGCCGGGACGTGAGCCGAGGACGGTCTCGTCCGGGATGCGGGTGTGCGGGTCGATACGGGTGACGTGTTCGAGCAGCCCCTTGCGGACGAGGAGGGCTCCGCAGGCGTACGGCATGAGGCCGGCCTTGTGCGGGTCGACAGCCATGGAGTGCACGCCGGGGTTGCGGAAGTCGAAGGGCAGCTCGGGGGCGGTGAAGGGGAAGACGAAGCCGCCGTGGGCGGCGTCGACGTGCAGGAAGAAGCGGACCCGCTCGGGGTGCTGGAAGGCGAAGTCGCGAAGCTGGGCGGCGATGGCGTCGACGGGATCGGCGAAGCCGCTGTTGTAGTACCCGGCGGTCGCCGCCACGATGATCCCGGTGACGCCGTCGGCGATGGCGTCGGCGGCGGCCTGGCGGACCTGGTCGGGGGTCAGGGTCCAGGTGGGGCCGGCGGGCAGGCGCACCAGATCGAGGTCGAGGATCTCGGCGGCCTTGGCGACCGAGGCGTGGCACAGGTCGGAAGTAATCACGCGCGTCCGGTGGCCCGCGCTTCGCAGCAGGTTGCGGGCGATGCGCAGGGCGGCGAGGGTGGCCTCGCTGGCGCCGCTGGTCAGGTGCCCGTCGAGGGCTCCGGCCTGGTAGAGGCCGGCGAGGGCTGCCAGGGCTTCCTTCTCCAGGCGGCGAGTGCCGGTCTTGCCCTCGCCGAAGCGGGTGTGGACGCCGACGTTGTTGGTGTTGACGGCCGACCAGTCGCCGAGTGTGCGCACGGCCTGCGGGTGCGGGGCGGCCATGGCGAAGCCGAGCCGGGTCTGCTGGGGGTCGTCCCAGGCCGGTACCTCGGCGCGGGCCTGTGCGAGGTGCTGGTCGATGGATTCGGGGGTCCAGCCGGTGTCGGGGAAGTCGCTGGGCACGGCCCAGCCGGTGTCGAGATCGCCCATTGAAGGGTTGCTCCTCACGGCTCAGTGGGCGATCTCGCCCAGGTGTTCGGTCTTGGTGAAGCGCAGGTCGCGGCCGGTGAGTTGGGCGGCGCTCGCGCGCAGGGCCAGCAGCCACGGGCCGAGCGCGCTGACCGCGGGCTGCAGCAGGCTGGTGGCGATGGCCGGGGCGGGTGCGGGCTGCTGCCAGGCGGTGTCGGCCTTGTCAGGCGAGCGGAAGTCCGCCAGCAGCCGGCCGCGCAGCCGGTACGCCACGATCGGCTCGACGATCCCGGCGAGCAGGGCGGCCGCGGCCAGCGGCCGGTGTTCGCGCCTGGCCGCCAGGTGGGCCGCGGCAGCCGTCATGACGACCGGCCCCAGGGCCCAGGCGGCGCCGTCGGCCAGGGCGCGAACGGCCAGCAGTCGCTGTCCGGTGCGCGAGAGCCGGGTGGGCCGGGCGGCGGCGAAGCGGTAGTCGTGGCGGGTGGCGGCGTTGGCGAAGGCCACGCTGCTGAACGCGCGGGCCATGCTCGCCACGCTCTGGTACGGCTCGACGATGTTGACCGACGGCAGCACCGCGATCGGCTCCCCGGCCATGCTGAGGCGGTGGCCGACCGCGAGGTCGTCGTGCGGCTCCTGGAAGAACCCGATGTCCTCGATCTTGTCTCGGCGCACGATCAGCCCGGAGCCCACGCCGTAGACCATCGGCCGCGCGAGCGCGGCCAGCAGGCTGGCGCCCCGTCCGGGCGCGCACCAGCGGGCCACCTTGATCCGGCGGTACTCGATGCCGACAGTGCGGCGGAAGGCCGCCAGGTCCTGGCCGGACATCACGGCCGAGCGCCGCCCGCCGGAGCCGGCGGGGAACGCGGGCAGCATCGGCTGCTGGATCATCGCGGGCCGGTCGGTCGCGGCCTGGGCGAAGTGGGCGCGCAGGCGGGCGTCGGGGACGGCGTCGGCGTCGAAGACCGCGATGTAGTCGTCCCCGGTCGGCGGGAACAGCTTGTCCAGCGCGGCGACGGCGTGGTTGAGCTGGGAGGCTCGCCGCCCCTGGCCCGGGTAGGACACGACGTGGAACGCCTCCCGACCCAGCAGGTCGTTGTGGGTCTTCGCCAGGTCCCGGCACAGCTCTTCAGTGGTTTGCTGCCCTTCGGGGGTCTCAGCCGCCTCCCGCTCTGCGGTGACGACCACGACCCGCAACTGCGGCCACTCGGCGGCCAGATCGGCGAACCGCGCGAGCGAGCGGGGCATCACCGTCTGCTCGCGCAGCGCGGGGACGATGACCGTCAGGGCGGGTGCCTGGCCGGTCGGCGCGTGCTCGGCGCGGGCGGCATCGGCCCGCATGGAGCGCCAGGACAGGGCCATGGACGCGGTGACGTACACGGACCGGGCGGTGTAGGCGGCGACGAGCAGTCGGCTTGCGCGGATCATGATGTCTCCTTTTCTGCGATGCCCAGTTCGCGCAGGCACCGGTCGGCGTCCTCGAAGTAGCGGGGGCGGGCTTGGGGGCGGCGGGTCAGGATGCGGGCCCGGGCGGTGGCCGGCGCCCAGCCCTGCCCGCGCAGGATGGCGTAGGCGGCGGCCGGCGAGCGGTTGACTCCGGCCGCGCAGTGGCAGTACAGCCGGGCCCCGTCCTGGCGCAGGGCGAGCTCGGCGAAGGCCAGGCAGCCGGCGTACCAGTCGGCGCCGCGTGAGGCGCCGTCGTCCTCGGTGGGCGCGGAGTGCCACACCATGTCGGGGCAGGTGGCGGCCGGTGGCGGCGCCTCGCGCGGGGTCCGGCAGTCCAGCACGTGCGTGACGCCCAGGGCGAGCAGCTCGCTGACGGCGGCGGCGCTGTCGGGCGCGGCGCCGAGCAGTAGGCGCCCGGTCACGGTGTGGGCGTCCAGGACGAGTTCAGCGGGCATGGCCGGCCCCCACGGTGGAGCGGGCGGGTGCGGTGTAGATCCGCTCGGGCGTGCCGTTGACGAGACGTCGGGCGATGTCCTGGCCCATGGTGACGGCGTGGTCCATGTTTCCGATCTCGTAGCGCCAGGTGCCGAACCGGCCGCGTGAGTAGATCCGGTGTTCCTCGAGCCACGGCTGGATGAGCGCGAGCGCCGCGTCCCTGCCGACGGTCGGCACGGGGTAGGCGTACGGGATCAGCTCCACGTGTCCGCTGACTTGCTCCGCAGTCTCGGGGACGAGGCCGCAGCGGCGAAGGGCCGCGTCGCACTCCTGGACCAGGCCCGTGCGGTCCAGCAGGCTGCCCGCGGGCAGGGACGTCTCCGTCATCCAGGCCGAGTACCGGCCGGGGTCAGCGCCCGGGACGTTGGCCGGCGAGTACGCGGAGAAGTTCGTCGCGCGGTAGAACGGCGCCTCGCTGCCCGGGAAGTACAGCCACGAGCGCCGGTCGGTCGTCGGCGCGCGGTAGCCGAGGCCGACCATCGCGACGGTGGTGTGGCGCAGGGCGCTCGCCGCCTGCCGTAACTCGTCGGGCACCGCGGCGGTCATCGCGATCAGCTTGTCGAGCGCCCCGGTGGCCACCAGCTGTCCGTAGGAGAGGAGGGCGCCGTCGGCCGTCAGCAGGGTGCGCGAGGCCGCGTCGATGTGGACAACGGCCTTGCCGGTGTGGACGTCGCCGTTCAGCCGGCCGGCGAGCCGTCGCCAGATCGCGCCGGAACCGCCCGAGGCGGGGAACGCGAACTGTGCGTTCGGGCCCCATGGTTGGACGAGTGAGGGACCTGCGTCCAGTGCGCGCCGCAGCGCGTCGGTGTCGCAGGGGGCGATGCGCTCGGCGATCCATGAGGCGGACATCTCCGCCAGGTCGGCAGCCCAGATCTTGCGGTTGTAGGGGCCGAAGAACTCCTCCACCAGGCCCGGACCATAGGTCCCCTCCAGCCACGAGGCGAAGTCCGCCTCCGCCGGGGCCGGGCCGTGGGCCTGAGCGGCGGCCAGAGCGTCCAGGCACTCTCGGGCACGGGCGGCGGGCAGGTGGTGCAGGTGCTGCTGGAACGGGTACGGCACCCAGCTCTCGTCATGGCGGACGAACGAGGAGCGGTCGTGGTGCAGCAGCTCCGCCGGCGCGAACAGCTCGCCCATCAGCTCGTCGAAGCTCCGCAGCTTCGAGAACACCACGTGACCGCCCAGGTCCCAGGTGAAGCCGGCTTCGTCGACCACGGAGGAGCCGAGCCCCCCGACCTCGGGTGCCGCCTCCAGCAGCAGCCAGTCGCGGTGGCCAAGCCGTTGGAGCTCGTACGCGCACGCCAGGCCGCAGGGCCCGCCGCCGAGGATCACCACCGGAGAATCGGGATGTTCTCGGGATCTGCTGTTGCTCACGACACCCTCCCCAACCGCGGACAGCTGCGGGACCGGCCTGTGCCGTCCACCCGCATGATCAGCGGATCGCGATACGTAAATGACACTGAGTGATGGCCTTGGTGCAGGGCCGAACCCTTGGATCTCGCCCGTCAGGTGGGGCGGGTGTCGGGCTCAGGCGAGCGGCAGTCGCAGCCGGTACACCTGGCGCGAGCCGCCCTCGCAGAGCTGTGCGGTCGGCTCGAAGCCGAGTTCCTCGTAGAAGAGGCGGGCGCCCGAGCCGGGATGATCCGGCCCGAAGGTCGTCACGTCGACCGTGCACGGGGGCGAGGTGAAGGCCCGCAGCGCGGCGTCCACCAGGAGCCGGCCGATCCCCCGCCCCCTGGCTTTTCCTTCGACGGCCAGCCAGGTGATCTCGTAGTGCGGGTGACGGGCCGAGAACAGCAGACCGCCGGCGAGCGCCGACCCGGCGCGTCCTTCTGCCGCACGCACGCACAGGGCGGTGCCGCGTTCGATGTTGCGCACCAGCGCGGCCTGGAACCCCGGATCGTCGACGAGCGGCCCGAACAGCTCCTCGACTTCTGCCGCGAGCGACATCCAGGACGGGATGTCGGCATGGACGGCGGTCACGATCTTCATGTGCGCGACTCCTGGTCGGCGAGGGGACGGTGATCGAGGCCGTACTCTGAGCCGCCCATCGGGACCGCGCCGCAGCCCGCGGCCCGGGCATGGACGGTCAGCACGGAGGGGCACTCGCTCTCCGGTCCTCGGTACAGGCCGCGCCGAGTCTGAACCAGACCTGCTTGCCGTGCGCCAGAGGCTTCACGTCCAGTTCGTCGGCGACGTCGGCCAGCAGGAACAGCCCCCATCCGCCGGTCTGGCCCTCTGACGGCTCCCGCACCGTCGGCAGGTTGTCCGCGTAGTCGGTGACACCTACGAAGACCCCGTCCGGCGTCTCACGCATCAGCAACTCGCAGTCTCCCGGGGCGTGCTTGAGGACGTTGGTCAGCAGCTCGGTCACACCCAGGACTGCCAGGTCGCTCAGCTCGCTCTTGCGCCACAGCCGCAGATGAGCGCGGACGATCTCGCGCACAGGCCCCATCGCTTCAGGGCGAACCTCGGACAGCACCGTCCGGTACTGCGGGATTGCACGGACCGCCATGGCAGGCATCGGCCCCTCCGATCGGCAGGGTGAAGCACAGCGAACGAGGTAGCGCTCCGTACTTGCCGGAGTACCCTCCGCAGGTCGAGCTCCGATGATGGACCCTCGCGACATCGCTGGGCAATACCATCGGACAGGAAAATCTTTCCTGTCCGGGATCTGGCGTATACCAGAACTGGCCTGAGCGCTACGCTTTCTGACGATGAGGGAGGTGGTCATGTCTGTCGATCCGACACCGCGTCGCCGACGCCTGGGCTCCGAGTTGAGGCGTCTGCGCGAGGGGCTGGGCTGGACCCAGGACGAGGCGGCCACCCGCCTCGGATACCGGGCCCTGTCGACGGTCAGCAAGATCGAGAAGGGCACCCAAGGGGTGACCGTCCAGCAGCTGCCCCACTTCTTCGAGGTGTTCGGCGTCACCGACGAGGCGATGCGTCAGGAACTGCGGGACCTGGTGCGCAAGGCCGGCGAAGCCGACTGGTGGCAGCAGTACGAAGGCATCGTCGACGACCCGCTGGGCGACTACCTCTCCCAGATCGAGACGGCCAGCGGCCTGTTCACCTTCAACCCCTTGGCGATTCACGGCCTCCTGCAGACCCCCGACTACGCGCGGGCCGTCATCGAGGGAAGCCGGGCGTGGAAGACGACCAAGGACATCGACGGCTTTGTGGCCGTGCGTCAGGAGCACCAGAAGGTCATGCTCGAGCGCACGCCCCCGCTGAAGATATGGGCCGTCCTCACCGAAGGACTGCTCCGCCAGGAGGTCGGCGACCGCAGCGTCATGCGCACCCAGATCGAACACCTCGCCGAGCTGGCACGCACCAACCCGAACATCACCATCCAAGTCCTGCCCTACACTGCGGGCGCGCACGCGGGCATGGACGGCCCGTTCATGCTCATGTCCTTCTCCGCCGGGCGCGACATCGTGTGCATCGAGTCCATGCGAACATCGTTGCACCTCAACCGGCCGGAGACAGTGGAGGTCTACCGCACGACCAGTGACCTCCTGAAGTCCGACGCCCTTTCGCCGAAGGCGTCGATTTCCCTCCTCACCACGCTCGCCAAGGAAATGTCATGAACAAGAACGACCTCGACCCAGACTGGATCACGAGCCAGCTCGCCACCGCGCAGTGGCAGACCGCCAGCAGCGGGGGGACCACCTGCGTGGAGGTGGCCTTCATCGACCGGGGCATCGTCGCCCTGCGCGACTCCAAAAACCCCCACAAACCTCCCCATCTCTTCGACGACGCGGAATACGACGCCTTCACCGCTGGGATCATGCGCGGTGAACTGCGGCGCCCTTGATGCTCTAGGTCCCCGCAGGTCGTGAACGCGATGGGCGACGGTGGCACGTAGAGACTGCCACCGCATCCCAGTAGGTTTCCGGTGCATGCGGTGTTTGCGACACCGGGACACCGCAGGTCGGCAAGGCCAATCTGGCGACCACGACGGATGGCGAGTGACGTCGTCAGCTATCGATCCAAAACGCTTTGTAGTGGATCGCTGGGTGCCTGTGCTCCCGTGTGACCCGGCCTGCGACGGTGTACCCGAATGACGCCACCTGGCGTTCCAGCAGGTGCTGGTCGCGCTCTTCGTTGAACACTCCGACGACGAGCCGGCCACCGGGGACCAGGGCTTGGTTGAGCAGGTGTTCGATGTACGAGGCACGCAGCGGGGAGGGGACGTAGTCGAGGCCGGTTCGGATGATGTCGAACCGGCGTGACGGTAGCCAGTTGGCGGCGTTGGCAGTCCAGATCCGATCGGCCCACTGCGGACAACGGGCTCGAGCGAGTTCGGCCAGCGGCGCGGAGATCTCCACCCCGTACGGCTCGATGACGATACCGGCCTCGGCTCCCCATTCGGTGAGGGTCTCCATCAAGTGTCCGTTGGCGCAACCGATGTCGAGGAAGCTGCCGTCGCCGGGGAGCGCGTCAGCAAGCAGGCTCCGGGCGTACCTCCAACGGTCACTGTCACCGCTGTGGCCGGACTGAGCGCGAGGGTTGCTGGCTGAAAGGTAGGCGGGTTCGATGATCGCCAACACGGCTTCGTGCCATCCGGCTTGGTCGATCTGGCCGCTCTCGAAGGCGTCGTCGATTTCCTTCGCCTCACGCCACGAGCGTTCCTTGGCGAACTCGATGTCCGAGGAGTCATTCAATGCAGCGCCTCTTGGTCTCGTCGGGTGGTCGTCCCCACGCGGAGGCCGAACCGTGGTCGAGATGACTTTCGTGCGGTCACCCAGGGTATGGCCAGCTCCCTCATCGGCGCCGCTGGACTCTCCAACTCCGTTCATTAGTCCGGAGGATGGGACGTCGAGATCGAGTGCAGGGGCAGCGAACCGCGAGCAGAAAAGGCGTCGGTCTCCACCACCAATGCCGCTACCCTTCGTGGCTAGAAATGGCGAGGGAGCCAACCGTGAGTACTGATGAGTGTGTGTTCTGCGCGATCGCTCAG
Source organism: Kitasatospora sp. GAS1066B (assembly GCF_041262605.1). Classification (NCBI taxonomy): domain Bacteria; kingdom Bacillati; phylum Actinomycetota; class Actinomycetes; order Kitasatosporales; family Streptomycetaceae; genus Kitasatospora; species Kitasatospora sp. GAS1066B. The sequence continues at coordinate 28,667 of NZ_JBGCCO010000027.1, forward strand.
CGCGAGGCGGAGGCCAGCATCGTCTATGAGGATGAGACAGTCCTGGCGTTCATGGACCACCAACCCGTGACCCCTGGGCACCTGTTGGTCATTCCCAGGGGACATGCGGTCGGTCTGGAGGATCTCGACGAGGAGGTCGGCGTCAAGATCTGGCAGGTGGCGCATCGCCTCGGCCGGGCCCTGCGCCGTTCTTCGCTCCGCTGCGAGGGCGTCAATCTGTTCCTGGCTGACGGTAAGGCCGCCTTCCAGGAGGTCTTCCACGTGCACCTTCACGTCTTCCCGCGCTTCGCCAAAGACGGCTTCCGGCTGGACGCGGAGTGGCGCGTGCGTGAGAGAGAGGAGCTTGACGCCACCGCGACCGCCGTGCGCGCGGGGCTAACGGAGCTCGTAGGACGGTGAGACCGGTGGGATGTCGCCGAGTGCGGGGGTGTCGACTCCCGTTTCCCCAGTCCGCACCGGGCCAGGTCGGGCGCGGTCGAGGTGCCGGTCGATGAGGTCCACGACCTGCTCGTCCAGTCGGCGGGCAGGGAGTTGGCGTCGCTGCTGGCCATGCCGAAGGCATCGTGAGAACTGCTACGAGGGTTGATGGCCTTTCGCTTGGGCGCCAGTACTACCGCTTGAGGTTACCTGCGCGTCAGCTGTGGGCACCGGAGATGCGTCTGAAGTGATTCAGTAGGAACTCCGTGTCGATCAGGTCTGGCAGCACCACGCCGGCGCCGGCGTCACGCAGTTCGTGAGCGGTGTGGACCCCGGTCGCGACGCCGACGATCTGCACCCCGTTCGTCAGCGCGGCTTCGACGTCTCGGGGGGTGTCGCCGACCAGTGCCACGGGCGTTCCGGCGGGGACAGCGTAGGCGCCATGGATGCGGTCCCGGGCCACCGCGACGAGCCCTGCCCGCTCAAGGTGGTCAGCACCGTACGCACCAACGGACAGGTCCACTAGACCGTCGAGCCCGACCGCGGCGAGCTTCAGCCGGGCGTTCGGCGCGATGTTGCCGGTCAGCACGGACGAGATGATCCCAGGCTCCTGGGCGACCGCGGTCAGAGCGTCCCGGACACCGGGCAGTGCTCGGCCGCGCCGTCGCAGTTCCTCGAACCGCTCGCGGCCGGCGGTTTCGAGAGCGGCCTGCACGGTGTCCCAGGCCGGCTGCGCCACACCGTGCCGGTCGAACATCTCCCGCATGATCAGGAGATCAGTCCGGCCTTCCGTCACGGCGGGGCACGAGGGCCGGCGCCGGGCCACGGCCTCGAAGGCCGCGCCATAGATCTCCTTACTCACCCCAGCGTTGTCGATGAGCGTGTGGTCGATGTCCCACAGTACGATGAGCGCCATCCCGCCAGCGTAGGCAGCACATTGGGCGCGCGTCGGCTGCTGCGCGTCCCAGGACGTCCTTGCGGGTCCTGAAGGAGTCCGGTTGGATATCGGCTGTGAACGAGCGACTCCGCTCCGCACTCGCCCAGCGCGGTGTCCCCCCTGAGACACTAGCGACGGTCTGCGAGGTGGACCCCAAGACCGTGACCCGCTGGTTAAGCGGTCGCGTACCCCACGCACGGCACAGATTCAACGTCGCGCACCACCTGAGAGTGGACGAGACCTTCCTCTGGCCGGAGACCCAGCCCAGGACCGGACAGGCACCCGGGCAGGGCGCCGGCCTCGTAGCCACCTACCCCGACCGTGCCAGCGTCCCGAGGGAGATGTGGCTCTCCCTGCTACTGGAGAGCGTTGCGCAGATCGACGTCCTGGTGTTCTCGGGGACGTTCTTCGCCCAGTCGAACCCCCGCATCGCCACCATGCTCGCCCAGCGCGCAGAAGCCGGAGTCAAGGTCCGGCTGTGCTTCGGTGACCCGCACGGCCGCGCCGTGGCGATCCGCGGACGGGAGGAAGGCATCGGGGACGCGCTCGCGGCGAAAATCCGCGCCTCCCTCACGTACTACCGGCCGCTGCTGGTGACGCCCGGCTGCGAGATCCGCCTGCACAACACCACCCTGTACAACTCCCTGTTCCGCTACGACAACGACCTGCTGGTCAACCCGCATGTCTGGGGCCAGCCGGCGTCCGCAAACCCCCTGCTGCACCTCCAGAAGGCGCCGCAGACAGGGTGGTTCGACGGCTACGCTACGAGCTTCGACGCGGTCTGGGACTCCGCCCGGCTGTGGGCCGACGAAACAGAAGGGGCCCAGTCGCATGGCAGGCGCACGCAGGACTGAGTACTACGGCGATCCGGCTGCCCCGGAAGCCAACTCGCTGGTGCCCGCGAGCAACCTGCTGGTCGAGGACGAGCACGGCGCCATCCTCCTACAGCGCCGCCGTGACACCGGCCAATGGGCGCTGCCGGGTGGGAAGCAGGACATCGGAGAGTCGGCCGCCGACTGCGCCGTCCGCGAGTGCCTGGAGGAGACCGGCATCGTCGCCGAGATCACCGGCCTCCTCGGGGTCTACTCCAACCCCACGCACATCGTCGCCTACAGCAGCAACGGGGAGATCCGCCAGCAGTTCGAAGTCGCCTACATCGGCCAGCCCACCGGCGGCACGCCCACGATCAACGACGAGGCCGACGGCGTTCGCTGGGTCCAGCCCCGCGACCTGGACGACTACGACATCCACCCGAGCATGCGCCAGCAGATCGGCGACTACCTCAGCGGCAAGTACCCCTACCTGGGCTGAACCCCCGCTGTGGCGAGCCGCTGTCCCGTGCGGGCCACGGAGGCGTAGATCAGCGGCTCGGCACGCCGGATGAACCGCCCAGTCTCCGCCAGCTACCCAGCCGGGCATTGGCCACAGGATGCGCCTCGCCGAGGATGGCTCAACTGGCTTATGCCAGTTGAGCCAGGCCATATCCTTGAAGTTCCTGAAAGACCATCAGCTGGAGGATCTTGCACATGGGCGTTAAGCAGAGCGATTGGGTGGTCGCGGCGGCGGACCAGGTCATCGCCGAGGGCAAGCGCCGTGGTGAGGGGACTCCGCTGGTGTGCGCGTCGGGGATCAGTCCGTCTGGGCCGATCCACTTGGGCAATCTCAGGGAGATCATGGTCCCGCATTTCGTTGCGGACGAGCTGCGGCGCCGGGGGCTGGAGTGTAGGCACATCCTGTCCTGGGACGACTACGACCGGCTGCGCAAGGTGCCCGCTGGACTGCCGGCCTCGTTCGCCGAGTACATCGGTCGGCCGCTGACCGCGGTGCCTGACCCGTGCGGCGAACACGGGAGCTGGGCTGAGCACTTCAAGATCCCGTTCCGTGCGGCCCTGGCGGAGCTGGGGGTCGAGGTGGAGGAGATCAGCCAGACGCAGATGTACACCTCCGGGGCGTACCGCCAGCAGATCCTGCATGCCATGCGGCATCGCGGACAGATCGACGCCGTCCTTGGGCGCTACCGCACGAAGAAGGCAGCGTCGGCCGCGCCGGACGAGGGGGAGGAGGCCGACGAGGTCGCGGCTGACGGGGGCGGCTACTACCCCTACCGGCCGTACTGTGCGGTGTGCAGTCGTGACACGACCACGGTCGAGTCCTTCGACGAGGCCAGCACGGCGATCCGCTACCGCTGCGAGTGTGGTCACCAGGACGGCTTCGCTCTCGCCGAGACGGATGGCGGGAAGCTGGTGTGGAAGGTCGACTGGCCGATGCGCTGGGCGTTCGAGGGCGTGACCTTCGAGGCAGGCGGCGTCGACCACTCATCTCCGGGCAGCTCGTTCACCGTGGGCTCGCAGGTGGTGCGCGAGGTCTTCAGCGGCAACCCGCCGTCGTACTTGGGGTACTCGTTCGTCGGGATCAGTGGGATGTCGAAGATGTCCGGCTCGGCCGGCGGGGCGCCCACACCGACGGAGGCCCTGGGAATCCTGGAAGCCCCGGTGATGCGCTGGCTGTACGGGCGCCGTCAGCCCCGGCAGTCGATCACGGTGGCGTTCGACCAGGAGATCCTTCGGCTCTACGACGAGTGGGACGCTCTGACGCGGAAGGTGGAGTCCGGGACGGCCACTGAGCTCGATGTCGCGGTGCGCGAGCGCTCCGTCGGGACGGCGGCCGGGCAGCTCCGGTCCACTCCGCGGGCGCTGCCGTTCCGCACGCTCGCCTCGGTGGCGGACATCACCGCCGGCAACCCGGAGCAGACCCTGCGGATCCTGCGGGACTTCGCCGGGGACGAGCCGCTCGCCTCACTGGACGACGCTCGGCCACGTCTGGACCGGGCACAGGCGTGGGTGAACGGCTACGTCCCGGCCGAGGAGCGCACACAGGTGCGTGGAGAGGCTGACCGCGAGCGGCTGGAGCAGCTGTCGCCGTCGCAGCGGGAGGCGATCAAGCTGCTACTCGACGGCCTGGACGAGCACTGGTCGCTGCCGGGGCTGACAGGGCTGGTGTACGGCGTGCCGAAGTTGCAGGCCGGGCTGCCGTTGGACGCCCCCGCGTCACCGGAGCTGAAGGCGTCGCAGCGGGAGCTGTTCGTGCTGCTATACGAGCTGCTGGTTGGCCGAGACACGGGCCCGCGGCTTCCCACACTGCTGCTGGCACTCGGGGCTGATCGAATCCGGGCGCTGCTGACGGTGGCATAGGGCGTGGCGGGGCGAAGCCTGGCCGGCTCCGCCCCGCCGCGTTGCTCAGCGTGTGACCTGGAGCTGAAGGCCGGTGTGGGCGAGGATCTCGTCAGCGATCTCCTCGGCCGGGCGGTGCTCGGTGTCGAGGTGGGTGGCGAACAGCGGGGTGCGCAGGCTGTCGAGGCAGCGTTCGATCTGGTTGCCCTCCCAGCTGAGTGGCCCCCACTTGTCCGGTCCTTCACCGCGCTCGCGCAGGCGGGCCCGGATGGTGACGGGTGAGGCCAGGAGCGTGAAGTGCCGCACCTGGTGGCCCTGGTCCCGGAGGGGCTGGACGATCTGGGCGAAGACGGTGGGTCGGGCGATGGTCATGGGGACGAGGATCGGCCGGTCGTAGGCGCGGGCGGCCTGGTCGAGCATGCAGTGGGTCAGCGGCGGCCAGACGGGCTCCAGCTCGAACTCCTCGGTGCGCAGGTCCGGGGGGAGCTGGGCCCAGAGCATGTGGCCGACCTTCTCGGGGTCGAGGACCAGGGCATGGGTCAGGCGGGCGGCGAGAGCTCGGACGGTCGTGGACTTGCCGACGCCGAAGGCTCCGTTCACGAAGACGATCACGCGCTGCCTCTTCACGTGGGTGGGCTGGCCGGCTCAGAACAGCTCGACGTAGCGGTTGGGGTAGGTCCGGGCGTCATGGCGCAGGACCAGGACGGTGTACTGCTGATGGCGGCGCAACGTGTTGGTGGCCTGCTTGACCTGGCGCAGGCGGTCGATCATGGCGTTTCGGACGGCAGGGTCGCGGATGTCGGCCTGGGCGCAGGCGCGGTCGATGGTGGAGGCGCAGTAGTGCTCGATGGCGTCGTCGAGTTCGGGGTTGAGCTGGTGGTCGTTCTGGTGGAGGACGTCGAGGCCGGCGAAGAGCGCGAGGGCCTGCTCGCGGGTCTCCATGGGGCTGGTAATGCCGAAGACATCGCGGCGGACGGCTGCGGCGTGCTCGGGCAGGGGGTCTTCGGCCCAGAAGGGTGCGGCGAGGAGGTAGCCGCCGTTGTTGAGGAAGCCGAGCAGGCGGGTGGCCATGGCGGGTGGGTCGGGGAAGAAGCCGAGGGCGGCGCCGACAGCTATGTGGCTGAAGGTGCGGCCCGGCTGGTAGGTGGTGCCGTCGGCCTGAACGTAGGTGAGGTGCAGGGCGGGGTCGAGGGTGTGGTGGTTGTAGCGGGCGAGCGCGACGGAGTCCTGGTTGAGGTCAAAACCGGTGGCGGTACATCCGGTAAGGCGCGCCAGTTCGCGGGAGGTGAAGCCGGTGGTGCAGGCGACGTCCAGGACGCTGCTGTCGCGGTCGATGCGGGCGTGCAGGGCCCAGGTACTGATGGTGGTGTGGGCGCCGGGCATGACGTTGGTTTGGTTGATCATGGCGACGAAGTCGGGGTAGCTGGCTGACCAGACGTCGGCGGCGGTATGCGGAGCCTTGGGAAGCGGCCAGGTTAGGGCGGGCAGCAAGGTCATGGGCGGTTCTCCTTGACGGCTTTGAGGGTGAAGCTGAGTGGGAAGGGGTCCTGGTCGATGCGCCACCAGCCCGGCCGCTGGTCGGGGACCATCCAGCTGAGCGGTTGCCAGGGCAGACGGGGGTGTTCGGCGAAGTCCGTGATGCGCAGGCCGGCGTTGGCGAGAGCGGTGACGACTTCGGAGATCGGGTGGTTCCAGCGATATTGGGGGTGGCCGATCTGGTGGCTGGTATCGACGTAGGTGCTCGCCTCGAGGTCCGTGACGGGCTCGCGATGGCGGAAGTAGGGGTGACGCGGCAGGTAGCCGGCGCCATCGCGTTCGTCATCCCAGATGAACAGGTGCGGGTGGCCCTCGGCGAGGAAGAACTCGCCTCCGGGGCGCAGGTGCGCGGCGATCGTGCGGGCCCATGCCGCCAGGTCCGGGAGCCACATGAGCACTCCCCAGGAGGTGAAGCAGATGTCGAAGGTGCGACCGAGTCGGCAGGAGGAGACCTCGGCCTGCTCGAAGTGCGCGCGCAGTTCCAGCTCGTTAGCCAGCGCGCGAGCCTGGCTGATGGCTTCGGCCGAGAAGTCGACGCCGGTGGCGTCGGCGCCGAGTCGGGACCAGGAGAGCGTGCCCAGGCCGAAGTGGCACTGGAGATGGAGGAGGCTTCGTCCTTGGACCTCACCGACTCCGGCGCGTTCGAGGTCGTCCAGGGCGAGACCCCCGTGCCGGAAGCCTTCGAGGTCATACCAGTTGCTGGTCGTGTGGAGCGGGACACGGGCGTCCCACATCGCCTGGTTACTGGCCAGCCAGCCAGCATGGCCCGGGGCGGAGGTGCTCGGTCGGGTCGTCATCGTGGCTGCTCCCGGCGGGGTGAGGGGACGCTCGGCGGTGCGGCATGCTGGCGGGCGAGATGAGCGAGTCGGGTGAGGCTCAGTCCGATGCCCACACAGGGAGGGATGCCCTGGTCGAACATGGCGAGGGCTTCGCGGTAGTCGCGATGGACGGGATGCGGGTCCCGGTCAAACTGGCGTTGGAAGGTTTCGGCTAGCAAGTCTGGGCGGAGCTCGTTGCGGCTGGCCTCGGCGACCTCCAGCCCGTCGATGTACAGCCAGACCCGCTCGGCGGCCCGTCCGGTGCCGGCTATGAGCGGCGAAGCAGGGCCAGGGATCGCGTTGATGGCAACGAGCCCTGGCAGTGCGCTGCGCAGACTGTTGCGCCACAGGCGCCGCGCCAGGATGTCGAGGTCGTCGGTGCGAGCGGAGGTGGCGGGGATGCGCTCGGCGGCCAGAGCGCGCACCGCCGGGGAATCGGACGGATCGAGACCGGAGACCTCGCGGAAGGCGTCATCGAATGAGATCTGGCGGAGGGCGCCCCGGTAGTCGGCTACCTCGCGGGTGAGGCTCACCAGGAACTCCGTCATGGAGGAGAGATCGATATCTGCGGCGTAAGCCTCCAGCATGAGGAACTCCTTGGCCTGTTGCCCACGCAGACCTTCGTTCCGGAAGCTCGCGCCTATCTCGTAGCAGCGGCTCGTTCCAGCAGCGATCACTTTCAGCAGGGCGAGTTCGGTGGTGACCCGAAGGTACTGGTGGTGTTCGGCTCCTGCGGCCCAGGTGGTGAAGGGGCGGGCGGCTCCGCCGAAGTATCCATCTGTGAGAACTGGACTGATCGTTTCGAGGAATCCGGCAGCAGCGAGATGGTCGCGGACCGGCTTGAGAATCCGGGCAGGGCCCGCAGCGGCTGGCTCTTGAGCGCCAGCTCCTGGCTGGTGTCGATCGACTCGGGTGACGAATACGGTGGGCTGGCCGGTTCGGGTGGTGCCTCGTGTGCCGCTGACCGTCACCAGGTCGCCGGTGCGAAGAGCCCGCGCCTGCTCGCGGGCGAGGGCCAGCTGGGCGATGTTGTCGTCCCAGCGCAGGTCGGCAAAGGTGAGGCGACGGTGTTCCCGTAAGGCATAAATCCGTCCGCCGAGGCGCAGCACCCCTTCCACGGTGCGCCAGTTCGACCAGCTGGACAGTGGGAACGGCTCTGCGGATTCCGGGCCCTCTGCGCTACGAGCACTGGTGCTCGCAAGACGGTGAACGAGGGGGTCGTCCGGTCCTGTGAGACCGAGCAGAAGCAGCAGGGCGTCCTCGGTGCGCGGATCCAGCAGCCAGATGGTCCGTCGTAACAGCCAGCGCCGGCGTGAAGTGTCCGCAGTTGGCACCAAGCGCAGCAGGTAGCAGACGGCCGTGGCCCGCAGTGCAACGGTGCGGCAGGGTATCCGTCCGCAGAGTGCCCGTATCGCGTTCGAGAGCTTCTCGGGATCAGCTGGGCCCTGCGGCCACAGCTCGCTCCCCGGAGGGGCCGCTGCCGCGAGGGCATGCAGCAGGACGTCCGCCTCCGGCGGGCCGAACTGCTGCTCCGGGCGCAGTGCTTCCGGCAACAGGGAACCAGTAGCCGTGCCGTGCAGGCGAACGGAAGCGAAGGGGCCATGAGTCAAGAGACGGGCGATGCCCGCGAGAATGACCTCCGCACCTCTGTCCTGGCCGTCGCTGTCCGCGGTGAACAGCCCTCGTGCTGCATCGAGTAGATCTCTTGGCGCATCCCACTCCGCGCGCGGGGATGTGGCGTGTGTTGCAGCGACCTCTTGGGCCAGGCGGTCGCGGCCGGACATCGTCTTCAAGGCATCTCCTTTCGGCTCAGGTGTTGCTCTGCCACCACAGGACGGGCGCCGCGCCCAGATGCAGGGGCCAGACGAACTTGAGCGCCTCGATGTCCTGCTGGGCGAGATCGGCGTCGTACGGGCAGCCGTTGGCGTCGTACGCGCGGCGGATCATCTGCCGGACCTCGTCGGCGATCACAGCACCCCGGGGCGTCGCGTGCTGGTCGAAGGATGCCACTGGTTGCAGGAGCAGGAAGGTGGAGTGCGAACCGAACGCGTGGCGGGGTGAGTCCGCCGGGTAGCAAGGCGCGAACGCGAGGACGAACCAACGGGTCTCGCACAGGGTCAGCCACCAGTGTTCCGTGCCGGGGTTGCTCAGCTCGCCGATGTCTTGACCGCCGCTCGCTGCGAGCAATCCGCCGACCACCTCGCGAGTTGTCTCAGCAAGGGCATCCAGAGTGAGGCCATGGCAGGGATGTGTCAGCTCGATGAGAAGCCCGTCCAGCTCCTCCGTGTTCACACGCGCGCTGAAGTCCGCGAGGGCGGCGGCTGCCGCGAATCCGGCTGCGCGGGCGTCGGTTCCGTGAAAGGGCAACGCCGCTTCGATCCGCGCGCGGCTGGCGAAGACACAGGCGGCCTGCTGCTGGATGAGCCGGAACGCAGCCGGCGGACTGTCAGCCACGGCCTACCACCGTGGGCTGGTCCTGGTAGCTGCGCGAGACCTGCGGGCCGTCCGCGTGCTGGTATTTGCCCTGGTAGAGCTCGATCTGGCCGTAGGGCATCCAGAAGGTGACCTGGGCGATCAGCATTCCCGGCCAGATCCGCAATGGGAGCGTGGCGTACAGCTGCAGCGTGGAGTGGCCGACGAAGCCGAGGTCGATGAGGTCGGCCGTGACGTGAACGAACAGGCCGAGGCGGGCGGTGCCGGACTTCGCGTGGATCATCGGGACGTAGTGGTCGCTGCCGATTCGCTCGGCGGTCTCGGCGAGCAGGAAGTCGCCGGGGGCGAGCGTGTAGCCGTCGTCGGGGATGTCGCGCAGCTCGTGCGCGGGCGCGCGGCGGGGGTCGAGCACTTCGTCCTGGTAGATGACGAGGCGTCGACCGAGGGCGAGATCGTAGGAGTTGGTGGTGCAGCGGGAGTCATCGAAGGGGCTCACTGTGATGCGGCCCTGTTTGACCTGTTTCGCTATCTCCGATCCAGTGAGGATCACTGATGCGCTCCGATCCGGGACTCACAGGGGTTGCTGAACGTGGCGTACAGCGCAGGGCTGGGTTTGAGGGTCCCGGTGTTGCGCCAGAAAGAGACCTGGCCGATGACCATGCCCGGATAGATCCGGATGGGGCGGGTGGCGACGATCTCCAGCGTCCAGCGGTGGCAGGAGGTGGTGTGCCCAAGGTCCGCGGAGAGCTGGAGGAACAGGCCCAGTCGTCCCATCGAGCTGCGCCCGATCAGCGACATGGCATACGTGGGGCTGCCGATGATCTCGGCGGTGTGGCCGAGGTACATGCGATGTGGGGTAAGCACATATCCGTCCTCAGGCAGCTGCATCTCGACGAACTCGCCGATAGCGTCGTCATAGCGCTTGAGGCGACTACCCAGGCGGTAGTTGTAGCTATTCGGATTTACGGCCTCGGCGCTGAACGGCTCGATGACGATCCGGCCGGCGTGGAGCTCCTGCTCGATGAACGGGCCCGTGAGGATCACGCGGCACCTCGACGCGCAGGTTTGGAGGACATCGGCACCCGGGCTGCTGACCGCAGAACTTGCGACGGCTTCCAGACAACGCCGGCGAGATCGACACTCAGCGAGTCCAAATCCCGCATGAAGGCTCGTAACAGCGCAGTGGCTTGCATGCGGGCGAGCGCTGCACCGAAGCAGGCGTGCGGCCCGTGACCGAACCCAAGGTGCCGGTTGGGGGCACGATCTGGCCAGAACTCGCTTGCGGCCTCGAAGACTTCCGGGTCCCGGTTGGCAGACGCCTGGAGCAGCACGAGCCGCTGCCCAGCCGCCACGGGGATACCGAACACTTCGGTGTCCTCGATCGCTGCGCGAGCCGTGATCTTCGATGGGCCGTCCAGGCGCAGGACCTCCTCGACGAAGCTCGCTGCGAATGCCTGATCGTTGACGACTGCCGCCCTGTGCTCGGGATGCGCTGCCGCAGCGAGGAACAGGCTGGACATCAGACCGCTCGTCGTCTCGTGGCCACCCACAAGCAACGCGATGCAGTTGGCAACGATCTCCTCGTCGGTCAAACGCTCGCCCTGTGCCTCGGCCTGCACCAACCCGGAGACGATGTCCTCACCGGGTCGAGCTCGACGCTCCTCGATGAGACCCTCGAAGTAGCGGGCCAACCGTTCCCACGCAGATGCCGCCAACCGTTCCTGATGATAAGTCAATTGTGGTTCTGCGATCAGGACCACCTCGTCCGACGACGCCTTGATGCCAGCCCGATCAGCACGGGGTATGCCCAGAAGGGAACTGATGGTGTGCACGGGCAGGGGCTCGGCCAACTCGGCGACGGCATCTCCCCCGCCTCTGGCGGCGAACTCGCTGACCAGGGCGTCGGCTGCCCTGACGATCGTGCTCTGCAAGTTGCTGATATGGCGTGGGCTGAAGGCGCTGGCGAGCAGGCTGCGCAGTCGAGGGTGCTCGGGCGGATCCGCATAGAGGACCCAGGACGCGACCGGGGCCAGCACTTCACGAAGCTCGGGTGAAAGCGAGTTGAGCATCCCCGATGCCGTCGGGGCACAGATGAAGCCGGGGTCGCGTAAGAGGAAGCGGACCTCTCGGTACCGGGGGAACACAAGACGCCCGCTGCCGAGCTCGGGACAGTCAATGGCCCGCGGCCCGTTGGCGAGCTTGGAGAGCGCACACGCCGGCGCGTCGCATTCCAAGGCGTCTAACACAGTTGCTTGATCCATGAGTTACTCCGTCCAGTCGACCCGAGCCTGCAGACAGCTGGTTCGCGGCTGCCAACGTATCGTCACGAAGCGATCACTGTGGCGCATTTTCTTGCTGCGGCTCAGGTGTGCAGGGGTGCCCTCAGTGCCAGTGGTCGTTCTCCCCTTGCGTCAGCTGACCCCTCGGCAGCCATCGCCGTTGCGGGCTGGACGGCGCGACGCTGTCTCAGGACGTTCCGCAGTTCGAAGTCGCCTACATCGGCCGCCCGGCTGGCGGCACGCCGACGATCAACGACGAGGCCGACGGCGTCCTCTGGGTACGGCCGGGTGATCTGGACAAGTACGACATCCACCTGAGGATGCGCCAGCAGATCTCCCACTACCTCAGCGGCCAGTATCCCTACCTGGGCTGACCGCCAACGGCGAGTCGGTGCTCGGTGCGGGTCACCGCCGCGTCGATCTCCGACTGCGCCCGCTGGATGAACCGCCCAACCAGCGTGCCGGGTCCGTACCGGGCGACGATCTCCGCGACCCGGTCTCGGGCGCTGGTCGGCGTTCCGTCGGGGGTCGTGGTCATGTCGCAGAAGATCAGAGCGTCCACCAACACCTGGTCATCGAGCAGCGGGAACTCGCGCTCCAGGATCTCGCGCAGCCCGCGCTCCTCAGCCTCCAGTAGGGCGAGCGAGTGGTTAGCCACCAGCCGGACGAGCCGCCCGTCCGCGCCGTGCTCGTCACGCAGGAACCGGGCACCGTCCAGGGGATGAAACCCTGTTAGGGCCAGGCGTGGTGCGTAGCCGATGTCATGGATCACCGCGGCCGCGACCAGCAACTCATTGTCCGGACCGGCAACCGCAGCCAGCTGTGCGGCCTGGCGCGCCACCCCCTTGGAGTGCGACCACCGCCTCGGCAGGGTGTCCGCAAGCTCCTGCTCGGCGATCCGCCGCGCCCACCGGGGCAAGGTCTCCGTCACGCTGTCGGCCTTCCCACCCGGCCGCTGTTTCATGCGTTGCGACAAGAGGACACGGACTGTCCGGGCCACCGAGGCAGCGGCGGCCCGGACAGTCCTCTCCTGCGCCGCAGAACGGGATGTGGCCTGCCGGGCCAGCAGCCGATCCGGCTATCCGGCCGTTGCCGGGGCCAAGGACTCGCAGCCGAGCCAGCGCTGCAGCACCGCCGGCACCGTGACGCTGCCGTCCGGCTGCTGATGCTGCTCCAGCAGGGCCGGAACCAGGCGGCTCGTGGCCAGTCCGGAGCCGTTCAGGGTGTGCACGTAGCCGGGCTTCCCCGTTGCTGGGCGGTAGCGGATGTTGCCGCGCCGGGCCTGATAGTCCCGGGCGTTCGATACCGAGCTCACCTCGACGTAACCATCGATGCTGGGCAGCCAGACCTCGACGTCGAAGGTCTTGGCCATCGCGGCGCTGGTGTCTTCGGCAGCCAGCCGGGTGATTCGGTGGTGTAGGCCGAGGTCCTCGACCAACTTGGCCGCTTTGGCCAGAAGTTCCTGGTGGGCGGTGTCGGAGGCGTCCGGGTGAGCGAACTGGAACATCTCGACCTTGTTGAACTGGTGGCCGCGAAGGGTTCCACGGTCGGCGGCGCGGTAGCTGCCGGCCTCGCGCCGGTAGCAGGGCGAGTAGGCGACGTACCTGCGGGGCAGTTCGGCCTCCGGCAGGACCTCGTCGCGGTGAAGGTTGACCAGGGCGGTCTCCGAGGTCGGCAGCAGGAATCGCTGCGGCCCGGCCGGACCCTGCTCAAGCGCGAAGACGTCCTCGGCGAACTTCGGGAACTGCCCTGCGGTGTAGCCAGCCTGATAGGTCAGCAGGTGCGGCGGCAGGATCAGCTCGTAGCCGTCACGAACGTGAGTCTCGACGAAGAAGTTGAGCAGCGCCCATTCGAGCAGCGCGCCGTTGCCGCGGTAGACCCAGTTGCCGCTGCCGCCAAGCTTGACGCCACGCTCGTAGTCGATCAGCCCGAGCCGGCGGGCCAGATCGACGTGGTTGTGCGGCTCGAAGTCGAAGACCGGCCGGGTGCCGTGCTCACGGACGACCTCGTTCTGCGCCTTGCCACCGGTCGGCACATCCTCGTCCGGCAGGTTGGGCAGCTGGTCGAGGAACGCCTGACGCTCGCCGGTCAGGTTGGTGAGCTGCTCCTCAAGTGCGGCAAGGCGGGTACCAAGCTTGATTGCCTCGGCTCGCTTGGCGACGGCGACCGGGTCCGCCGAGTCGAGCCGAGCGATCTCGCGAGAGATCTGCTTGCGCTCGGCGCGCAGCGTCTCCACCTCGGTCGTGCCATGCCGGTACTTCTCGTCCAAGGCAAGGAACTCGGCGAGGTCGACGTGAACGGCTCGCTTCGCCAGCGCGCGCTCGACGCGCTGAGGATGCTCGCGGATCAAGGTGATGTCCAGCATTTCGGGTCCCATCGATCAGTCGGAGTCCGACGTGATCCCTTGGGGGCGTGGGCGAGAAGGGAACTCGCGGTGCCACCACGCCTTCGCCGGCACCCGGAGGTAGCGGCCTCGACAGCTCGATAACGGGAGCGAACCGGCGGGGCATTGGGCCGCAGCCGGCCGTTCCTCCCCGCACTCGGGAGGGGATTCACCACAGGACGCGAGGCTGCTTTCCCAGCTGCCAGCAGCTCTCTCGGCTCGCGTGCCCTGCGGCTACTTATCTCCGTCAGCGCGTTGCACAGAGAGTAGAACGACAGGTCCGGGTCAGCAACGCAGAATCGCTGCCCCGGTCCGTTCACTCACCCGGCCATGTGGCGGACCCTGAGGTCCGCGATCCTCCCCGCCCAGTCGACGCGACAGCATGCCCACGATCACCGCTCGTCGGGGCGTCAGGCGTGGTCGACGGACCCGGGAGCCACATGCTCGATGTAGGCCGTGGTGCCGGACAGGGCGGCTGACTCCACCGCCGTGAGCCGGTCGTAGGACCGCGGGGTGAGGACGTCCCCCCATGCCGCCACGGTGCGTGCGTCCCATTCGGTGTGCTCGGCGGGGTCCAGGCGGATCCCGGCCAGCTGGTCGGCGGTAAGCGCCCCGCCCTCGAAGATCAGCCCGAACTTCGCTGCCGGCCAGTAGGGCTCGGGCGGCAGGAAGTGAACGGCGAGGAGCCGACCGCACTTCAGGGAGAGGCCGGTCTCCTCCAGGGTCTCGCGTTCTGCCGCGACGCGAGGCGACTCGCCCTGGTCGAGGCTGCCGCCGGGCAGCTGCCAGACCTGACCGCTGTCGGTCCTGTAGACCGAGGAATTCAGCAGGACGGGCTGGCCCCGGGAGTCGGTGACGTACAAGGAGGCGTAGGCGGTCGCGCGCGGGAGGGTCGCGATGTACTGGTCGGGCGGGAGCCAGTCGCCCTTGTCCGGATCGGGCTCGGGAGGAAACGCCATCAGGACATCCAGTCGGTCGGCGAGTTCAGCACGTCGGCGGCCCACTGGTAATGGCCGGTTGTGCGGATGTGGGCCTGCGGCTCGGGGTAGAGGTCGCAGGACAGCAGGGCGATCAGGTGCACGTAGTCGGTGAGCTGCTGCTGCCGCGGGCTGGTGAGCGCGCTGGAGGCGCGCTGGAGCAGCCGGGAGCGGACCTCTGCCCGGTCGCTGTCGTACATGCGGTAGTAGATGCAGGCCCCGGCCAGGTCGTATAGCGGGTCGCCGATCATGGTGAAGGTGCCGAAGTCGATGACCGCCGTCACCTTGCCTTCGGAGACGAGGAGGTTGTCCGGGTACAGGTCTCCGTGGATCACACCCTCGGGGCCGGCATACGGCACGTCCAGGCGCTCCAGGAGACGCCAGGCGAGGTCCTGGATACCGGGGACGTCCTGCTCCAGCTCCGGGAGGACAGCTGGCAGCTTGCGGTGCAGCAGCTCGGCGAGGAAGGCGTTCCAGTCACCTGGCCCGGCGTCCGGCTGCTGCGGGTGGGTGAGCAGCATGCGGCGGCCGAGCGGGACGGTGAGCCGCAGGCCGGCCAGGTCGGTGACGGCTTCGAGGTAGGTCGCTTCGCTCTCCGGCGCCGTGAGATCGAGGACATCGCCCATCGGGTTGCCGGGGAGCCTGGTCTCGGTGACGGCGAGCAGCGGGCCGTCCTGCTCGATGTGCTGGATGAGCGGCAGCGCACAGGGCACGCTCGCGCGGTCGAGGCGCTGGTAGAAATCGGCGAGCGTGTCCAAGGCTCCGCGCTGGTCGGGGTCGGCGTAGATCTTGAGGACTCGGTCGGCGCTCAGGGCGTAGACGCGGGCTTCGGTGCCGGCTGCCAGGAGGTTGGCGGCAGTGAGACCGTGGGCGGCCAGGACCTTGCTCTCGGCGTGTTCGGTGATGCTGCTGGAGTCTCGGCGGGTGATCACAGGTGGTGCCTCTGGGTGGGTGTGGTGGCGAGGACGACAGTGCGGTTCTGCGGCTGGACGGGTCCGCCGGCGAAGTCGCCGGTGAAGGTGACGGTGCTGAAGCCGGCGGCGGTGAGCATGGCGTGCAGTTCGGGGCGGGAGTACATGCGGGTTCGGCAGGTGCGCGACCAGCCGGGCCGCGTGTAGCGGACGTGTGCGATGCGTGCCTCCCAGTCGTACCAGGCATCTTCGGTGACGCCCTCGTGCGTAACGCTTTTGGTGCTGATGGGTTCCGCTGCGCGCCGGTTCTCGTACTCGGCGCGTTCGCGGGTGGTGAGTTCCATGACCAGGTGTCCGCCGGGGTTGAGGGCTGAGGCCCAGGCGGTGAGGGCCTGTTGGTCCTCGCTGGGGGTGTCAAGGTAGCCGAAGCTGGTCCACAGGTTGAGGACGACGTCGAAGGGGCCGGGTGGCGGGGTCCGCATGTCGGCCTGGGCGAAGGTGGCCTTCGGGTGGCGCTGGCGGGCCTGGTCGATCTGCTCGGCGGAGGCGTCGATCCCGGTGACCTGGTAGCCGCGTTCGGTCAGGGGCCCGGCGTGCCGGCCGAAGCCGCACGGCACGTCGAGGATCGAGGCGCCCGGCTGCATGAACGGCTGCGCGCCCAGAGCGTCGAGGTCGGCGGTGGTGGTGTCGTACTTCCCCAGGGCGCGGAAGGTCGTCTCGAAGCCCTGGTCGAAGAAGTCCCGAGCCCACTGCTCGGGGGCAGGCGGCAGTTCGAGGTCGGCGGGTGCGGGTTCACGGTCGTGGGTCACGATAGTTCTCCAGTGCGGTCAGGAGGCTGGCGTGCAGGGTGCTGGTGGCGGCGGCGACCAGGTAGCGGGCTTCAACGTCGGGCTGGTCGAGGCAGATGGGCTTTCCGGTCTCGTCGGTGACGGTCCGTCCGCTGGCGCCGATCAGGTGGCAGGGTGCGGCAATGTCCCAGGCCCTGTGGCCGCACATCTCGACCACGGCGCCAGCCGCACTCCCGCGAGCGACGTCGACCAGGGCCCGCGTCGACTCGAAGGCGTCCACGAGGTACGCCGTCCCGTCCGGCAGGCACTCGCGCACGGCGGGCAGATCGCAGTAGCACGCGTGCACCGGCTGGGGGCGGCGCTGGGCGGGGACCGACGGGTGGAGCTGCAGAGTGTCGTGGTGCGCGAGGGCGAGGATGTCCCAGGCGGGGAACGCGGCGATGGAGAACACCGGGGCGCCGTGCTGCCAGGCGCTGACGAGGATCGCGAAGTCCGGTGACCCGTCGAGGTACTGGCGGGTGCCGTCGAGCGGGTCGATGAACCACAGGGTGGCGGCGCCGTCGTGGCCGTGGTGGGTGGCCGGGTCCTCCTCGGTGATGATCCGACCGCCCGGGTCGGCGGCCCGGATCGCGGACAGGAGGATCTGCTCGCTGGCGGTGTCGGCGTCGCAGACCAGGGTGCCGTCCGGCTTGGTGCGCGCCCGGTTGGCGGCCGCGGCAGGCCGTCCGGTCCAGGTCCGCATCAGGCGGGCGGCGGCCTGCTCAACCGCGGGGGCGAGCTGCTGCTGCCACCGGCCGGTGGGGTGGGCCGTGGCCCGGTTCACTGCGGTGCCCTGGCGGTGAGCGCTGCGGTGATCTCCTCGGTCCAGGATGTCCAGGAGAACCGCGGGTCGAAGTGCGGCGCGGTACGCGGCCGCTGGTACTGGCTGCGCATCGCGCTGATGAGGGCGGACGTCTCGTCGGGCCCGGTGGGCACCAGGAGTTGGCCGTCGTCGGCGGGGTGGGGGTGCATGCCGGGGATGTCGCTGAGGATGACCGGCCGGTGGTGGGCGATCAGCGCGGACGCCGGCCCGGAGCTCTCCCCGAGCCAGGGCCCGCGCAGCTGGATACCGCAGTCCGCCGCGAGCAGCAGGGAGCGAAAGTCCGCGGTCGGCAGGTAGCCGGTGTGCACGATGCTCGGGTCGTCGGGCACCACCAGGCCGTCGCGGGCTTCGCCCGCCAGGAGCAGCATGGCGTCGGCGGGCCGGTCGGCCCAACACTGCCAAGCCGCCAGGACGGTGGGGATCCGCTTGTAGGCGCCGAGGAACCCGAACGTCCCGTACAGGTAGGCGCCGGCGGGGATGCCGTAGCGGGTCCGCACCGAAGGGCCGTTGGGGATCAGGGGTGAGACGGGGAACGGCAGGTGCCGGATGTCGGCTGCCGGGTAGCGGTCGCCGAGGTACGCCGCGACGTGCGGGGAGTGGACCAGCACAACGGTGGCCGCCTCGATGGCCAGGCGCTCGATCCCGGCATCGACGCTGAACCGGTCGACCTCCGGGTGCTCCCGGAAGTACCGCTCCAGCGCGCCGCGGGTGGAGAACGTCGTGCCGAGGGCGGTACCGAGCGTGGACAGGACGGCTGCCTGCTCGGCAGCGGGCAGGGCGCCCCAACTCTCGTAGTAGTAGTTCAGGTTGTTGTACTCGTGCAGCAGGATCGGGCCGGGGCGCTCAGCCAGTGCCCGGAACGCGCCGTGGTGCAGCTCGTTGTTGCCCAGGTGGTAGAGCACCTGGTCGAACCGGTCGGCGCCGGCCGAAGGCCCGGCGAGCCGCTGGGGGCGGAACCGGTGTGCGAGGTGGGTCAGCGAGGTGGTGATGTAGGCGGCGACGCCGCTCTTGTCGTCGGGCCCCGGGCCCCAGACGCCGAGGGTGGGTCGGGAGTGCTCAGGCATGGACGGCTCCGGCGGTTCGGGTGATGGCGGCGGCTTCGGCGTAGACCGCAGTGGTCGCTGCCGCGCACCGGTCGATGCCGAACACGGTCGTCGCCCGTTCCCGGGCGGCCCGGCCGAGCTGCATGCGGCGGGCGACGGAGCCGGTGAGGGTGTCCAGGGCAGCGGCGTATGCGCGGGCGTCGGCGGAGTCGATGAGGTGGCCGGTGGCGGGGGTGACGACTTCCCGCAGGCCGGCGGCGTCGTTGACGACGGCCGGGGTACCGCGCTGCATTCCTTCGATGCAGGCCAGGCCGAGACCTTCGGTGATGCTGGGCTGGGTGACGATGTCGGCTGCTTCCATCAGCAGGTCCCTGACCGTGTCGGGCTGGTCCTCAAGGACCGTGACGCGGTGGCCCAGCTCGGCGGCCCGGGCGGAGATCCGCTCTAGGTACTGGGCGTCGGAGCCGTTGCGGGAGCCGAGCAGGACGACGTGGGCGTGCTTGCGGTGCTCCATGAGCTGGAAGGCGTCCAGGAGGCGGTGCTGGGCCTTGCGGGGTGTGTAGCGGCCCGTCAGTGCGATCAGCACACCATCTTCCGGCACCCCGGCCGCTTGGTGCAGCAGCTGCCGCGCTGCGGGCCGACTGTGGGCCCGTTCGCGGTGGGGAAGGCCCAGGTGCACGGTACGGATCAGGCCATCCGGGAAGCCGAACGTCCTGGCCTGACGCGCGAACGCCTCGCTGCCGGCCAGGACCAGGGTGGCGGGGCAGCGGGTGAGGACGAACCGGGAGCGGGCCGGTCCGCCCGGCTCCGTCTCAGGCCGGGTCTCGTGGAAAGAGGCCACGATCGGTGCGATCTGGTCGAGGCCGGCCATGGAGGCCAGCAGCAGCGCGGCCTGGGTGTGGGTGTGGATCACGTCGAACTGCTCGTCGGTCAGCGGCTTGAAGTCGTTCAGCAGGCCGAACAGGGCTCGTTCCCAGGGCACCTCGTTCGGGTCGGGTGCGGCCAGCAGGGCACCGGCCCGGATCACCCGCACGCCGTTCTCGACGGACTCGCCCGGGTGCTCGCTCTCGTCGCGGTTGGTGAGGACGGTGACCTGATGGCCGGCTTGGGCGAGGTGTTCGGCGAGCGTAGTGACATGGGTCTCCAGACCGCCGGCCCTGGGCCGGTAGGTGGTGCTGACCAGGCCGATACGCATGTTCCCCCTCGTGGTGAGAGTCAGAGACCGACGGGCAGGTGGTGGAGGAGTTCCGGCAGGCGGGTGATCACCGGGACGGGGAGCTGCCGGTACACCCGGTGCCGGTCGTACAGCACGGTGCGGGTGATCCCGGCCCGGTAGGCACCGAAGATGTCGTTGACCAATCCGTCGCCGACGAACAGCGCGCCGTCCGGTGAGCAGCCGACCTGCCGCAGTGCCTCGGCGAAGATCTCCGGCTGGGGTTTCTCGACGCCGACGAGCGTGGAGTCCACCACGACGTCGAACAGGTCCAGCAGGCCGAAGCTCTGCAGCTCTTCGCGCAGTGTGCCGTCCGAGTTCGACACGGCGGCCACCCGGATGCCCAGGACCCGTACCTGCTCCAGCACGGCGACGGCGTCAGGGTCGAGGTCCCGGTACAGGTCCGGGCGGGCGGTGCAGCCGGCCCACGCCGCCTGGCCGGCCTCGGGCGAGAGGCCCAGCAGCGGTCCCCAGGTGACGCCGACCTTCTGCGAGCGGTCGAGCCGGCGCGGGAAGTCGAGATGGTGGGCCTCGGCGGCGACCGCGAGCGCGGCCTCGGCAGCGGCCGGCTTGATGCCCGCGGCGCCGGCCCGGGCCAGCTCTTCGGACATGACCTGGCCGCTGGGGTGGATCAGCGTCATGCCTATGTCGAGCAGAACAGCCTTCGGCAGGTCGTTGCCGGTCACGGCGTCATCTCCAGGAACGAGTCGTCCAGCGGCAGCCGAGTGCCGGCACACATCCTCAGGTAGGCGTCCCTTACCGTGGTGCCGATCGGGGATCCGGCCGAGCGGGGCCGATGGCCGTCCACCTCGCCGACGATGCGGACCTCGTCCAGCGTCCCCGCCACGAACACCTCATCCGCCGTGTAGAGGTCGCTGCGGGTCACCGGCTGCTCGGCGACCGGGATCCCCATGCTCTGGCCGAGGTCGATCACGGTGCGGCGGGTGATGCTGTCCAGCAGCCCGTCCGCCAGGGGCGGCGTCACGATCCGCCCGCGCCGCACGGTGAACACTGCGGCGCCGCCGGTCTCCGCGACGGTGCCGGCCGCGTTGAGGAGGATCGCCTCGTCCGCCCCGGCATCCAGGGCCTCCAGCCGGGCCAGCCGGAACGCGGTGTACGCGGCGCCGACCTTCGCCGCCGTCGGCATCGCCACGTCGGGGATGCGCTGCCAGCGGCTAACCACGCACCGCAGCGGCTCCGCCGGGCGCGGTCCGGCCGGGTAGCAGGCCACCCACACGCCGGTCGTCACCTCGTTGCGCTGCGCGGTGTAGCGGCCGGTGTCGACGTACAGTGTCGGCCGCAGGTACACGTCGTGCCGCGGGTCCAGTTCCTTCAGCAGCTCCAGGATTCCAGCCCTGATCTGCTTGGCCAGGCCCTCGCTCGGAATGTGCATCAGCTGGGCGGACACCTCCAGGCGCTCCAGGTGCGCCGCCAGCCTGACCAGGGCGAGTCGGCCGGCGTCCTGGTGCCAGTAGCCGCGTAGGCCCTCGAAGACGCTCAACCCGCGCATCGCGGTCTCCGAGGTGACGTGGACCGTCGCGCTCTCCCAGGGCACGACGGCGCCGTTGTGCCAGATCAGCTTCGGCTTCTCATCGATCATCAACAACTCCTCGGTGATGAGTGGACGTTGGCGATGGTGCGGGCGCCGGGCTCAGGGCGGGGCAGCGCGAGGGCCCGGGACCGCCGCACAGTGGCGGTCAGACTGCCGGGGGAATCCGCGCGTCGAGGTGGGCGGCGAGCTCGAGGAGGGCCGGGATGGCCTCGCGCCGGCACATGAAGTCGCCGTCCTGCGCGCCCTCCACGGGGTAGGGCCTGAACACGCTGGCCTCCTCGAAGCCCTCGCGGTCGAGGTAGAAGACCTTCAGACCGCGCTCGCGGGCCCTGGCCTGCACCCGGCGCCGGTCGGCGTGGCTGCCGATCACCAGCAAGGACTTGGCGCCGGGCAGGAACGGGACGTCCGGGATCTGCTCGTGGTACCGGCGCACGTAGTGCTCGTCCAGGCCGACCCTGGCCATCAACCCGTCGAAGTTGTTGGTGATCACCGGTCCGACCATCGCCCCGGCGTCCGCCAGCCCGCGCAGCGCCCGGTGCCCGACGGTCGGCTCGGCCTGCAGACAGGAGCGCGTCATCTCGGTGAGCTCCGGCAGCTTCTCCTCCGGCGTGCCCAGCAGCTCGGTCAGGAAGGTGTCGCGCTGAGGCGCCAGGATGAACCTGTGGTCATCCATGTCAGTCACCCGGTAGACCTCGTGCAGCCGGTGCAGTGGCGGCACGCCGGCCTCCACCGACATGCCGCACCCGACCTCCACCTGGAACGGCAGGTAGTCCTTCATCGCCGCCAAGTCCGCGAGCTGGACGGGATTGCCGCGCTGCTCCTTGATCCGCATGCCCGCGGCCATGACCTGCCACGGCATGTCCCGGTCCCGGGTGGTCGGGATGTGGCCGGCGGAGGTGACGGTCACATCCAAGCTCTCGTAGCCGTCGGGCAGGCTGCGGCCGGCGTCGGTGTCCTTCGGGTGGACCCGGTACGCAGTCACCGTGCAGCGCAGGTCTCCGCGCTGCCACTGCCCGTCGGCCCCGGCACGCTGCCAGCCGCCGTCGGCCAGGGCCTTGCGGACGAGGTCGTGGTGGGCAGCGAGTTCGTCGCCCGGGTAGGAGGCGCTGTGGTGGATGTATAGCTCGGGCAGGATCAGCTGCGTGCCGTCCCAGCCCGTCTGGGCGGCGTAGCGATACCGGTAGTGCAGGATCCGACGGCGCGCGTCCAGCGGACCCGACCAGCCCGATTCCTCGACGTTGCGGGGGTCCTGGGTGCGACGCCACAGCCCCTCTTCCAGATCACGAGGCCGGTCCCGGCGGCTTATGTATTCCCGGTCCCAGCGTGAAGCGAGCATCGGCGTGAGCGACTGGACAACGTGCGGGAACTGCATGCTGAATCCCATCGTCGGTGGTGGCTTGTGCGTCATTTCGGCCTGATGGCGCCGACTGGCTGGCCAGGTTCTGGAGGGCGCGCAGCGTCGCTCTCGCCTCCCCAGTCGAGGTCCTGCGCAGGGGAGGCGGCAGGTCCCGGTCCTGACGTCCGGCGTCCGCTGTGTGCCTTCTGGCGTCCCGTTAGGCAGCAGAACTGACGTAAGGTCAGTCGAGATCTGAGTGATGTAATGCCGTCGGCCCCGAGGGCTGCGGGTGCTGCGGCACCTCGCCCCCCAGCTCGACAGGGCTAGCTGGGATGCAACAGAGGAGGCGCAGGACTGTGGCAACCGTGAACTCTGGCTGGGCGACGGTCGTGTCGGTACGGCCCTACGAGTTGGCTGACGAGGCAGCGGTCCTTGAGCTGCTGAACGCCGACCGGCTCACGGGCCAGCCGGAGAGCACTGCGAGCATGCTGGCCGATGCCTTGGCCGGCAAGTCGCAGGTGGACGCCGGATGGTGGGAAGAGCTGGACGTCCCAGTGACCGCCGTCGCCCAGGATGCCTCGGGACGGGTGCTGGGTGTCGCCTCCTACGCGGTGCGCCCCTCGGACGGCATCGGGCTGCTGCTGTGGCTGCACTGCCGGGAGGACCAGGCCGTTGCCAGTGTCCTGATCACCCACGTGGTGGGCGAACTCGGCGACCGCGTGATCCTCGCCTTCGAGTTCGCCTCCGCCCTGACACTCGGGCTGGAGGGCCTGCCCGTTGGCCACCGCCCCGGGACCCGCCAGGCGCTGGAGCTGGCCGGTTTCACCGGGCGGAACCTCTGGCGTTACATGCACGCCCCGCTGCCGATCACGGGCCTGGCGCACGCTGCCTCCTACACGGTGAGTGAGTGCGAGGAGCCGCCGGGAAAGCAGCTGGAGATTCGCGGTGACGACGGCGACGTGATGGCCGAGGCCACGATCGGCCGGCCTGTCGCGGGGATCGGTGTGCTGTGGTGGATCAGCGTCGTACCCGCGCACCGCGGCCACGGTCTGGGGCCGGCGCTGATGGGCTCCTGTCTCGACCTTCTCGCGGGCCTGGGGGCGAGCGAGGTCATCCTGTTCGTCGACGACGACGCCCCCGCCGACGACGTCGAGCGAAGCCGGGCCGCCGCCAATCTGATGTACGACCGAGCGGGTCTGGTCGAGGTCGATCGCCTGTGGAGCTTCTCGCGCCGTCCGTGAACTGCCGCTCAGTGCAGCTCGGTTCAATGTGCTGCTCCGATCGCTGGCGCATCAGTAGGGGTGTCACCGCAGGGCGGCGCCGTGTTCCAGGGCGCCGGCCAGCCAGCGCTCGATGGCTGCCACCACCAGGAGCACGGCCGCGTCCTGCTCGATCGCCAGAGCGGCTGGGTCGATCAGTCCGGCCTCCACGCAGATCGGGGCCTTCCTGCCGGCTTCAGCCTGCTGACCGAGGGCGGTGGTGAAGTACTGCTTGCGCTGGGGGAGCGCATGGACTGTTCCGCTGGGAAGCAGCCGAACCACTTGGGCCTTGCAGCGCTGATAGGCGCTGGGCAGGCCCGGGTGGTACCGGTCGCCGATCGGAAGGGCGAGGGCTGCGGCGAGGAAGTTCGAGTGGAGGAACGGCGAGGCCTCCGCCACCCTCCCCGCGGGCGGGATGACCTCGCGGGGCAGCAGCGCGTCGCGGGCGTCGGCCTGCGCCCAGGTGCGCCCGGCCGAAGCATGAGCAGCGACCGTGCCGTCCACCCACCTCCTGGCCCACTCGGTGGCCGCCTCTCGGAAGGGCTCCGCGAGCACGGCGGCCGCCACCGGATCACACCAGGACGGCCAGTTGGCGGCCCAGTAGGCCCGTGCCCGAGCCTGGCGAGGCAGCAGGCCCGCAGCCAGTGCGACGACCTCCCCGGGTGCTCCCGGGCCCGAGTGGGCTACATCGTTCACATACCGCGCGGCACCTCGTATTCCCCGGCGTCGGGCTACCTCCGTGGCGGCGAACCGTGGGACGCCCAGCAGCTCATCGGCGCCGTCCCCGGAGAGCAGCACCGCGCACCCGAGCGAGTCCGCCACCTCAGCCGCCGCCGCGTTCACCTCGGGCAGCGCGTCCAGCCGTGGCCCGGCTCCGATCCACACCGGCTCGGCACGATCCCGTGCAGGGTCGAGCACGACCAGTTCCGCCGGCAGCCCCAGTTCATCCAGAAGTCCGCGGACAACAGCCGCAGCGCTACCGCCGACATCGTCGCGTAGGTCCGTGGTCAGAGCCACCACACGGCGATCACCAGCAACGCGCAGCGCGTGGACCAGTACCGCCAGCGAGTCCAACCCGCCGGAGACCAGGACCCCGATCGTCTGCGCGCCCTCGGTGAGCTCGCGGACAGAGGCGGTGAACTCCGATCTGAGATCGCCGGCCTGCACCCGCGGTAGAGCGACAGGGACCCGGTGAACGTCCTGCCAGGGGGAGGCTGGAACGAACTCGCCCAGCATCGCGGGTGGCGCCAGGAGTAGGGCTAGTGCGGACAGGTCGACCGCGGGGACGGGGCCCGCCAGGGCCAGCGGATCAGCTGACCTACGGCCGGCCCCGTCCTCGAACATGGGTAGGAGACTCACCTGCGGCGCAGTGCCAGTAAGCCGCGGGTCAGGTCCTGGACGAACGCCCAGGCGCCCTGGGTGACGCCACCCCCGGGGCTCCCCTTACTGCCCTTGCCGTGCTGTCCATCGCCGGGCACTGACTTGGTCGACATGAACACCCTCCCTGATCATTTGAGTTACCGGATGATCCCTCAGTGTGACCGATCGTTTGGTCGCCCGAAGGCCGAACGTGGCACGTTGTGCGCGCCGCTACTCGCTCGGTGGTCTGTTGATGCTGGTGGTCGGAACCTGGACGGCGCGACCCCGTCCTGGGACGTCCTCAAGACGTCCCAGGACGGTTGTCGGCACCGCGTAGCGGCTGATTCCGCAGTTCACTACCGTCTCGGATTGCTGTCTCGGTGCCGAGCGAACACTCTTCTGCGACATCGACCGAAGCGGACCCATCGGGGCCGCATTGGACTGGAGGGTACTGAGCTGGATTTCCCAGCACCTGTTTGACCGCTGCGACCCTGCGTACCCCGCTGCTACGGTCGCTCGCATGACGCTCCCGATGTCCTCTGCCTCTGTCGACTTGCGGGTTGAGCCGGTTGACGAAGTTCTTGACCGTGTTGAGCGGGCTCTTCAGGTGTGCCTGGAGCGGGGAACGGTGGTTCGGAAGCGCCGCTCTGTCGGGGCGCGGACGCATCGCGACACGTGGGTCCGGATCGAACGGCGCCAGGTCGACAGGATCGACGGCCAGGGCTGGAACGGCACCGAATGTGCACAGGCGTTGACGGGAATTGCCAAGCCTGCCTGGTGCGCGGGACTGGCCTGGTGGGATGAGTCGCACGCGGCGGTGTGGCGGGCCGACGAGACCAGTCTCCTGCCGGGAAACCCGGTCGGCAGCAGCGTAGTTGCCACCGACCCAGAGCTTCCCGATTCCTGGTGGCAAGCATTGAGCTCCTCGTTGGATGCGCTGGCTGGGCAGCACACGACGCGCGTTGCCACCCCGGACACCATGACCATCACCCAGGCCGTCGTTACCGAGGCCATCCGCGCTGCATTCCCCGGCACGTTCGAGACAGCCGTCACGCAGTGGGTGCCAGCTCATGCGGACCTGAACTGGGCGAACGTCACCGGACCGCAATTCTGTTTGTTCGATTGGGAGGACTGGGGGAACGCGCCGCGGGGTCTGGACTCGGCGTCGCTGTGGGCCAGTTCGCTTGCCGTCCCTGCCCTGGCGGACCGGGTTCGCCGGGAGCGGCGGCGCGAGTTGGAGAGCCGGAACGGCAGGCTGATGATGCTGTTCGCCTGCTCGAAGCTTGTCGGCCCTGACGCCCACCCGGAAGATCCACGAGTGCGGCCGGCCCGGCACGCAGCTGCCCAGATCGTGCAGGAGCTTCAGGCGGGTTAACGGGCCGCCCGTGATCAGTACGCAGAGTGGTCTCCGGTGAGCCTGTGCGCGGCCTCGACAAGGTGCGGTGCAAGTTCCGGGTAGTACCCCCGGTCAACGGCCTGGAGCATCTCCGCGAGGGCGGCGAGCTGGCCGACGCGTCCCGCTGGGGTGTCGAGGACGTCGGAGAACTCCACGCGGATGCGGTCCGCAACGGCGGGGACGAGAAGGCTGCTCACCCACAGCAGCGCGGGGTCGTAGCCGACCGGGACGAGTCCCCAGCGCTCCCAGTCCAGAAGCATGAGAGGCCGAGCGGTCAGATTGGCCCAGTGCAGATCTCCGTGGCCGGTGGTCCGCTCGACCTCGGTGGGGGCCGGGATGCCGAGGTACTTCGGAAACGCCTCTTCCATCCACGCCGGCCGCAGGATGACCTTCGTGCCGGGTGCGGTGGCGATGCCGTCCAGCGCGCTCTTCAGGCCGCTCCACCAGTCGTCCTGCAACTGCGGGTCCTCGCGGAGATCTGGTGTCGCGGAGACCGCGGGGCCGGCGAGGTCGAAGACGTCGGCCTGGTAGAAGAAGCTGGCCTCGGTCCAGTCCATGGTGTCGTGCAGCCGCGGGCGCGGAACGGACTCCGGAATGAGCTGCTGCGCTCCGAGGGAGCCTTGACCGGATGGCCGGGGGGCGTGGCGGCGTTGGCTGCAGGAGACGCGAAGCCAGACGTCTTCGGTCCGCCGGCCGATGGTGGAGCCGGAGGTGCCAAAGATGGACGGGCCGGAGCAGACGAGACCGAGGAAGGCGGCGGCCTTAGCATGTGCGCCCCCCAGGCGGTGGCGGGTCGCGTCATCCGGCTGAAAGGACATCGAGCACCTTCCGGAGTCGGTCCTCGGGGACCGGGTGGGCAAGAGCTGTCGTGGCATCGTCCCAGTGTTCGCGGCTGCTGGTCGAGGTGAGGACGACGTCCAACGCCGGGCACGAGCCGACGATGTGGAACGCGGCGGCGTACGGGGTCGATCCCGGCTGGATGAGATTCACCAGTTCGGGGGTCATCAGGGCAGGCAGTTCGCCGCCGTGCAGGGGCGCGGAGGCGAAGGTTGTGATCCCTGCATCGCGCGCGTGGCTGAGCGGGCCGGTGCCGTCGAGGGCCTCGGTGATGGGCTCGGCCATGATCAGGCTCACCGGCATCTGCATCCCGGCGAGGTGGTGCTCCTGCGAGCCAGCGGCGTCGCCGGCCAGGGCGATCAGCTCAGCGACGGTGAACGCCTGCGAGGTGAAGCCGGACCAGGTGGCGACGCCGTAGCCGCCGATGCGCCCGGCGTGCGCGAAATCCTCCAGCACGGCGAACGCGGCGAGAAGGTTCTGGTGTAGCTGCTGGCGGTCGTGGCTGGACCGCTCGGGGTTGTGGACGAACACCAGGTCGGCTCGGCCGAGCTCAGCGAGGGACTGTTCGGTCTGGGAGCGGACGAACGCGGGGGCGAGGCTGTGGTGTCCCTGCGGGTCGAAGCCGGTCTTCGTCGCCACCCTGACGGCCGGGTGCTCGGCCAGCGCGGTGGCGAGGTCGCGATGTGCGTGGCCGTGCGCGTAGTTGGGTGCGGTGTCGATCCATGCTGCTCCGGCCGAAAGGGCGGTGCGCGCCGCTTCGTTGATGGCGTGCACCCGATAGGTCCCCAGGCCGAGGACGGCGTTCACGAGGCTGCCCTGACGACGGCGGCGGCCTGCCCCTTGATGAGGACGGACAGGAGACCGGCCACGTCCTTGATCTCCAGGCCGGCGGTGTCAGCGAGCTCTGCGAGGGTGGCGGCCTCTCCGGTCAGCAGGGCCCGGAGTACGGGTCCCGCCTGGTCGGCGAACTCCCACTCGGTGCCGGCCGCCGCCAGAGTGACGGTGCCTGCGTCGGGGTTGGTGGTGAGCTTGGCGCGGGCCGCGGTGAGCCGCACGGTGATCTCCGGCTTGGGGAGAATCGCTTCCACGTACGGCAGGGAGGGGGCCGGCCGTCCGTGGTGGGTGGTGTCGACGGAGTCCGCCCACCGGTCGATCAGCGCGGGGTCGGACAGAGCGCTGGTCATCGCCGCCCGCAGGGCGTCCAGGTACGCGGACTTCGCCGCCAGGTCCGCGTGGCGGGGGATGTCCAGACGCATGATGGTGTCGGTGTGCATCTGGTCGGCCAGCCAGCTGATGAGGCCGGCTCCGGTGTGGGTGACGAGACCGAACGTCAGGTGAAGGGACTCGGTGCCCTGGTCGGCGGTAACGGTGTGCCACCATCCGCGTGGCAGGTAGAGGACGTCACCGGGGTTGAGGACGATGTCCGCGACTGGGTCACCGTCCGGCTCCTCCGGGGACTCCACGTCACGGTAGGTCGGCGCCGTGCGGGTCGGCTCCCACAGACGCCAACGCTTCGCGCCGTGCTGCTGGACCACGACCACATCGTGATCGTCCCAGTGCCGGCCGAATCCCTCCGTCTCGGTCCAGGAAGCGTAGGCGTTCGTCTGCACCGGCGTACCGAAGAAGCGTTCCAGGGCTTCGGCAGCGGCACCGATCGGCGGATGGATCGCGTCGATCGCGTCCACGACCAGGGAGGCGCCCTCGGCGAGGCGAGCGTGCAGCTCGGCGGGGTGGATCCGGTTCCACGTCACGCCGCGCCGGTTGGTGGTCGGTGCCGAGTACCGGTCAAGGGGGACCGTCACCCCGTCCTGCGACAGGCGCAGCCTGGGCGGGTCCATACGGTGCGTGGACAGGATGGTGTTCAGGTCGTCCCAGGACAGAATCGGAGTCCCGTTGGTCCCGTCGGCCGGGAAGACTGCGTAGGAGCGGTGGAACGCCTGGGTGAGGAACTGGTCCCCACCCAGGCGCACCGCCCACGAAGCGGCATCATGCATCGTGGGCGTCCTGCTCAGGTGTCGTTCTGGTCCGACTTGCCGCCCGTGTTGTCGGACGGCATGTCGGCGCGGGAACGCGCGGCGCGGATGTTGCGGACGGCGACCAAGAGGCCGCCCCCGTCCTGCTCCGGAACAACGGACATGGTGTTCTCCATCAGATTTCCTCTCAGACACCCACCGGTCTCTCCGGTGGTCTGTCGGTGGTGGCGGCCGCCACGTGGACGGCGCGACCGCGTCCTGAGACGCCTCGAAGACGTCCGGGGACGTTCAACCCGGGCGGCCTCGATGGCGGCCTTGGACTTCGGTGGGTCTCCACCAAAGCGCCTCCAACCGAGATGGAACAGAGCAGAATTGATGCATCGAGGTGGCATCGCTGGGGGAAACCCGGGCATGGCCTGGCATGTTCTGCCGACGGACGACTTGGCGCAGTTTGGGGGTGGTGGCCGGTGGGCCACAAGCGCGAGCGCTTCATCCGGCACCGAAGGAGCGCGGGCTTCACACAGGAGTCCTTGGCCGAGGCATCCGGCGTCGAGCGCTCGACCGTGGGCCGGTGGGAGCGGGGAGACGGAGAACCGCAGCCTTGGCAGCGGCCCAAGTTGGCCGCTGTCCTGGGCGTGAGCCTGGACGATCTGAACGAGTTACTGGCACGTCCCAGTCGGTTGGATCAGCCGCTGGCCGCCGTCTCTCCACCGAACTCCGCCGGCCGCGGGGCCGTCAGCGAGAACCCCGCAGTCCTAGCTCGGCAGGGCGAGTTACAGCCTGGCGCTGTGTCCGGTGGTGCCTCCATGGCGCTCATGAGCGGAGAAGTCCGAGTCGGCTGTCGGACATCGGACGGAAGGATCATCTTCGTGACCATGCCGCGCAGAGCACTGCTCCGCGGAATCGCGGCGGCCGCCGGAGGGACAGCGCTCCCTGGGCTTGCCGTCTCGCCGTTGGCGGCAGCGCCTCCCGTTCTCTCGCCCGACGTGCACCCGGTGGAGAACATGCGGACCCTGCGGCGGTCGCTCGCCGAGTGCGACAACGTCCTCGGCCCTCGCAACGTCGTCTCCACCGCTCAGGATCACATTCGGCTCGTTCAGCGCCTTCGCAGTGAGGCGACCGGCCGCGACCGGCGAGACCTGCTGCAAGTCCAGGCCGAGTACGCGGAGTTCTGCAGCTGGCTATACCAGGACAGTGGCGATCACCCCGCAGCCCAGTACTGGGCGGACCGAGCAGTCGACTGGTCCAGTGGCTCCGGAGACGCCGACCTGACCGCCTACGTCATGGCGCGCAAGTCCCAGCTCGCCGGCGACATGGGTGAGTCGCTCGACGCTGTTGACCTTGCCGAGGTGGCGCAGCGGTTGGCCCGCCCGGGCAGCCGGCTCAGCGCGATGGGCGCGGTCTACGGCGCGCACGGCCACGCGCTGCTCGGGGACGAACTCGCCTCCCAGCGCACCTACGACCAGGCCCTTGTCCTGGTCGGTGGCGAGAGCGAGGCAGTGGTCGGCCGAGGACGTTGGCTGGATGCGGCCTACGTGGAGGCGCAGCGAGCCCGATCCCTGTCCGTCCTGGGCCGCCACCAGGCGGCCGTGACCGGCTTCGAGCGGGCCATCCGAGCGCTGCCGGCGTCCTACCGCCGTGACCGAGGTGTGTACCTCGCCCGGTCCGCCGTCGCCCAGCTCCATGCGGTCGGCCCCGAGCTGGCCGCTGCCACTGCGGCCCAGGCCCTATCGATCGGCGCTGTCACCGGATCGGCCCGGATCTTCAGCGAGCTGGCAGCACTCGACGCCTTACTTCAACCATGGGGTTCAGTACCAGAAGTGATCGAGTTTCAGCGGGCACTCGACAGCATGATGTTCCATGAAGTCTGATCAGGATGGACTTCACGCCCCGAGAGAACGGATCGCACGATGGTCGACCGCCCCTTCGTCCTGCTGAGCGTCGCCACCTCCATCGACGGCTACATCGACGACAGCTCACCGCAGCGTCTGCTCCTCTCGAACTCAGAGGACTTCGACCGTGTCGACCAGGTTCGATCCGAGGCGGACGCCATCCTCATCGGCGGCAACACCCTGCGCAGCGACAACCCGAGGCTGCTGGTCTACAGCGACAAGCGCCGTGAGGAACGCATCGCTGCGGGCAAGCCCGAGTACCCGCTCAAGGTCACCATCTCCGCCAGCGGCGACCTCGACCGCGACCTCAAGTTCTGGCACTTCGGTGACAAGAAGGTCGTCTACACCACCGACGCGGCCGCGCCGAAGCTGCGCGAGAGCCTGGACGGCCTCGCCGATGTCGTCAGCACCGGCCCGAGCGTGGACTTCGGCGCCCTCCTCGAAGACCTGGCCACCCGAGGCGTCAAGCGCCTGATGGTGGAGGGCGGCAGCTCGATCCACACCCAGTTCCTCTCCCAAGGGCTGGCGGACGAGGTTCACATCGCCGTCGCACCCCTGCTCGTCGGGGACGCCGCAGCCCCGCGCTTTGTCCAGCCCGCCCAGTTCCCCGGCGGTAGTACCCGGCGGATGAAGCTGATCGAGGCCCAACCGGTCGGTGACGTTGTGCTGCTGCGCTACGCCCCGAAGGAGAGCAGCGACGTCTGAGTCCTGCCCTTCGCCAGCACCGGGCAGGACAGGTAGCCTTCGAGCCCGGGCACATCGACGGCCGAGGGGAACCTGATGACCGGCGAGGACGGTGGGCCGCTCGCGGCGCAGTGGGTGGCTCGCAAGCAGGTGTCGCACGATGAGCTGCTGATCTCGGGTGGTGCCCTGTGGTGGCTCCAGTCCGATCCCGACCTGGGCGGGGCCCGCCGGTTGATGCGCGCAGCCCCCGACACTCCGGCCCAGGCACAGACGCCGCCCGGAGTGTCGGTGGGCGGCTGGCTTCACGCCTATGGCGGCGGTTCTTTCGCGGTCACAGCCGATGCCCAGTGGGTAGTCGCCGGGGACAGCAGGATCTACCGGCTCCGGCCCGGCGCCGAGCCGGAGCTGGCCGTCGCTGAGTCTGACGGCTACCAGTACGGCGAGCTGCACCATGCCGAGGACATCTTGCTCGCGGTTCGGGGCACTGATGCAGGGGACCAGATCGTCGAGATCACCCCGCAGGGCGGTGTCCGGGTGCTGGTCAGCTCGACCGGCTTCCTCGCTTCCCCGCAGCTGCACGGCGGGGTGCTCGCCTATCTGGAGTGGGACGCCGACCGGATGCCGTGGGACTCCACACGACTCCTGCTGACCGACGCGTTGCCCGTCCGGAGGAGCCCAGGGCGTCTGCTGGCCGGCAGCGAGCAGGAGGCTGTCGTCCAGCCGCTCTGGGGCCCCGACGGGCTGCTCTACTTCATGTCCGACCGCACCGGATGGTGGAACCTCTACCGCTGGACAGGCGAGGCAATTGAGCCGGTCGCGCCGATGGAGGCCGACTGCGCGCCCGCGCCGTGGGAAGGCGGGTACCGGTCGTACGCCTTCACCGACTCAGGGCAGATCGTGCTAACCGTCCACGACGGCATCCGCACCCAGATGGTGACCGTCCACCGTGACGGCCGGCGGACCCAGCACGCCACCAACCTGACCTCGATCAAGCCCTACGTCGCCACGCACGGCAACCGAGCGTTCTTCATCGGATCGACCCCCACCAGCCGACCGTCCGTGCGCACCGTCGACCTCGGCGGACCTGGTGACCAGTCGGCGCTGCCGATCATCCCCGACCCCGACATCGCCCCGGCCCAGCCCACCACTCCGATTCCGATCATCCGCACGGTCCACACCGGTGAACTCTCCATCCGCTACCTGCTGCACCAGCCCGGTGGTGGGCTCCCCGCTCCGCTGATCGTCCGGGCCCACCCGGGACCCACCGACGACGTCCCGCTGCGCCTGGACTGGGCCGTGCAGTTCTTCGTCAGCCGGGGCTTCGCCGTTGCGGAGGTGGCTTACCGCGGCAGCACGGGCCAGGGCCGGGGCTTCCGGCAGGCCCTACATGGCCACTGGGGCGAGTACGACGTCGAGGACTGCGCGACCGTCGCCCACCAGCTGCTGGAGAGCGGTCAGGTGCTGCCGAACGCCGTCTTCATCACCGGAGCCAGCGCTGGCGGATACACCGCGCTGCAGGCTGCCTGCCGCCGGGGCCCGTTCACCGCAGCGACCGCCACGTCCGCGATCACCGACCCGGCGCGCTGGGAGAAAGCCGTCCCGCGCTTCCAACGGCCCCACGCCGCCATACTGGCCGGCCCGGCCGGGGAGGTCCGCGCGGAGGCCGTCCGCGTCCCGGTCCTGCTGATCCACGGCACCGACGACGAGATCGCCGCAGCAGACGACGCCCGCCGACTCTCCAACGACCTCACGGCACTCGGCCGCCCCCACGAGGCCCTGTTCCTTGAGGGCGTCGGCCACTACCTGTCCGCACCGGCCGCACTGGAGCGCGCATTGCTGGCCGAACTCGACTTCTACGAAAGGCTCATGCTCCGCGAGCCGCAGCCTTAGCGGCTCGGCCCGCAGCTGGCAGGACGAGGCGCGCGTACTCGCGCAGCTCAGCTACCGGCGCGTAGTCGGCATGGGTATCGAGTCCCTCCAGGACGCTAGCGACGCGCTGGACGCAGCGCCCGGACGAGGTCCTGGCCGCGTAGTCCACCGCGTCGCGGCCAGCGGCACACGCCTGGTCGATGTCGCCTGTGCGAAGCCATGTCGAGGCGAGCAGCGCGGCGTCGATCGCCAGGCGGCGAACCTTGTCCCGTCCCACGCCCTCAATGGCGTCCGAGAGGTGACCCCGGGCGGCTGGGGAGCGGCCGAGGTCGTGCAGGCAGTGCGCGATCTCGTCCGCCAGGTAGGCGGGCGTGAAGTACCTGATCCATGACGGTTCGTCTGCGGTAACGGACGAACTGAGGAGTTGCTCTGCCTGCAAGATCAGCGCGGTGGCCTCCTGCTCCTGGCCCATCCGGGCGTGGGCCCGGGAACGTACCGCGGTGATGGCGGCCCGCGTCGCCGGGCTTGCCATAGTGCTCGCCGCCGCTGCGGCGGACTCGGCCCAGCGCAGGGCGGAGCGCGGCTGGCTGTCGTGCAGAGCCAGGTGGCCGAGGTTCACCGCGATGAGGTAGGCCCCGTACGCCTGGTCGTGGTTCGCGGTCGTCATCGCCAGAGCGCGCAGGTAGTACCTCTGCGCACGGGTCGGGTCTCCGCTGTCGACGGCCTGGTAGCCGGCCAGTTCGAGGAAGCCCGTGGCTACGCGAGCCCTGGCGCGCACGGTGTCGTCGCTCGCTGCGGGGCGGGCGAGCAGCCTCGCGAGTTCGGTGTCGATGTAGGTGCTCACCTGGGCGGCGAAGGGCCCCGCGCCGTGGGTGTGGTCGAGCTGGCGGAACATCGTGAGCACGTCGTCCGCCACCGCGACGTCGTCGGAGGTCACCCACGAATGATCATCCGTCAGGAAGGTTGCTGGAGACTTGAAGCTGGAGGCCCAGTCCGCTACCTGAGCCTCGCTGTCCGTCAGCTGCACTCCGCCCGCTACGGAGGGAAGCAGCCCGCTGGAAGGCGCGGCGTTCGCTGCGGCTCGCTCTGGGCCAGGTGCGGTACTGCCATCTTGGTCGGTCGTCAGCAGTTCCTGCAGTCGAGTCACGGAGATGCCAAGTTCTGCCGCCAGTCGAGGCCGAAGCCACGGCCGAGGGTCGCCCTTCCCGCTCTCCCAGCGGTGAACCGTAGACCGATCCACATTGAGCGCACCCGCGAGGGTCTCCTGCGTGTGGCCGACCAGCTCCCTCTGGGCAACCAGGGCCAGCCTCCTGCTGACGACCATCGGCTACCTCCGAACTTCGTGATTCCAGCAACACCGCAGCTCAGAAGCAACTTTGTTGCACCGACACCACATGTATGCAGCAAGTTTGCTCTGTTTCCGCCGACTTGGCAGTGGTTCTCTGTGATCTGCCGAAAGGAACAGCGATCGACCACAGACCAGGTCGTTCAGCCGATGCCCGGACGGCCGGTCGTCCATCTCCTCTCACGCCAATCTGAAAAACGTCCCGGGACGTCCCGAAGCCGTCCGTCTCCGTGGTCGCCCTGTCCATCCCTCCACCGACAGCATGAGTCCGACGTCGATGGAGGGCTCTGAAGCTTTCCTTCTGCGGTTGCGTTCAGCCAACTCGGCGCCGCAGCAGGGAAGAACGGGCCGCGCTTGTCGTCCCACCGGCGCGGCCCCCCCTCGACCGCCCGCACGCCGCGTGACCCCCTTCGTGGCGTGCGGGTGTACCAACCCCGCCGTTGCCCCGAATCTCTGATGAGGACGCCATGACCGCCCCGCAGACCCGCCAGTCCCCCAGAGCTCACCGCTCACCCGCGGTTGATTCCGGCGCCGGCGTGAGCTACTGCGAGGCACCCCGGACCGCGCTGGAGACCGGGCGGCCAAGCCCGGCCCGGATCACCGATCACCTGCTCGGAGGGAAGGACGCACTGCCGACGGATCGGAGGGCGGCCGAGCGGCTGATCGCTGCGGTCCCGACCATCGGGCAGGCGGTGCAGGCCCGGCGCTGGTTTGTGGAACGGGCAGTACGGCATCTCGCGCGGGAGGAGGACGTGCGGGAGTGGCTGGTCCTCGGTGCAGGGCTGCCGACCCAACCGCCGCTGCACGCCGTGATCCAGGAGGAGCAGCCGGACGCCAGGGTGCTGCACATCGACGCGGACCCGCTCGTGCTCAGCCACCTGCGGGCCCGGCTGAGCTGCCCGTTGCCGGGCCGGCTAACAGTGGCACAAGGCGATCTTCGCGAACCGGCGGTGCTCCTTGGCACTGACGCTATGCGGCAGGCGCTCGATGCGGGACGGCCGGTCGCGGTCGTCCTGGAGACGGTGCTCGAGCACATCCCGGACCAGGAGGATCCGGCCGGACTGGTCGCCGAGCTGGTCGAGGCGCTGCCCAGCGGCAGCTTCGTCGTCGTCTCCCATGCCACCGCCGACTTCGCACCGGCCATGTGGGCGCTGCTGGTCGAGATCTACGAGTCTGTCGGCATCCCGATCGTCCCTCGGCGCGAGGAGGATGTCGCGGCCCTCCTGGACGGGCTGCTGCTGCCGGGCCTGGTGCCGGTCAACCAGTGGCACCCGGACGACCAGGCGATGGCGGTGCTGAGTCCGGAAGTGGTCTCCCGATACGGGGCGATCGGCCGGGTCGGGCAGCCGAGCGCGGTCGGGGTGAGGTGATGGCGGTCAGAGTGGACGACGAGGTGGTGTTCCACCCGGCCGGTCTGGACGTCGAGTTACGCGGTGCGGTGACGGACCTTCAGGCGGGACGGTGGATGTCCACCCGCGAGCTGCTGGCCCGGTCCGGTGCCGCCTGGCCGCTGCGCACCGCGCGCAGCCAGGTTCTGGCCAGCACGGCGGTGCGCTCGGACGTGCTGGAGCACTGGGCGCGCGAGGACCCGGACAGCACCGACCTCGCTGTGCTGCGGGCGCGGGTGGCGGTGCTGCGGGCGCTGGCCGCAGCACGAGGGGACCGTCCCGAGGCCGGCTCGATGCACGGGACGGCTCGGGAGGCGTGCTGGCACGCGGCGCGGGTGGCGCCGGCCGATCCGGTTCCATGGGTGGCGATGCTGGAGTTGGCCGTCCTGGACCCGGGCCAGGTGCTCCAGGAGCACGGCGGGAACCCGCCGGATGCGCTGCTGCCCGCCGGCCCCTGGTGGCTGCTGGATCAGCTCCAGCGGCGCGCCCCGTACAGCCGCGAAGGGCACCACCGGATGCTGCGCTGGTGGCTACAGCGTGGCCGTCCCGGGTTCGGGCAGGAGTTCGTCAGCTGGCTGATGGGCCATACCCCGACGGGTTCGCCCCTGCTGCTCCTGCCGCTCTACCTGCACGTGGAGCGGTACCGCAACTCCCCGAAGCGCGAGGCGCTGCTGCGCAACCAGTGGATGCAGGAGCCATGCACCCGCGACATCGAACGGGCGTGGGAGCGCTGGTTCCTCGCACACGCGAGTGAGGCACGGTCGGTGGTCGACCTGAGCCACCTCGCCCACGCCCTGTGGGCCGGCAACAGGAAGGAGCAGGCGGCCCGGGTGTTCGAGGCCCTGGGACCGCTGGGCTCCAAGCAGCCCTGGGAGAGCGTGGCGAGCCGGCCCGGGGGAGGCCACGACCTGCTGCTGGACGCCCGGCGCCAAGCCGCCAGGGCAGTCGCCCGCACCTGATCCCGAACGCTGAAGGACTGCACTGCCCGGCCGCCCGGCCACTCACCAATCCGATTTCCCTGAACCCATGTTGGAGGAACCGTGCCTCGCACCCACCGCGCCGCTCCGGTCAGTGCCGGAGATGACGAATCCCATCTGTTGTCCTTGGGGTATCCCCAGGTGCTGGTGCGCCGGATGGGCGCGTTCGGGAACTTCGCGGTGTCCTTCTCGGTGATCTCGATCCTGTCCGGCTGCATGACGCTCTACGGGTTCGGCATGACCACCGGCGGCCCGGCGGTGATGCTGTGGGGCTGGGTCGGGGTGGGCTTCATGGTGCTGCTGCTCGGCCTGGCGTTCGCCGAGGTCACCTCGGCCTACCCGACGTCGGGCGCGCTCTACTACCAGGCGCACAAGCTCGGCGGCCCGAAGTGGGGCTGGTACACCGGCTGGCTGAACCTCCTGGGGCTGCTCGGGGCGATAGCCGGCATCGACTACGGGGCCAGCCAGTTCGTGGGTGCTCTGCTGCAGATGCAGTTCTCCTTCACCCCGACGCCGGCGAAGCTGTTCATGATCTTCGTCCTGATCCTGCTGTTGCACGCGCTGGTGAACCTGCGCGGGGTGCGCCTGGTCAGCATCCTGAACTCCGTCTCGGTCGTCTGGCACCTGGCCGGGGTGGCCGTGATCGTGGCCGTGCTCGCCCTGGTGCCGGCCCATCACCAGTCCGCCGCCTTTGTGTTCACCCACTTCGCCAACGGCACCGGCTGGCACAACTCGATCTACGTGAGCGCCGTCGGTCTGCTGCTGGCCCAGTACACGTTCTCCGGCTACGACGCGAGCGCGCACCTGTCCGAGGAGACCACCGGGGCGTCGGTGGCGGCACCGCGTGGGATCGTCCGCTCGATCTGGGTGTCCTGGATCGCCGGCGCCGTCCTGCTGGCCGGCCTGACCTTCGCCATCCAGGACTACGCCGGCACCCTCGGCACCGCGACCGGGGTGCCACCCGCGCAGATCTTCCTGGACGCGGTCGGCTCTACCGGCGCGAAGCTCCTGATGCTGATCGTGATCGGTGCCCAACTGTTCTGCGGCGCCGCCGAGGTCGCCGCCGCCAGCAGGATGGCGTTCGCCTTCTCCCGCGACGGGGCACTGCCGGGCTCCGCCTGGTGGCGCAAGGTCTCGCCGACGACCGCAACTCCAGTGGCCGCAGTCTGGCTCTCGGTGAGTGTGGCCCTCGTACTCACCCTGCCGGTGCTGTACTCGCCGGCCGCCTACGCCGCGGTCACCTCGATCAACGTCGTCGGCATCACCCCGGCCATCGCCATCCCCGTGTTCCTGCGCCTGCGGGCCGGACGGCGCTTCACGCCCGGCCCGTGGAACCTGGGCCGCTGGAGCACGCCGATCGGCATCGTCTCCGTGGTGTGGGTCGGCTGCGTGACGCTGCTGTTCTGCCTGCCCCAGGTCTCCCCGGTGACCCGGGACACGTTCAACTACGCCGGCGTGGTTCTTGTGGCGGTCCTGATCGGCGCGGAGGTCAGCTACCGGGTCGCCGGCCCCCGCTACAACATTCCGGTCGCGGACCGGGCGATGGCCGAGCTCGAAGCCGAGGTCGTGTGATGGCCACAGCGCCGATGCCCGGGCCGAGCAGGGGGCCGCAGTTCCTCGGCACGCTGACGCCAATTCAGTTCCGCGAGGCGGTGCGGATCGGTGAGGTGCGCCGGGTGCGGATCGCGACCATCGATCTCCAGGGCCGGCTGCGTGGCAAGACCTTCCCGGCGGCCGGCGTCGTGGAGCAGCTGCTGGACGAGACGATGCGCATGGAGGGCTGCGGGTACCTGTTGGCCACCGACTTGGGCATGGTGGCGGCCGAGAGCTGGTGGCGCGACGGCTACGGGGACATGCGCCTGGCCCCCGACGCCCGGACGGCGCGGGTGGTGCCGTGGGTGCCGCACACCGCGCTGGTGCTCGCCGACCCGCTGGACACCACCGGGCAGCGCCTACCGGTCGCGCCGGGCACGGTGCTGCGCGAGCAGCTCGCCGCACTGGCCGGCCTCGGCCTGGAGCTGCGGGTCGGGTTGGAGAGCGAGTTCGTGGTCTACCACGCCCCGGACGAGGACCAGGTGCAGCAGGGCGCGGGGGCGCGCACTCGGCGGCCGGTGACCGGCCCGGGGCGGGACTACGCCTTCGACCTGCCGGAGAAGGTGGCGCAGTACCTCGCGCGTCTGACCTCCGCGCTGTCGAACGCCGGTTTGCCGGTGGAGGCGGTCAAGACCGAAGGCGCGCCGGGCCAGATGGAGATCACCTTCCCCTACGGCGACGCGACGGCGGCCTGCGAGCAGCACGTGCTGTTCAAGGAGGCGACGCGCGCATTCGCGGGACGGCACCACATGGACGCGACGTTCATGGCGGCGCCCGACGACTCGACGGGGTCGGGGCTGCACCTGCACCTGTCGCTGTGGAGGGAGGACCAGCCGGTGCTCGCCCACCCGGACCGCCCCGGCGAGCTGTCGCCGCTGGGCGAGCACGTGGTGGCCGGCCTGCTCGGTGCGCTCCCGGAGCTGATGCCGTTCGTCGCCCCGTACGTCAACTCGTACAAGCGGTACCGCGACCACAGCTTCGCGCCGACGCGGTTCGCCTGGGGCCGCGACAACCGCTCCTGCGCCGTGCGGGTGGTCGGGCACGGCCCGGGCCTGCACTTGGAGGTGCGGCTGCCCGGCGCGGACGCCAACCCCTACCTGCTGGTGGCCGCCGCCGCGGCAGCAGCCCGCTGGGGGATCGAGCAGCCCCTGCCGCCGCCCCCGCCGGTTACCGGTGACGCCTACCGGAAGGCCGACGCCCCGCTGGTGCCGCTGTCGCTCTCCGATGCGGTCGGCGCCTTCGAGACCAGCGCGCTGGCCGTCGAGCTGTTCGGCGAGAAGGTCGTCGCCCACTACGCGCTGGCCGCCGATGCCGAACTGGCCTTCCACGAGCGGCACGTCAGCGACCTGGAAGTTCAGCGCGGCTTCGACCAGGCATGACCCGCGCCATGCCACCGTTCCCGACCGACGACACAGGAAGACGCCCGGTGCCATCCCTCCGCTCCTCCACCGAGGACTGCCTGCTGCTCGACCGGTGCCCGTCCTTAGCGGTCCTCGTGGCCGGCCCGCCCGGCACCGCGCAGGTTCTGGCGCGATCCTTGAGCGATGCCGAGCTGCGACCGGTCACCGAGCTGCTGAGCGTCACGGCCCCCGGCAGTGGCCTGGGCGAGGACCCCGACGCAACGGTGACCCTCGGCCTGGGCCGCATCGACCTGGAGCGGGCCGCGGTCACCCTGTTCGCTGTCCCGGACGAGGAGCGGTACTGGTTCCGCTGGGAAGAGCTGCTCAGTGCCGCTGATGCCGCGCTCGTGATCGCCGACCCCCAGGACCCGCCGGGCTCCCTTGCCACGACCGAATACCTCCACCGGCGCGGCATCCCCCTCACCGTGGTCATCGACCAGCCCGGCACGGAGCGGCCCGGCACCGCAGCCACCGTCCGCCGTGCCCTGCACCTGAACGACCCGCGTATCCCCCTCGTTACGGCCGATATAGGAGAGCGCGGTGCCGCGGTGCGCTCGCTGATCGCGCTCGTCGAACATGCCCAAACCGCCACCGGTGGCGCCCCGTTCCCGCAGCAGAGGGGCTGACCATGGACGCCCACGCCCACAGCAGGCCCGCGCCGGCGGGGTACCCCCACCCGCCCCGGACCGACGGCCCGGGCGAGCCCGGCCCGGCCACCGATGCGGAGCCCGTACCGACCGACCCGCCCCTGCTGGTCAAGATCCTCGTCGCGGGGGCCAACGGTGTCGGCAAGTCCAGCCTGCTGGCCGCGCTCAGCGATGAACCTCCTCAACTGGCAGAGGAGTACGTGAGTGTCACGGCGCCCGGCCACCCCGCGGGTCCGGAGGCGACCCTGGCCCTTGCTGTCGGCCGGATCACCCTGGAGGGTGCTGCGGTCCTGCTGCTCGGGACGCCGGCCGACGCCTCGCTGTGGTGGCGGTGGGAGGAACTGCTTCACGACGCGATCGGTGCAGTCGTCGTGGTCGACGTGCACCGCCCCAGTGACGGGCTTGCCGCGCTCTGGGCCTTCGAGGAGCACGGCATCCCGTCCCTAATCGCGGTCACCGACTTCCACGGGCTGCCGGTGAACGAGCAGCAGATCCGCAACGATCTGTGTCTGGGCGCCGGGCCGGACCGGGTGCACCTGGTGCTCGACGCCCGCGACCGCGCCGCCGCCCTGAGCGTCCTGGTGACGCTCCTGGAGCTGGCCGTCGCCCGCGCCAGCCCCCAGCCCCCGGCCCATTCCTCCGACCCGACCACCACCGAGCCCTTCACACCCCGGAGCTGACCGATGGACCACCCCCACCGCTACGACGGACCAGGCAGACTCAGCGCACCGCACCTCGTCGGTATCGACGAGAGCGGCATGCCGGCCCTGGCACAGCTGCTCCTGCAGCGCGGCGCCCGCGTGACGGGCTCCGCCGCGGCGGAGAGCGAGATCACCACCGGGCTGGCGAAGGCCGGCGCCCGCATCACCTACGGCTTCGACCGCGCCAACGTCCGCGCCGACCGCTCCGCCGTGCTCTGGTCCCAGGGCGGCGTCGCCCAGGAGATGGAACTCGTCCGCGCCGAGGAAATGCGCCTCGCGATTCTCCACCACGCGCAGGCCCTGGCACTGCTCACCCACGAGGCCGAGTCCTCCGTCGTGGTGACGGGCAGCCACAGCATCGCCAACGCCGCCGCGATGCTGGTTGCGGCACTCGACCACCGCAACCCGTCCTACCTGCTGAACGACGCGCCCCTCGGCCGCGATCACGGACACCACACCGGTGGCGGCCTGCTGATCGCCGCCTCGCAGGACGAAGACCAGGACAACGCCATCCCCTCCCTGCGGCCCACCGTCACGATCATCCTCAACGTGGCCGCAGCCCCTCCCCGCCACCGGGACCGGGAAGCCGCGTTGGAGGAGCTGGAGGAGGCCGCCCGGCGCAGCTCCACCGTCGTGCTGCCCACGTTCGACCCTGGCGCCTGCGCCCTCGCGACCCGGCTGACCGAGCACTCGGGACCGCGGGTGATCCGCGTCGGGGAGAGCCAGGACGCGGACGTGCGGGTCATGGGAATTACCTGGGACGGGACACACAGCAAGGTCACCGTGCAGGACACCGACGGGTCCTGGCACACCATGAAGGTTGCGGTCGCTGGCCGGCACAACGCACAGGCGGCGGCCTTGGTCTTCGCCGCCGGCCGCGTGCTGGGCGCCCGCGGCGAGGACCTGGCCCTGGGCATCAGCGAGAACTTCACCGGCGTCGAGCGCTCCCTGACGCCGCTCCACCGGCAGGGCGGCATCACCGTGGTCGACTCCCTCGCCACCCACCCCGACGAGGTCGAACACGACCTGCGTGCTGCGCGGATGCTCACTGAGGGCAGCGTCATCGCCGTCCTGGAACCCTCCGGGTGGGCCCGCACCGTCGCCCTGGGAGCGGAGCTCGGCAGCCGCCTGTCCCCGGCCGACGAGGTGGTGCTCCTGCCGGTGCACGCCCCCGACTCCCGGCCGCACCCCGACGCCGGCGCCGGCGCCGGCACCGCCGCCATCGCCCGCGCCGTCACCGCCAACGGCCTCGCCGCCGAGCACGTCCACGCCCTGGACGACGAGCAGGCCGACACGGAGACGGAACAGCTGATCGCCTCACTCGCCACTCCCGGCGACCTCGTCCTGATCATGGGCACCGGCCGCGCCGCCCGCCTCGCCCGCCGCCTGCTCTTCCACCTCGGCGCGCCCGCGGCCCCGATCCCCAAGGACCTGTAGGGGCGCCCGCAGCCGGCCACCGCCGGCAGCAGCAGGTAGGGGAGTCGCCGCCCCTGCCTGCACGCCGGCTTCACCGCTCCGGCCCCCGGCGCTCAGCGCAGCTGCCGCACTGACCCCATGGGTCCAGCTCAGATGAGAGAAGGACATGACCAACCAGACCTACGAGTGGCAGCCGATCGGTGACGCCATCTCGGAGCCGTCCGCGATCCGGCCTCTGCCCGTCCGAACCCCCGGCACCCACCGGCCCGACCCGGTACCGCTCGATACAAGCTGCGACTTCTTCGCCGCCCGGACCGCATCCACGCCCCGCCACCACCGCGACCTGCCGCGCTCCGGCACCGTGCAGCCCGGGCCGGAGTGCGCATGACTACCTTCCAGGCGGCCCGCAGCGGGCCCGGAATCGCCCTCAGCCCTCAGCAGTGGGCCGAGCGGGCCGGCATTCCCATCGCCCTTGTGCACTTCGCTGACGACCGGGACCGCACGCCGATCATCACCGCCACCGTCCTGCACACCGAAGACGGAGAACAGCGCTACTGCAGCCTGGTGGCGCGCTGGGGCGGAACGGACGTACGCACCGAGGTGACCGCCCCCGGCCACCCCGCCTACCCGGCTGGCCCGACGGCCACCCTCCACGGTGCGCTGCCTGATGGGCCCGGCACCGCCGAGCCGGACATCTGGGACTCCCACCTGTCCATCGACGGCAGCACGGTGCCGGCATGGGACCGCCAGGCGGCCGGTCTGGTGGCCCGCGCGACCGCCCGCCACGGCTGGCACATCCTCGTCGTCACCGAGGTCGAGGACGAACAGCCCAAACAGGTACCCCGCCTGACCCTCATCCTGCCGCCCCATCGGCCGACCGCGGGCCCAGGCAGCATCGCCCACCGCCCCGACGAACAGGACCCCGGGCAGCAGGCCGGTGCGGACGGGCTGGAGCCGGCCTGCGGTTCACCGGCGACTTGTGTCAGCAACTGGGCGCGCGAGCACCTCGCCGCGCTCCAGGTCCCGCCCGCGCGACTGGCGGGCCTCGCCCCGCGCATGCTCGAGGTGCTGAAGCTCGCGGCCGACGGCCACACGGACGTGCAGATCGGCGCTCAGCTCTACCTGAGTCCCAACACCGTCAAAACCCACCTGACGCGGGCGTACGCGCTGCTGGGCGCGGCCAGCCGGACCGGCGCGATCCTACTGGCCATCGCCAGCGGAATCATCAGGATCGACACCGTCCGGCCCGGCCCGGTCGTCGGGCCACCGCAGCTGACCGGTCACCAGATCTCCGTCCTGTTGCTCATGGC
Source organism: Kitasatospora sp. GAS1066B (assembly GCF_041262605.1). Taxonomy (NCBI): domain Bacteria; kingdom Bacillati; phylum Actinomycetota; class Actinomycetes; order Kitasatosporales; family Streptomycetaceae; genus Kitasatospora; species Kitasatospora sp. GAS1066B. The sequence continues at coordinate 73,368 of NZ_JBGCCO010000027.1, forward strand.
CTGCGACCTGCCCGGCACCGACATCGCCTCGCGGCTGGGCATCAGCGTCGACACCGTGAAGTCCCATACCCGCGAGATCTTCCAGCGACTCGGCGCCCAGCGCCGCCACCGTGCCGTCGTGCTCGCGGTACGAGCGGGCCTGCTGCCCCTCCCGGGGACCGCCCCGGCCCCAGCCCCGAGTACCCGGCAGCCCTGCCCGACAGTCGAAGCCCCCGTACCCACGAGTGCCAGGAGCCACCAATGAGCACCGAACCGCCCCGGGCCCCGGCCAGCACGGACCACCTGCTGCAGCAGGGCACCGGCCCCACCCAGCAGGGCTTCCTCGGCCTCGCGCACGAGAGCCGGGTGCAGGCCGCCTACTGCCCCGCACTCATCAGCGGCGCCCTCCAGACCCCTGACTACGCCCGTGCGGTCCTGCGCAGCGTCATCAGCCTCCACCAGCTGCCCGACGACGTCGAAGCAGGCGTCGCCGCCCGTACCGCCCGAGCCGGCTACCTCGGCGCGGGCGGCCGCACCCATCACGTCCTGCTTGGCGAGCAGGCGCTACTGACCACCATCGGCGAGCCCGCGGTGATGCGCGCCCAGCTCCTCCACCTGCTCGACCTACTGGAGACCCCCGGACTGAGCGTGAGCGTCATCCCCGCCCGCGCCCGGCTGCGCGTCTACCCGGGCGGCTCCTTCACGATCTACGACGGGATCCGCGTCGAGGTCGAGGGGTACGCCGGCCCGCACACGATCACCGACCCGGACCGCGTCGCCGTCTTCCAACGCGCCTTCGACCTGCTGCGTGACAGTGCCCACGGCGCGCCCGACGCCCGCCAGGCCATCACCGCCGCTCTCGAACACGCCTGAACTCAACGGACCGACAGCACCAGCCACCACCCCACTTGCGGAGGGCCAGCTCATGAGCGTCATCACCATCGGCTCCTACAACCTGGAGCACGACGGGTGGACCCCGGACGGCAGGGGCGGCGGCCACCTCGACAAGTGGTACGCCGCGCACGAGGAACTCAGCAAGATCCCCTTCGACATCCTGTTCCGTCAGGAGATGACCCACTCCAGGGAAAACGGGAAGCGTCTGATGTTCGAGGCCGAACGCATGCTCGCCATGCGCGGCTTCCTCGCTCCCACCGAGACGAAGGAGTCCCCCAACCCGCCGGGGGTCTTCATCCGCCCGGACACCTTCCGCGTCCTCGGCGAGTGGCCGCAGGACAACGACTGGTGGCACGCTCCCTGCGCGCTCCAGGTGAAACTCGCTGAACACGCCACGCCGATCCACCTCGCCTCCGTACACCTGGGCTCCCGTGCCCCCGAGCGCCGGCAGATCGAAGCTCGCAGCATCACGACCTGGAACCGCCGCAACCTGGCGGTGATCATGGGCGGCGACTTCAACTCCTACAGCCAGTCGGGCATCGAACAGCAGGCGTTCCCCAACTGGCCGGACCTGATCGACCGCGGCCACCAGGAACACCGCACCCGCGGCGGCGTGGAGACCGATACCGAGCCGGACCGCATCCTCACCGCCGTGGGTCTGGACGACGTCGCCGTGCACGCCGCACGCCACCTCGGGCAGACGGACGCGCTCGCCCCCACCGCCAGCCTCTACCCCGAGACCAACCGGCGCCAGGGCCCGCGCCAGCGCATCGACCAGCAGCGTGTCTCCCGCTCCCTGCTGCCCGCGCTGCGGTCCTTCACGGTCGTGCCGCTGCCGTTCTCCGACCATGCGCTGACCTGCTCCGTATGGGACACGGACGAGCTGCTTGCCGGGCTGGAGCGCCACCCGACCTTCGACTACCGGCGCAGCGCACCGGCGTAGGCCCGCACAGCATCCGCCGCCGATGCGCAGGACGGCGGGTGCACGCCACCGCGCCGGGCTCGAACTGATGTCGCCCCGATCGAGTGAAGCGCGCGGCGACACGCCGCCCGCTGTCCGTCGCTCCTGCCAGGATCGTCGCTCCAGGCCAGCACCGAAGAGCTTGCCCCATCAACATCCTTGCTATCAGGAGGTCTTGTGACCTACAGAACGGTGATCGGCGTGCACCTGGTCCTGATCGAAGAGGGCCGCGTGCTGCTGGGGCTGCGCCGCAGTGCCGCCTACGCCGACAAGACCTGGCACACCCCGGCGGGCCACCTGGAGCACGGGGAGAGCGTGGCGGCGGGCGCCGCCCGCGAGGCCAAAGAGGAGCTGGGGATCGTCATCGACCCGGCGGACCTGGAGCTGGTGCACACCCTGCATGACCTGGACGCCGACGACGGAGCGGGCCGGCTCCAGCTCTTCTTCCGGCCCGCCCGGTACACCGGCGAGGTCACCAACGCCGAGCCGGACAAGTGCCACCGGCTCCAGTGGTGGACGCTCGATGCCTTGCCGGAGCCGGTCGTCGGCTACACGGTCCAGGCGCTGGCCGCGATCGCTGCCGGGGAGCCGCTGTCGGTGCGGGGGTTCTCGGCATGAGCTGGGACGGACCGGCGTTGGTGCCGGTGGACGTCGAGATGCTGCTGGACCGGGCGATCGGCCGGTGGCTGCTGCTCGGCGTGCGCTCGCCCGACCGCACCGGCGCCCCGTCGGTCTGGGAGGTCGAGGACACAGCCGGACACCGATGGTTCGCCAAGCGCCACTGGAGCGAGATTCTGTACGAGCGCGAGACGAGGGCGTACGACGAGTTCGTGCCCGCACTCGGGCAGCGACGGGCGTCCTGGATCGCCGACCGCGACCCGGCCACCCGGCTGATCGTCACCCGCGGCCTCAAGGGAGAGCCGCTGAACAAGATCCAGCTGAACGGCGTGCAGGAGCAGGAGGTGTTCCGGCAGGCCGGCGCGCTGGCGGCCCGCCTGCACGCCCTCAAGCCCACGCGGGCACCCGAGCCGGTGGGTGATGTGCTGTCGTGGCCGCAGCAGCGGACGAAGGCCCTGGACATGGCGATGGACCTGGGCCTGTCCGCCGAGGACCTGGGGGTGCTGGCCGCCGCGTGCGCCGAGGCCCCGCCGCAGCTTCCCGCCGGGGTGTGCCACGGGGACTACAGCCCCCGCAACTGGATCATCCAGCAGGGCGGCGAACTGCGCCTTCAGCTCATCGACTTCGAGCGCACGACGGTGGAGGAGCCGGCGCGCCACGACCTGATGCGGATCATCTACCAGGTCACCGCCGGGCGGCCCGCGCTGGCGGAGGCGTTCTTCGACGGCTACGGCCGCCACCTCACCCAGGCCGAGCAGGCGGCGTGCCGGGCGTACGCGGCGCTCGACTGCCCGTCCGCACTGAAGTGGGCCGCCGACCACCGCGACGCCGAGATCCACGGCTACGCCCGCCGTGCACTCGACCTGCTGCGCGCCGAGGTACAGCCCTCCCCGACATCCAGGAGCAGCGCATGACCACCATGACCAGTCGGCTGACGGTCAGCGTCGTCGTCCACGACCGCGAACTCGACCAGATCGTCACCGTCCACTACGGGAGGCGCAGTTGGAACCCGGACCCGCTCTGGACGCTGCCCGGCGGCAAGGTCGACCTCGGCGAGAGCGTGGACCGGGCCGCTCTGCGCGAGCTCCACGAGGAGACCGGCCTGGTCGTGGACCCGGTGGACCTGCGCCTTGACCGGGTCCTGCATGTGGCCCAGGGCGGGGACGGCCACGGCCCGTACGTCCACTTCCTGTTCGCCGCCGACCGCTGGCACGGCGAGCCGGTCAACCGGGAGCCGCACAAGCACCTTCAGGTCCGCTGGTCCCCCCTCGACGCCCTGCCCGAGCCGATGTTCTCCGGCACGGCGGCCGCGCTCACCGGCTACATCGAGCGGGGGCCGCAGTTCGTCGCCCTGAACTGGCCCTCGCTCAGTGTCGGGTAGCGCTCCGGCCTCCAGCCCCGTCAGGCCCTGCCCGCCCACCCCGTTGCCACCACGACGATGAGGAGCGACCGCGTGACCACCGCCACCCTCGACAACACCGAGCCCGACAACCCCGGCTCGGAGAGCGAGCAGCTGCTGTTCGGCGGCCCGATGCGCTACGACTACGGCTGGGCCAAGCACGAACTGGCCAGCGGCGAGATGACGTTCTGGGCCATCGCCCGCCAGCTGCCCGGCATGCTGCGCCTGGCCGGACGGATGTCCTGGCGGGCGGACCGCACCGCGCTGATCACCCTCCTGAGTGCCGAGGTGCTGCGGGGCCTGGCCACCGCCGTGGGCCTGCTGGCCACCAACAGGGCGCTGCGCGCGCTGCTGTCCGCCGGGACCGTCCACCACGCGCTGCACACCGCGCTGCCCGCGATCATCGCGGCCGGGACGGTCGCCGGCCTGTCCGCGGTGCTGCTGGCCGCCTCCACCTGGGCGACCGGCCGCCTGGAGCCGGCCGTCTTCGAGCAGGCCACCGCCGACTTCCTGCGGATCGTCAGCCGCACCGAACTGGAAGCCATCGAAGACCCCGAGTTCCTGTCCGCCGTCGACTCCGCCCGCTTCGGCGCGACCTCCGTCCAGCGCCTGGTCGGCCAGGCCACCACCGTGCTGACCTCCAGCTTCAGCCTCGTCTCGGTCGCCAGCGTGCTGTCCGTCCTGCACCCGGCGCTCCTGCCGATGCTGCTGCTGATCTGCGCCCCGCGCGGCTGGGGAGCCGTGCGCACCGCCCGCCGCCGCTACGCCTCACGCCGCGCCTGGCTGCAGCACTCGCGCGCCGGCGCCCTGCTGGCGGACATGCTGGTCCACCCGTGGTCGGCGGCCGAACTGCGGGTCCACGCGTCGGGGCCGTTCGTGCTGCGGCATTACGAGGCGATGGCGCACGAGGCCGCGCGTGAACAGGGCCGCCTGGCCGGGGCGAAGGCCCGCACCGACGTCCTCACCGCCGCGCTGGCGGGTCTGGCCCTGGTGGGGGCGTACGGGCTGCTCGGCTTCCTGGTGGCGGGCGGCTCGATGCCGCTGGCGGTGGCCGGCACCGCGGTCCTGGCGATCCGCAGCGGATCGGGCAGCATCGGCACGCTGGTGTCCCAGGTCAACTCGCTCTACGAGGACGCGCTGTTCGTGCGGGACCTGGACACGCTGCACCAGGAGGGCGCCAAGCGGGCCATCCCCACAGGCGGCACCGAGCTGCCCCAGCGCCCGGCGGTGATCCGCGTGGAGGGTGTCTCCTTCACCTACACCGGCCGCGACACCCCGGCCCTGGACAAGGTCTCGCTGGAGATCCCGCGGGGCAAGGTGATCGCGTTGGTGGGTGACAACGGCTCCGGCAAGAGCACCCTGGTCAACCTCCTCTCGGGCGTCTACCAGCCGCACGAGGGACGGATCCTGTGGGACAACGTCGATACCGCCGGCGCCGACCGCGACCAGCTGTTCAGCTCGATCGTCTTGTTCGCGCAGAACTTCCAGCGCTGGCAGTTCACCGCGCTGGCCAACCTGCTCCTCGGCCGCCCCGAGCAGCACATCGAGCAGGAGCAGCTGGATGCCTCCGCCGCCTACGCCGACCTGACCGAGGTGATCGGCGACCTGCGGCGCGGCTGGCGCACCCTCGTCTACAAGGGCTTCGAGGGCGGGGTCAACCTGTCGGGCGGGCAGTGGCAGAAGGTGGCGCTGGCCCGCACGCACCTGCGGGTCACCACGCGGGGTCCCGGCGGCCGGCTGCCGCACCTGGTCATCGTGGATGAGCCGACGTCCGCCTTGGATGCCCGGTCTGAGGTGGCGGCGTTCGAGCGGATCCGGGAGCTGACGGCCCTGGGCGTGACCGTCGTGCTGATCACCCATCGGCTGGCCGCGACCGCCAAGGCCGATCACATCTACGTCCTCGACCATGGCCGGCTGACCGAACAGGGCTCCCACGGCGACCTCATGGCCCGCCCGACACGGTATCGGGAGGCGTATCTGCTGCAGGCGGAGCAGTACCAGACCACACCTGTGCCCCATCAGGTCCCCGGCGCCGACCGGACAGCAACGGCCCGTTGACAGCGCGGCGCGAAGCATCTCAGGCGTGCGTCGCTGCTCTCCGCATAACCGTGGCAGGCCCTGGCCCGACGGCCCGGGTGCTGCCCCGGAACTGTCCCTGTCCGCCCGAACGCCCCTTGGAGCAACCAACCGTGACCACACCAGAACAGCTCACCGTCGACGTCCCATCACCCGCGCTCACCGAGGAGGTGGTGCTGGCCGGGCGGGCCGGCAGCGCCGCGCGGCCCAGCGAGGACCGCATCCTCACCACGTCCACCGCGGTCATCGTCCTGGACGGCGTCTCGACCGTCGGCGACGAGCAGCCGCGTGGCGCCTGGTACGCGCAGACGCTCGGCGAACTCATCGCCCGGCGGCTGACCGAGGAGCCGGGCGCAGACCTGCGCCTGGTGCTGGAGGCCGCGATCGATGCGGCCACCACCGAGCACGGCCTGCAGCCGGGCGCCTCACCCGCCGCGACCGTGGCGATAGCCCGCGCAGCGGCCGGGACGCTGGACGTGCTGGTCCTCGGCGACAGCCCCGTCATCGTGGCCGACCGCAGCGGCGCCATCCAGCAGGTGCGTGACGACCGGCTCGCTAACCTGGTGACCGGCCGACCCGAAATCGCCGAGGTGCAGCAGTCGCTGCTCGCCGGGCACGGCTTCGGCGAGTACCACCACAGGCTATTGAGGGACCTGCGGACGTTCCAACTGAAGAAGACCAACAGGCCGGGCGGCTACTGGGTCGCCGAAGCCGTCCCGCAGGCCGCCCGGCACGCCGTCACCGCCCGCTTCCCGCTGCGCGAGGTTGCGGCGGTGCTCGCCATGACGGACGGTGTCTCGTGCGCGGTCGAGGACTACGGCCTCTACTCCTGGAGCGAGTTGATCGCCGAGTGCGCCAGTGCCGGCCCCGCCGCGGTGCTGGGGGCCATCGTCCGCGCCGAGACGCAGGACCCCGACGGGCGGGTCTGGCCCCGCTACAAGCAATCCGACGACAAGGCCGCCGTTTTCTGGCCGCTGCCAGCGCCCACCGCCTTGGGCCTGGCCGCGGCCGAGGGCCCGAGCGCCAAGGAGGCCAACCGGTGAGGCAGTTCATGACGCCCGGCCGCCACTGGGGCCGCGAGGGCGGACCGGATGGGGACTGGGTGCGCCCGCACGTCCTGTGGCTGCCGCAGGACCAGCCGCAGGTCCTCGCCTACTTCGCCCGGTTGCGGGAGATCACCACGCCGTACCCGGACGTGATCTCCACGATCCACGAGGACGACCTGCACATGACGATCCAGAAGATCGACCCGCACGGCGCCGACGGCCGGCGCGTGGACAGCGCCATGCTCAAGGCGGCGGCCGTCGCGGTTCAGCGGGAGCTGACCGATCTGGAGCCGTTCACCATCGAGATCGGCCCGGCCAGGGCCTCCGGCTCCGCGGGGATCGTGGAGATCTGGCCCGAACAGCAACCGGCCGAGCTGTACCGGAGGGTGCGCGCCGGACTCACGGCGGGCGGCCTCCAACTACCGCCCGCCGAAGCCGACTTCTGGTGCCACATGTCCTGCGGCTACGGCGTCCAGGACACCGACACCCCCGAGTTGGCCGCCCGCTCCGACCGGCTCGCCTCCGACCTCGGCCGCCGCATCCGACCGGGCATCCGCACCAGCGCCACCGTCGCGAGCGTGTGGCTGGTGTGGGAGCGCCAACACGCCGCCCCGGTCCGCTACACCTTCGACCGCATCCACGAGCTGCATCTCGGCCGACCCTGACAGCCCTGGGATGCCGCGCCGCCCGGGCGGCGCGAGCCCCGCACCAGCACCCGTACGAGGAAGAGGTTGATCATGGAAAAGTTCACGCCCAAGTTCCAGGGCGCGCCGTGGATCGACGGCGCCCGGGTCCTGCACGTCTACGCATGCCCTCAGGTGAAGTCCGACCCCGCGCTGGCCCGCCTGATTGGCGACTGCCGCGAGGCGATGAGCCCGTTCCCGATCACCGCGATGGGCGACGACACGCTGCACTGCACGATCGAGATGGTCGCCGACACCACGGCCGACAAGATCACGGCCGAGGAGCGCGACGAGCTCGTCGCCGCTCTTCGCGAGCACCTGGCCTCCACCGGCCCGGTCGAGGTCACCGTCGGATCGCCGATCGCCAACCGGGCCGGCGCGCTCCTGGACGTCTATCCGGACGGGGGCCTCGTCGACCTGCGGGAGCGTGTCCGCGACGCGATCCGATCGGTGCGCGGTCCCGGCGCGCTGCTCCACGACGGCGGCCGGCCCCACGTCTCGCTCGGCTACGCCTGGGCCGAGGGCTCTTCCGACGCGCTGCAGACAGCCCTGCGGCGGATCTCCCCCAGCCACGCCGTCGTGCGGTTCACCAGCCTGCACCTGCTCGACGTGCAGTTCCAGCAGCGTCCCCGGACGCACGGCGCCAGCGCCTGGGAGCTGTCCTGGCAGCCGGTGGCGACCATCGCACTGCCCGGTCCCACCAGCACCGGGGATCCCCAGGGTGCGTGATCGCGCCGGCCCGGTTCTGCCCGCGGGACGTGCCGGGCCGGCGCGTGGTTGCGAGGCCGGTTGCCGCCCTGTGCGGTCGTGGAACGGCGGCTAGCCTCGGGCTCAGGGACTCCGACGTCACCGAGTAGGGGATGCAGATGAGTTGGACCAGTGATGCGCTGCGGCAGGCGGCGTGGTCGGCGTGCGTCGAGATGGCGTCCCGCCCACCGATCGCCCCCCGAACCGAGGCGGCCGACCCTCCGGAGCAGATCTGCCACGACGCGCTGACGCTCGCCGAGCAGCTGATGGCGGTGGCCGCAGCCGGACCACCCGCACTGCTGGCCCACACCGTCACCTCGGCTCTCGAACAGCTCACCCCGGTCCTGGCCTTGGCGGAGCGGTTCGAGCAGTGGCAGGCCGGACAGCCGGCGACGCACGCGGTGGGCGGCTCGGACTTCTCCTGGCCGCTCTACCCCGGCCTGGTGCAGGCGTTCGACGCCGCGTTCCCGCTGCTGCACCGCGCCTACGAGGCGCTGGAGGAGGCCGCCCGCACCGAGGCCAGCGCCGGCTGGAGGACGCTCGGCAGCGAAGTTCTGCACCGAGGGCCGCGTCTGACGCTGCACCGCGACCAGGTCCTGGAGCCTGACGGCAAGCCGGGGATCTACGAGTACATCGACGTGCGGGACGCGGTGCGGATCGTCGCCCTCAACGCGCTGGGCGAAGTCGCCTTGGTGGAAGACGACTTCTACCTCCAGAAACGGCGTGTGGTCCACTTGCCCGGTGGCGGCATCGACGCCGGCGAGGACATCGAAGCGGCTGCGCGGCGCGAACTGGAGGAAGAGGCGGGCTGGCGCGCCGGCCAGCTGCGCAGGATCGGTGCGATCGATCCGTTGCCCAGCTCCACCCGCGCCACCACCCACCTGCTGCTGGCGACCGCCCTGGAGCGCGGCCAGCTGCACCGGGACGCGACCGAGGCCGGGATGACCGTGCACTGGGAGCAGCTGTCGGGCGCGGTGGACCTGGTCGCCACCGGGGCGATCCGCGAGGCCGGCAGCGTCGCGGGGATCCTCCTCGCCGACCGGCTGCTCAAGGACGAGGCGCTTTGACTTCGCGGGCCGCGGCTCGACGTGCTCGCCGCCGCGGGCGGCAACCGCGAACCTGACCGGCAGCCGAACCGCCATCGGCGACCATCCCGCCGGCCGTCCGCACCACGCGCCGGCCCGACCGTTGAGGACCGACATGCGCTTCGCCACCTACAACCTCTTCAACCTTGGCCTGGTGAAGAGCCGCCAGGAGAAGGACCGGTACGCCCAGCTGGTCCAGGTGATCCGCGACCTGGACGCCGATGTTCTCGCCGTGCAGGAGATCATCGGCAAGGATCCCGCCAGTGCCGCAATGGTGCTCCGCCGGCTCGCGGACGACACCGGCCTGGACTGCCAGGCGATCCGGCCCCATGACGACAGCGCCCCCACGGTCGCGCTGGCTTCCAGCACCCACGACTTCCACACCGCGGTCCTGTGGCGGCCGGGCATCGAACCGGTGCGCGGCGGCTGGCGTGGCTACAACGGCGGGGTGGACTTCTGGCACTCGATGGCCACCATCGTGCTCGACGTCGGCGCCCCTGAGCCGGCCAAATTCGCCTCCTACCACGCGGACCCTTTCCGCGGTGACTTCCGGTACAACGAGGCCAAGCGCGTCCACTCGGCCTTCCGCGACGGTGTCCTGGGCGCGGTCGGGTCGGACTCCAACTCGCCCTCCGCAGACCGCATTGCGGGCGGTGCCTACTACGACAGCGACCCGTACACGGATCAGGACCACGAGTGGCTGGAGTACCAGATCCTGTGGCGGGACAACCCCGACGACCCGCCCGTCGCCGACCGCCGCGCCGGCGAAGTCCTGCGCCGCGGCGGCCTGCTGGACGCCGCCGCCGTCCTGAACGCGCCGCGGCAGCCCTCGTGCGGGCACTGGATCGACGAGAACGGCGACCCGGACATCTGGGGGGATCGCCGAATCGACCACACCCGCGTCACCCGGCGCCTCGTTCCGGCCCTTCGCGGGCACCGGATCGTGCGCACCGAGCAGGCGCTCGCGGCCTCCGACCACTGCCCTGCCGTCGTTGAGCTGGACCTCCACGCGGCCATGGACGCCGCCACGGCCAAGGAGCAGGAGTGAACGAACAGGGCGGGTGACCGCCTCTGGCGACAAGGTGGCGGTCGGCCGATTCACTGGGCGCCGCCGATGCGGGGCGCTACGGGCTGAGCTGCACGCCTGGAGTGCGCCGGAAATCCGCACGAGCTGCTTTATCCACAGGTTTCAGGAAACGGGGTACCTGCCACCGCATAGAAGCCTACTGTGGTAGGCGCGGTGACAACATGTCACCTCACCTCTCCGCCTCCACCACGAGTCGCGGCGAGAGGAGGTGAGAGCATGATCAAGTCCTTGATCTCCAAGATCAAGAGGATGCGGCTGTTACCGCAGTACAACCGAAGCCACCAGCGGCGGAAGGGCCTGGTCTACGTAGCGCAGTTCGCAGCTGCGCTGACGACCATCGCGGTCCAACTCCACCACTGGTAGGCATCGATCATCCGCGTGGCAGCGGAGGGCCGGGTGGCGCTCACTACCGGGAGCCACCCGGTCTGACACGAAAAAGTCCACCATGGAAAAGGCATCGTGCTGGGCATCGGGCCATCACGGCCACGACATGTATTAATTTACACTGCGAGGGAGGGCAAAGTACCTCCTATGCCCGAACTCATAGAGTTTGGCAACTTCCTGAATGAGACCGCTCCACGACGCTGCCCGCGGCCCAGGTGGCCGCGTCGCTGGGTAGCCCGGCGCAACGCGCCCGTCAGCTATTCACCGACTCGCAGGGCCAGGTCCTGCTCGCCAGGTCGGCCGGACCGGACCCGGGCCACTGGATGTTGCCCGGCGGCAAGGTCGAGCCCGCCAGCGGGACGCCCCGCCGGGCAGCACCCGCGAGACCGCCGAAGAACTCGGCTGGCCCGGCCGCGATGCCGGCTCGCTGCTCGCGCTCGACTGGGCACATCGCGCCGACGGGCTGCCGCGCCTGGCCTACAAAGTGGACGTTGAGGGTGCCGAGGGCGAGGTCTGGGCGCAGAGCTATCCGGCCGCCGGCCGCAGCCAGCTGGCCCCGCCGATACGCTGGCGCCAACCGACAGCCGAGCTGACCGGGCAGTGCGATCTGGTCTTCTCCAGGATCGACGCCGATCTCCTTACTCGGGCTGGTGCGGGCTCACCGGTCCGGGCGAGCCGTCCGAGCCGGTCCACTCCTCCGGCACCCGCAGCAGCGGTGCCCCACCGCCGCTCGGAGCCGCACGAAGAAGGCGCCGCACCGCCGTGATCGCCAGGATCGCGAACGGGATGAGCATGATCTGTCCGACGACCAGCACGATCAGCCGCCCGGCCGAGGAGAGCTGCCCGGCCAGTGTGATGCGCACCGCGAGCACCTCGAAGACCCCGCCGAGCGCGATCGGCACGCACGCGGCCACCGCAGGCAACGCGGGGCTAACCCGCCCGCGCGGCCTGTCCAGCTCGCTCGTACCCATCGCGGCACCCGTCCCTTCCTCACCGTCCGCTCAGGACGGTACCCCTGCGCCGGCCGTCCGGGGCTGCCCAACACGCCCACCAACTGGCGGGCCGGGCGATCGGCGTTCCCTGAGCGCGGTGTCCGGGTCGCTGCGACAGGTGCTCGCCCGCAGGATAGGTCGGCGCCTACGAGAACAGCGGCTGGTTGATGTGCTCGATCCAGGCGGCGTACTGCTCACGGACGTAGGGCGCGAGGTCGTCTTCGGGACCGAAGTCTCTGCTGCCCCGGGTGCCCGTCTCGTGCTCGGTGTCCCAGTTCAAGAGCGCGGTAGCGAACACGTGGGCCTGGTCGACGCGCTGCTGCGGTCGGTCCTGGGAGCCCCAGAGGAGGAGCCAGCGGTCCGCCAGGGCCGCCCGCTGGAGCAGCCGATTGCGTTGCCAGCCCTTCTCCGGCGGTTCACCCTGGAGCTGAGCCAGGTCGTGTGTCGCATCCAGGTTGGCTACCGCGAGGAGGTGCTGGCTGTACGAGAGCGCCCCCGCGTACAGCCCCTGCGCGGGCGGCTCGGCGTCGAAGGCGACGTCCATCGCGGAGGACCTGACCATGGCGGGGAGCCGGTCCTCAAGGGTCCGGCCAGCGTCCGCGTGGTCCTGCAGTACCTGTCGCGCGACCCCGATGAAGTGCAGTACCCGGACCTTGATCGCCGTGTTGCCGTGCTCCAACTGGTAGGGGACCGAGGCCAGGATCGGTGCCAGGGCCTCCACGAGGTCGGCCGGTAGCGGGCGCGCGGTGCGCATAGCGCGGACCTGGACCTTGTTGATCGTGTCGACGGCGGTCCGGGCGTCCGTCAGGAGCGCCGCGGCGTCGGCCAGCACGGTGGCCAGCAGCGGCGCGTCGGGCTCAAGTGGTCCGTCCGGCGGCAGCGGAACGTCCTTGACGCCGGCGTGGTGGAGTGCGCACGCGATGATGGCCTCCACCCAGGTGACGGCCTCCTCCTGGAAGGTCCCCGCGATGCCGGCCCAGCTGTCCGGATGGGTGTGAACGTGCCAGGACACCAGGCCCTTCGTCCAGGTGCACGCCTCGACCCAACGGTTCGGGAAGCGGGCGGTACGAAGGGCTTCGAGGAGTTCGGCGTCGTCCATCCTCACAAACTACGTCGAGGTGCCCTCGCCCGGTGTGCAATCGCGTCGATGGGGTTCCAACGCCGAACCGGAGTCCTGGCCCGCCGTCACTAGCTGCTCGGCCTCACGCTGCCGGACAACGGCCTGTCTCCGGTGTCGTAGCGGCGATCAGAGCTGGTAGGGACTGGCGGAGTTCCGCCTACGCTTCAGCGGGGCGGTAGGTCACCCAGACCGACCGGTCCCGGCTGTCCTGAACGCGCACCGCAGCCAGGTCGAGGTAGTGCTGCGCCCACCTCTTGAAGATCCAGGCGGCCATCCGCTCGAGCGACATGTTCTCGATCCTCATCACGCCGTTGAGGTCCTGGCGGTTCAGAAAGCGGTCAGCCCAGGTCTGCAGGGCGGTTCCGAACTCGGCGCGCTTCAGGTCCAGGTCGTGTTCAGTGTGATCGGGCGAGGGGTGCAGTTCGAGCACGGCGCGGACGGTGATGCCGTGAAGGTAGTGGGCGTGATGCCACCCCGGTAGCGCCGGATTGGAGCAGGTGCCGGTGAACTCGCACTCGATCTCCAGAGCGACGGTGGTCGTCACATGTGCCTCCAGCCCTCGACGGTATACCCGACAGTAGCCCAGCGGCAGACAGCAGGGAGGTGGGAACCGTCGTTTCGGCTTCGGCCGCTGTGCCGCGACCTGAGCCAGGATCCCACCGACCACGTCCCCCCGGCCCGGTTGCTGGCTGCTGCTGCTCAGCGGCGCGACTGCCCCGGTCAAAGCTCAGGCAGCGGCCTACAGGTCCCTCGCCACGGTGGGCCTCACCGTTCCAAGTAGGCGGACAGCAGGAGTTCGGACTCCGGGGAGAGCGTGGCTACGCGGATCTGGTCGCCGTCGCGGTAGGTCAGGCTCCCCGGAACGTCGCCTACGGCCGGGTGGTAGTCCCCACGGGATAGCGAGGCGAGAACCGCGGTGCGCAGCCCTTCGCGAAGCCCGAGCGAGATCGCGAGAGGGATGGCGAGGTTGAGGTCGGGGTCTTCGAGCGCGGTGTTGACGAGCGCACGGGTCTCCTGCTCTGTCATCAGCTTCTGCCGCCCGGTCATAGCCCACTCTCCGCTCACCTTGGATGAACACGCTCTGCCGCCCTGCAAGACGATAGCCGCCCGGTCCATCGACCGTGCCGGCCAACAGCAGCCGGGCCGGATGAGCGCCGCCGAAGTCCGCGGAGATCGCCCGGTTCAGGCGCTGCCGGCTGCCCTCCTCGCCTACGTGCTGTCAGGTCTTTCTGCCGCCAACCCGGGCGCCCGCTGGGATGGGTGACGTCGCCTGTAGCGCCTTGCGGCGGAAGGTCGCGGGCTGACACGCTGGCTTGGTAGACAACCAACATTGCTCAATCACGACCTCCCGAGTGGAAGCGCGGGTCCGTGATCCGTTCAAGGGGGCGCGGCGCTCGCATGCTTATTGAGAATTCTCGCTACACCGACGCACGGCAGCTGACGGCGTCTCTGGTATCGGATCCGTCGCTCCGCAGTGGGGATGAGCTGACCGCGCACCTGCAGGACGTCGTGCTGGACGCCGAGAGGACTGCCGGGCTGCTGGCGGCTTGGGCGGAGATCGGCGCGATGGCAACCAAAGATGCGGCTGCGATGTTTGTCGGTGTCGATCTGGAGGCCGACTGGGTCCGCCTCGGCCTGGTGCTGGCGGATGCGGCCTGCCGGGGCGACCAGTCCGAGGTCGAGGCTGCCGCCGGCCGGTGCGCCGAGGAGTTGGACCCGGTCGGCCGAGCCCAGCTCGTCGGATCTTGGGGAAGGGAGCTGATCCCGGATGTGATCGAGTGGGCAGGCGGGCTGGACGAGCTGCTGGAGCAGGTCGCCCTGCACCGGTCGTGTGCTGGAGGCGAGGATGCCGCCTGGGTGAACGCGGCTGCCTGGGTGGTCTGCCGGCTCACCGAAACGGGAACCGTCGACGCGTACAACCGGATCGGCGACCTGATCGTCAAGGACGGACGGGGCGCGGATCTCTGGCGGACCTGGCCGGAGGTGGCGGCCTCCATGATGTCCACCACGTATCTGCGGGAGATCGAGCCGCTTCCCCAAAAGGACATGCCTGGCTATCCCGTCGGGCTGCCGCTGCGCGCCGTCGAGGCCGTTCACAGCGCCAGCAGGAAGCTGGTCAAGCAGTCGCAAGCCGAGTTCGCCGCTGCGGGTCGGGAGGACCAGCTTCTGCTCGCCTTCGAGCTGGCCACGCTGATTGCCACCTGCCGCCAGCTTCCCTCCCGCCGGGCAGCGCGACGAGCGGCCCGCGGCGAACGGGACGCGGACCACGAGGCGTTCAGCGACGCGGCCCGCGCCGTGATGGACGAGATGCCGTCGGCCATCGTGGAGCGGACCGGGCGGATGCACGCCCTCTCCCGCCGCGCCGTCCTGGCCTTCATCGATGCAGACCGCGAGACCCTCGCCGCTGTCGTCGACCGGATCGCCACGTGGGACGACGACCCAGGCCGTGCGACCTACCCGAGGCCGCGCTTCGAGTTCCCCGCCAACCAGGCACTCGCCCTGGCCAACGACCTCTTCCGCCTGGGCGAGCAGCAGGGGATCCGCATCTCCGACGCACAAGCGGCCACCGGGGCAGCGGAACTGATCAATCGAGACGCGCCCACCGAGCACCGGGAAGCCGCTCTGGCCCTGCTTTCCGCGATGAAGGGGGACAGCCGCAACGGCGCTGTCTTCGACCCGGTCGCCGCGACAACCGAAGCAGGGCTCCTGGCGTTCGCCGCGACCGCGGCGTGGCTCGGGACCAACCCCAGGCTCATCCGCTCCCGGGAGACCGTACGCCTCAACCTGATCAAGGAGATCAGGGAGAGCGAGTCCAGGGCATTGAAGGTCCCTGAGCGCGAGACCATCCGCGACGTCAGCGACAAGGACGCGCTCGCGTTCCTCCACCAGCTCTACGGCGAGCACTACCCCTTGCCCCGCGACCCCGCCGAGCGCGGCGCGTGGGAGATGGACATCGTCGCCATCGTCCGCCAGCACCTGTTGGAGACACCGGCGGATGCCACCACGCCAGAGCAGAAGAAGGCACTTCACGAACGCGTGATCGCCATCCTGAGCGCGGCAGCCGGCACTCCTCGTCGCACCCCGCCGCCCGCGACCCGCAGCGGCGCCGTCCGCCAGCAACCCAAGCGGAAGCAGCCGAAGGGCAAGCGCTGACCACCCAGCGGGCCATCCGTCAGACGCGAAGGGTGCGCCACTATCGGCACGCCCGGGACCACGATGAGCAGTTGATGAGAGGAGAGGGTCGTTGGGGGCCTACTGGAACGTCAGCACCGATAGGCTCACCATCCAGATGGTGCACGCCTCGCCGACCGACCTGTTCTGCGACGACAGCACCTGCACCCCCGACGACCACCCCGCCGTGGAAACGACGGTCATGGCCTGCCCGCAGTGCGACTACACCGCGGAGCTGACGATCCTCGGCGAGTGGGGACAGCCGGCCAGGATCCAGTGCCACCGCTGCGGACACGCTTTCAACGCGCCTATGTCGGAGAGCGACTCCATCCGCCTTCTGCAGAGGGCCATTGCTGCATCCATCACCGGAGGCAACAGCACCCCACCCACAACCATCTGGAAGCCGCCGCAGCCCAGGCTCACGGAGCTGATCCACCCCGTCCTGGATGAGGCGCGAGCCTGCATCGCCAGCGGCCTGTGGATCCTCAGCCCCGACATCCTCTCCCATGTCGAGACACTGCTCGATCAGCTGAACTGGCCCAGCGAAGTCGGACTCGTCACGCTCCCGCTGCGCGTGGACTGGCTCCAGGGCGCGGTTGTCGCCCTCTACGAACACCGGGGCTCCACCAACGATTTCGGGAAGTGGCTGTATGAGTGCGGACAGGTCCTCGCCCCAGCGATGCAGTTCGTCGTAGACGGCGGCCAGCCCAGAGCCGCAGTCGGCCAACCGTCCGCGCTGACCGATGCCGAGGAAGCCCTCGGCATGGTACGGGCATTTCTCTACGCGATAGGAGACGGGGCTGCGGCGTGATGCGGTGCACGACTTGGCGTCCGTGAGCCAGGTGGATCAACTCCGGCGAGCGTCGAAGGCTTTTGGCGCCCGGACCCGGCCTGGCGCCTTAGCTGCTCGTGGGGCGAGGTCGCAGCGGCGTCGTCCGCAGCCAACCCAGGCAGAAGCGCCCGAGGCAAGCGCTAACGACCGTAGTGATTCGCAGCCCTCAACGGTGGCGGTCTGTCCGTCGAACGCGAAGGGCTGCCGTGCAGCGGCCCGTTGGTGTTACTGCTCTTCAGGGATGAGATCACTGGCGCGCACGATCACTGGATCGCCATGGGGTCCGGGCGCCTCCATCCAGATCTCACCTTCAACGGTGGGCAGTACTGCCCACCGGGGCCCGGTGTCCTGCCCTGGGACGGTCAGGACTACCTCGTAACCGGGCGGAGGCCCTGGCTCCACCGTGCGACGCGTATCGTCCATCAGCCAGGCCGGACCAACTACCTGGCCGGACCGTCCTTCGTGCTCCCCGCCGACCACTCGTACCAGGGTGTGGGGCACGAGCCCTGGGGGCCGCTCAGCAATCAGTGCCTTCCGGGCCGCCGCGGTCGCCCACAACGTACACACGTCGACCGCTGGGAGCTGGGAACCGCGGCCGATACCACGCGGCATGCCATCGCTGTTGGCCAGCGGCGGCTCGGCCGGCCAGCGACGGATCAGCCAGGCCCACTCCGCGCCGGCTTCCGCAGGCTGCGCCTCCTCGGCCGCCAAGCCAAGGGCTGTACCGAACTCGTACACGACTGCCGGCCCCTGGTCCAGGTGCCACAGCACACTGCCCATCTCGATATCCTCCACCGCACAGCCCTGACGGCTGGCCAGGCCCGCGAGGGTGACCGCCACCACACCGCGGACAGCCCGCCCATCCCATGTGTCCGCCGGGTGATCGTCGTGAGCGGCGATCCGATCCGCACGCTCCACCGCCTGCTGCCACTCCACGTTGGCTGCCCCTCTCCCGCGTCGCCCGATGTTCTCATCAGGTGCTGGCTGGCTCACGTTATCGCCGGCCGCGGTCCGCACCGGCTCGGTTGGGGACTTCAGTACTCAATGTCGCCGGTTACCGCGGCGACCACCACGGTGGCTGCCAAGCTCATCACCTGCGAGGCCGGGACCAGCTTCTCGGCTTCGGCCCTTGGCAGCTGCTCCTCCTCCCACGCTTCCACCGTAGAGCGCCAGACTCGCTCTTCCGCCTCAGCATCAGTGAGACCGGTCCGCTCGATAAAATGGTCGAGGTGCTCTCTGTCCAGGACGGGCGGGTCGACGCGCCAAGCGGCAATCAGCCTCCTCGCGTGGGGCAGTAGGTCCTGCCCGGCCTCCACGTATACCGAGACAAGTCGGCGCATCGGGGAGCGACGCAGCAATAGACGGACCCACAGCGCGGACAGCAACTTCTCGGAAGCCTCGGTGAGGCGGCCCTGAAACCTGAGGGAATGCGTCCGGCCACCGTCGAACTCGTGCCGTGCGCGCGGGAGATGGGAGGGCCGGTCCTTGTCTAGCTGCGTGGAGAGGGTCAGGAACCTGGTGCCGAGCCTCAACTCACACCTACCGGGAACCCACGCTCCGGTCACCAGGGACTGCTCGATCGCCGCTACCTCGGCTCGCAAGCGGTCGTTCGACGTGATGGTCGTCATGCCCGTCACCGTAGCGTCACCGGCCGGACCTCCACGGCCGTTTCGTGCCGATCGAACGGCGGACGCTCGACAGAACCGGGCCGCCCAAAGCGACCGGCCCTCAGTTGCGCGCAGGGGGCGCCGACCCGCGCGGCGGCAGCAGCCTCGCCGAAACCCTACTGGCCGGCGACCCGGTGGCGGAGCATGCCGTCGTCCACAAGTGACCGGTGCTGTTGGCCGACGAGTTGAGCAGCGCCACGGATGCGATCGCCCACCTACCCGTTAGGTGAACACCCGCCACGGACCATTCACGGGTTGGACGACGCCCATCGCGATGAAATAAACACTTGATCTATTCGATCGACATCAATAGAGTATTTCACCTCAGGCCTGTCTGACCCAGAGGTGTTCACGTGACGACTTCCGCCTTGTGCTGCACCCGCAGCACGCATACCCGCTCATGCGATCCGGCTGACAGCAAGGGAGTTGACAGCCTGCGAGTGGTCTCCTATGGAGGGGGCGTGCAGTCAACCGCGCTGCTCGTTCTTGCCGCCCGCGGCGCCATCGACTACCCGACGTTTCTGTTCGCGAACGTCGGTGACGACAGCGAGCACCCTGCGACGCTCGCCTACGTGCAGGACGTCGCCGTCCCATTTGCTTCCCGATCGGGGATCCGGCTCGAGCAACTTCAGCGCCGTCGGCGAGACGGTGAGACAGAGACCCTCGTACAGCAACTCGCCCGGCCGGGAATCCGGTCGATCCCGATCCCGGTTCGGATGGCAAACGGGGCGCCTGGCCGAAGGTCCTGCACTGCGGATTTCAAGATCAAGGTGGTCGGGCGGTGGCTCCGCCAGCACGGTGCCACCGCGAGCGCGCCGGCGACAGTCGGCATTGGGATCTCCGTCGACGAGATCCACCGGGCGAACCGGCGGCGAAGTGAGCCGCATGAGTTGATCGACTATCCGCTGCTAGATCTCGGACTGCGCCGCACGGACTGCGTCCGGTTGATCGAGGAGGCGGGGCTGCCGGTGCCGCCCAAGAGCTCCTGCTTCTTCTGTCCGTTCCGAACGGTCGCGGCGTGGAGACACCAGCGTGTTGCGGAGCCCGAGCTGTTCGCCCAGTCCGTCGCGATCGAGGCAATGGTCAACCGCCGGCGGTCTGACCTCGGCCGCGATCCTGTCTACCTCACCCGCTATGGTCGCCCACTCGCCGAGGCGATAACTCTGCCCGATGCGCCAGCTTCGACAGATGATGCTGACGGGCTGTGCGACTCCGGCTGGTGTATGACATGACGCGTACTTCGTACGGCCACGTTGGTCAGCTATTTGATGAGGTGGCGGGATCGGGGGCCGATGCCTTACGTCCTCGCGGCTTTTGAGTTGCTCGTTGGCCAGTGCGAAGCCTTTCGACCTCCTCTGTGATCACTGGCCGGTTCCGGGCCTCCGCGTCGGCCACGAGGGTCTCGATGAGCCACAGTGGTGATCCTGACAACCTCAGATCAGCGTCCGCAATCCTCTTCCGATGGCGCCACCGCGCGATGGCAGCCTCGTTGGTGCCCAGGATCAGAGCTGCTTCCTTGCTGCCTACGATGGCTGGCAGGTCCGCCGGGTCTTCCAGGCAGTAGCCCCCGGGGGTGGCCTCCTTGTAAAGCGCGAGCCGTTCCGCGGTGATTTCCCGCCCGTTGTACCCGTCCAGCCGAAGCACCGTGTCAAGGAGCCAGTACGGGTTGCCGGACGCGATGAGGTCGGGCTCGCCAAGGACCCCGTCGGTTCGCCACTTCTGCGACGTCTGCCGCTCGACACCAAAGAGGCTCGCGATCTCGGTATGACCGACCAGGTACGGCATCTTCCTGGCCATGACCTGCGCTTCTCCACGGATCGACGGTAGAACGAGCCCTGATCAGTGGCAGGGTTCCTAAACGATAGCGTTCACCGTCCCGTCGTGCTGGGCCTCGCCGACGTAGCGCCCAGAGACTAAACCCACGAGTACGGCGTCAGTGCGTACGGAAGAGCCCCGTGCTGACGGCTCGTAGCCGTCAGCACGGGGATCCAAGCCGCCAGTTCAGAGGTGGCACACGGCGCAACCTGCCTCGTCGTCGTCCTCGTCGTGCGCGTCCGCGAGGATCTCCAAGAGCGGCCGGTTCGGCTTGATGCGCTTGGCGGCCCGCTCGAGCGCGCCCTGGTGCTTGGCTTCGATCTCGTCCCGACGCTCGATCAGCTCGTGCAGGGACTCGCCCTGCGACCAGGTGTACTCCCGGCCCTGCATAGCGGTGTGCCGGAAGTTGACCTTTTCCTCGTACGCTATGGCCTTCTCGAACAGCTCGGGGTGGCGGTCTTTGAGGCCGACCCACTCGTGCTTGCGCTGGAAGAAGCAGAAGTAGCAGCCGGACCGGGTGCGCCACTCGTAGTAGGCCGGCAGGCCGATACCAGCTTCGTCGAGGATGCGGTCGACCCCGGGGCGGTCGATGCCGTCCTCACGGAAGGGGAACACCGCGGTGATGTTGGGCTTGGTGCTGACGTAGCCGAGGCGGTTCTCGTCTGCCCGGATGGCGACGTACGAGATGACTTCGTCATCGCCGACCCACTCCTCCAGCGGCTTGATCTTTAGGTTTTTGGTGCACCAGCGCATCTGGGGGCTGGGGAGGGTGCCCTGGTAGACCTCGAGCCAGTGGTCGAAGTCGCGGGTGGCATTCAGTCGGACGATGGGCTTGCCGACTGCGGCTTCGAGGCGGTTGAGATACTCATATGTCTCCGGCAGCTCGGCACCGGTGTCGCAGAAGAAGTACTCCATGTCCGGTACCCGGTCACGCATGTGGATGGCGAGGGCGGAGGAGTCTTTGCCTCCGGACAGGCCGAGAACATGGCGTGTCTTGGTTCCGGAGCCGGTGGTGTCGCTCACAGCTTCTCCTTCGTCTCGGGGGCCGTGTCGGTGCCAGCCGCGGCCAGACGCTCGGCGAGGGCGGCGAGCAGGATGCGGGCGCCGTCGGGGCCGAGCGCCTCTTCAGCCTGCCTGATGACACTGACAACAAGGTCGTCGGCGGCCTTGCGGGATTGCTTCGGCACGTGGATGAGGGTTCGTTCCTCTGTGCCTTGGGGGGTGGTGAGCGTCAGCAGGCGGGTCTCGATTCGGCGCGGCGCGGCCGGCTGCTGATCGGTGGCCGGCACGTCGTGCGCCTCGTAGAGGTGGCTGACCCGCTCGAGAGCGCGGGCTACCTCCTTGACCTTGGCCGGGAAGGTCTCGGCGTCCTTGTCCGTCCAGTCCTTGAGGTTCTTGTTCACGAGGCAAATGGTGATCGGGTCGAGCCAGTCCTCGTCCGGCAGACTCTCGTTCAAGACCCGGGAGACAAACCCCTGCAGGCTGAGCTCGAGCGGTGCAGTGGCGAACCCTCGAAGTCGTTCGGCCAGGCCCGATCGCAGCTCGTTGAGCTCAACGGGCAGTCGGAACTCCTTGGCGATCGTGGCCACGACCTCCTGGCGCAGAGCTGCGCTGGCACCGGAGAGTTCATCCAGGCTGGCGATCAGGCTCGCTACGTACGCCTTGCCTGCCTGCTCGTCCTTGGACGTGTCCGGCAGGATAGGCAGGATACCGATGGCCTCGGGCAGGGAGTCGAAGATCAGCCTGTCGGGGTCGGTCGCGTTCTCCAGGACGTCGCGAAGCTTCAGCGTCGGCTTGCTGAGACGCTTTGTCTTCTTCGCGTATTCATCCAGGTCCATGACGCGGCCCAGGAGCATCCGTGTCACGGCCAGGAGCACGGGGTTGCGTGCCGAGCGCGAGCGCGGCGTGGCAACGTTCAGGGCTTTAGCGAGGCCCTCCACCACAAGACGGCGCTGGCCGCGGCCGACGGGTGCAGCCTTGACCATGAAGCGGTCCGGGTTGACGTTGAGCCGCTCGATGATCTCCGGTGTCAGCCGCTGGCAGTAGCTGCCTTCCTCGAACAGAGCGATGTCCTCGCCACGCAGGATCAGCGCGGTGACCACCAGGATCGGGACAACGCCCGCCTTGACGCCGTACGGCGGCGCCATGAGCTGCCCGTAGATGTCCACGATCGGGGTGGGCGCGGTGGCCTTGGTCAGCGCTTCCTCGAGGGCCTCCCAGACGGCCATGACCTCGGCGTTCACATCGGCGCTGGGCCGGGAGATGCCGTGGGTGAGGATGCTGTCGGCGTCGGCACCGCTGCCGCTCTCCCCTGCGACGCGGTGGAGACCGAGGAACTCGACGACCCCGTGGTACATCGCGCGCTCGGCGGAGTAGAGGTCCGGATCGAATCCAAGAAGGTAAACACCCGACTTCTGGATCATCGCGGTGAGCACCTCGCGGCGAGCGCGCGCGCCGTTGCTGGTGAGCTGGTGGCGGCCGGCCATCTCGTTGCGAATGTGCGGGGTGTGCGGGTAGACACGCTCGCATGCCTGGGAGGCGAGACTGGCATAGCTGCGGGCTTCGATAACCGCGTTGGGCTCGCTGCTGGTCTCGGTGGCCTCATGCCATAGGCGCCAAGTCGACTGCGGGCTGCGGGGGCTGAAGGCTTCGTCCAGCTGTGCGCCGATCTTCTGAGCGATCTCGGCCGCCCGTTCGGCGATCTCGCGGGTGGCGACGTGGTCGATGGTGTCGTCGTCGAGGAGTTCTTCGAGAGCCACGAGGTCGATGCCGGCCTGCAGGATCTTGTCGGGCTGCTCGGTGGTGCCAATCAGCACAGGCAGAGGGGAGTTGACGACGGGTCGGGTGTCGTGGGTGCCGAGGTGGTAGACGATGAGACCGTCCGCGGCGTCCTTGACGATCTCAGGGCCGTCGATCTTCTCGCCTTCGTGGCTGACCGCGGTGACGAGGTAGCGCAGCATGCCCGTCTGCTGGCTGTGCTTGCCGGCCACCACCGCGGCGGGCAGGACGGTGCCGAGGTGTTTGCTGAAGTAGTCGACGACGTCGGCAGGCCGGATCCGGGTAGCGACTTCGCGAACCCGAGCGTCGATGTCAACGTCGGTTCCCTGCCAGACGCGGTACTCGTTGCTGTAAGCACGGTGGACGACGAAGCCGCCCTCGACGAGGTTGTTCAGTCGCTCCTCAAGGGCGGCGAAGCGCTCAGCGTCTTCGGCGTCGAGCGGGTCATGCAGCGCGAACTGGATCATGGCTGGCGTGGCGCGCAGGAGGCCGTCGGCGTCGATGAGGTTCAGGATGCCGATGATCTTGAGGAGTTCCTGGTCCTCGGTGGGCAGCCCGTGGGCCTCGCTGAGCCGCATGTCGACCTCGAGCCAGCGGCTGGCGTTGGACGAGGCGAGGATGGTGGTGCGACCGGAGGCGAAGAAGTAGTCGTACAGCTGCGGCAAGCGCACTGTGGAGGCGCGCTCAGGTGCGTCGGAGGAGAACGCCTCCAGGGTCCGGCGGACGGTGTTCGGTTCGTCACTGGCGAGGAAGCCGGTGAGGCTGCGGTCGTGCTGTCCGATCTGTGAGGCGAGGAGCGGGGCTGCGACGGCAGTGAGCGGGTGGAGTGGGTAGAGGCCAGCGAACATCTCGGCGGAGATGTCGACGACGGCGTTGAGCGCGTGGCCCTCCTTCCACGCCTTTGCGGCGGCCTTGGCCTGCGCCTCGATGAGCACACGGCCGGGCTCCGCGACGGCGGTCAGGTCGAGGCGGCGTTGCATCAGGTGGACAGCGTCGCCGAGGTTCGGCGCGAAGGTGATGTCCTCGAAGCGGCCCTGGATCTTGGCCCATTCCTGGGTCTGGACACTGCTGGAGCGCGCCGCGTAGTCGGTGAAGGCCAGGTGCTGCAGGGTGAAGATGAACAGGGGCAGGCCCGAGCGGCCGGCGCCCTTCTCGGCCAGCATCTGAAGAAGGAAGACGTCGCTGTCGGCGTCGCCGTTATCGCCAGCCGCAGCGAGGTACTCGAGCGTCTTGCCGAACTCGTCGAGGATCAGCAAGACGGGGGCTGCTTCGCACAGCACGGTGAAGGCGTCCAGCAGGCTCTGCGCGGTCGGCACCTCGCGCTCGGCGCACACGGCGAGGGCCTGGGCGACGGCTTTCGGAGGCCGCTTCTTCCACCTCCGCTCGACGGCGGTCTGCAGGGCGCGGTGGACGGTTGCCGCGAGGGGCTCACGGCGTGCGGTGGCGACCGCGCCAAGGAAACCTGTCTCGGTGAGCTGGTCCCGTACGCGGGCCAGCCGTGTGGCGTAGCCCGGGCTGGTCGCCGCGACTGCCGCTTCGGCCTCGGCGCGGCGCGCCTTGTCGTGCCCGAGGAAGGCGTCGAAGAGGTTGGAAAGGGTGGACTTGCCGGAGCCGTAGGGGCCGGTGAATGACCAGGCGCGCGTGCGTCCGAGGTCGCCCACGGCGTGGGTGACACGTTCGAGGACGTCCTGGGCGCGGGCTCCAACATAGGGCGAGTTCAGGTGGCGTTCGCGAACGTCGCGCTCAAGGTTGGTGGACCGCAGTTCCGAGCCGACCAGGGCGATGCCTTCGGGGAGCTGGACGCCCGTGGCGGTCTGGCGGGAACCCTGCTTGTTCTTCGTCGTCATGATTAGGCGTTCTCCTCGCCGAATACCAGCTCCTCAGCCTGCTGGGAGGACTTCTTGTCCGGGCTGTTCGCCGGAGTGCTGGCAAGTCCCGGGTACATCTCGATCCACTGATCAGGAGTGGGGAAGTCCTTGCGCTCCCGAACGCGCCCGTAATACTCATCGAGCACGTCCCAGGCCAGTGAGCTCGGCGGCTTGGTGTAGGCGAGGCTGCGCTGGCCGAGTGCCTCGACGATCTGCAGGTCGGGATGGTTGCCGACGAGGGACTCGATGGCCTTGGTCAGTTCTGGTTCCCGCATGCGGAACGCACTGCCCGGGGATCCTTCCTCGGCCGCGAGCCGGGCGAGAGAGATCGAGCCGGCGTTCGGGGACAGCCGTGAGGCGTAGTCAAGGCAGGCGTAGGCCAGGACTGCCGCCGGCAGGTTCGAGCGGGCGCCGCTGGTGAAGCGCCAGGTCTTCTGCTTGCCCTTTCCCTGCCCCTCCAGCAGGCCGAGCTCGCGGAACGGAGACATGAGCAGGTCCTCGAAACTGCCCGGGGACAGCGGGTTGAACTCCTGGTCCGAGGCGTACATCTTGACGAGGCAGTCCACATCGCGGTTGACGGACTCTGCGGCCCGCCAGTGCTTCTCCTCGAAGTTCTCGTGGACGTAGCGCGTGATGACGCTCTGCATCTCCGCGTCGGTGACGCGGGAGCGCGGCGCCAGGTTGAACATTACGTACCAGCTCGGCGCCTGGCACTTGGAGTTCGGTTCGGCTGAGAGCAGCCACCAGTGGAGGAGCCACAGGCTGCCGGTGTCCTCGAGGTAGGGGTCGGCCCCGTTCTCGTCGAGCAACCACCGTGCCCGCCAAGTGGGCGCGGCCAGGCGGGCTTTCCGCGAGGGGTCGCTGTGGGCGTGCTCCTGAGTCAGCTTGAACGCCTTCGACCAGTAGCGCATGGCGTTGACCATGTTCTTACCAACACCGAGCAGGACCGGCGCATCCTCGCGGTAGAAGATGTCCGGATATTCCTTGACCTGCATGTATGCCTTATGCATCCAGCCGAACCGCGGAGCGAAGGTCTCGTGGCGGTTGAAGTGGAGCTCGACGGCTTCAGCGAGCCGGCTGTCTGACATTCGGGGGGTGCCTCTCAGTGGTCAAGTAGTTCAGAGGAAAGCAGGGCTATCCGGGAGTAACGCCGGTCACGGCTCCGCAGTAGCGGCCAGCACGGATCGGACCTGCGCGACCGCCTCTGCAGCGGCATCGACGCCGCGCTCGATGTCCCGCCTTGTGGTGTCGTAGCCCAGGGAGAACCGCACAGTGGAGTCCGCGTCGTCACGGGTGCGGCCCATCGCGAGGAGCACATGGCTCGGGGTCGGGGCTCCCGACGAGCATGCGCTGCCGTCGGAGGCGGCCACATACGGCATGGCGGCGAGAACCGCGTCAGCTGGCATGCCCGGGAAGGTGATGCTGGTCACTCCCGGCAGGCGGGGTGCGCCAGCGCCGTTGATGCGACAGCCCGGCACCCGAGCGGTTAGGCCGACCTCCAGCGCATTTCGAAGATCGGATACCCGGGCGGATTCTGACTGCAGTTTGAGGCCGGCGGCCTCCGCTGCCGCGCCGAGCCCGGCGATGCCGGCCACGTTGAGCGTGCCCGCTCGCCACCCGCGTTCGTGCCCGCCTCCGACCAGCAGAGGCCGGTGCGGCAGGCTGGTGCCGCGCCGGAGGAATAGTGCTCCGACGCCCTGCGGGCCACCAAACTTGTGGGCCGACAGGGACAGTAGATCCACATCCAGCACGTCCAGGTCCACGGGCAGCCGCCCGACGTACTGTGTGGCGTCGGTGTGGACCAGGGCACCGGCCTCGTGAGCAGCCTTGACGATGGGCGTCAGATCGGTCAGCACCCCGGTCTCGTTATTGGCGAGCATGACCGACACCAGGGCCACCTGCCGCTCGCGAAAGATCCCGTCGAGCGGCTCCAGGTCCACAGCTCCGTCGCCGTCGACCGGCAACAGGACGAGCGAGTCTGGCTCCCCCTCGGTGACAGCGCGGGCTGTTTCGAGGATCGCGGGGTGTTCCACGGCGGTGGTCACCAGCGCACCGCTGCGCGCGTACGCCGCACGCAGGGCAAGGTTGTTCGCCTCGGTTGCCCCGGAGGTAAAGATGATCTCCCCGGTTGAGCAGTTGAGCAGGCCGGCGAGCTGACGGCGGGCAGCGTCGACTCTGGCGGCAGCGTCACGTCCCAAGTGGTGCATGCTTGAAGCATTGCCAACGCTGTTGAGAGCAGCCAGTGTTGCGTCGAGGGCCTCGGGGCGCAGTGGTGCCGTGGCGTTGTAGTCGAGGTAGACGATGTCGACCTCCGCAGCACGGGCCTCTGCCATGTTTTGCCCCCTCTTGATCTGATTCGCTCCGACTCTCACTCCTGGCGGCTCTCCTCGACGGACTGATCAGTTCCACCAGGAGTGCACTGAGATCCTATCCAACTGCGGAGACAGTCGGAGCAGGCTCACCAAACCCGTGCCGACCCCGCCCCGCGCCATGCACCCACCAGACACCATCGGGATCGGTCACCGAGCGGCTGAGTCACACCCGGGCCGAGGCCCGATACGCCCGGCTTCGAACGCGGATTTCCGCGACGGGCCCCCGCGTGTCAGTGGCTCGGTCTAGGCTTGATCGCTAGTCGTGGTCCTCATGTTGCAGCGGGTCGCGACGGTCAGGGTCGGGCGTGCGCAGGGGGAGCGTTGCGCGGAGGGGTGCCTCTACACGGAGGCGCAGGGCGAGGGGGCTGGCAAGAACCGCAGCGATTGTGAAGTGTTCCAGCGTCGCCGGGCCGCAGGCTGCCCGCGCTCGCCCAAGGAACCCAAGAGCCGCGACTACCGCGCGGAGAGAGCCTGAAACGGCAAACGGAACCGCGTAAACGCACGGGAGCTTCATTTGGAAACCCGCGAGATCTTCGACGCTGCCCCTTACACAGTGGCACAGTACCTCAGCGAAACCGGCCAGGGACTTTATATCCCGCCGTACCAGCGCGCGTACAGCTGGGAGTCAAACAAGGTCAAGCGCCTCATCGCGGACGTCGCCCACGGTGTGGAGCAGATCACCAAGTTCCCGGAGTCGATCTGCTTCATCGGCTCCGTAATCGCACTGCGCGACCTCCAGTACAGCACGGTGGATCCGATCCACCGACCGATGGTGCCCGCAAAGGTCATGAGCATCATCGACGGCCAGCAGCGAATGACCACCCTCCTCCTGCTGACTACTGTCCTGCACGAAGAGATCAGCGTTCGAGCGAACCGACTCCCCAAGAACGGGGGCGAAGCCCGAGACTGGTGCTTCAATCAGGCAGTCGATGTGACAGTCCGTCTCACCGACACCTTCGAGGAGGACATGCGATATGGGGAGGGCGACTTCCGCTTCTATCCCCGCATGATCCGCTCGTTCCACGACGTGTGGTCCCGCAATAAGGGCGAAGCGCAGTACGAGTCCCCGATCGGGTACTACCTGCACCAGTACGGGAAGTATCGACGCGACGAAATCGGCTCGCAGGACTACAAGCACATCCCCTTCGTCGAGGGCGAGGCCGAGGACGCCAACGCCCAGGCGCACAAGCACCTCGAGCTCACGCGCGCCTTCATCCGCCGGACGCTGCGCCAGGCCGTCTCGCTGTCGCGGCAGGCTCGGGAGGATGAGGCCGATCTTCCCTCCGCGCAGGCCATGGTGGAGTCCAAAGTCCTCCAGGAGGCGCTGTTCAACAGCCCCTTCCCCGACTTCGTGATCGACGCGGCCCGAGAAGAAGACCGCATCGGGGCGCTTCTCCGACTGATCGTCTTCGCCAACTACCTGCTCAACCGGGTGACCGTGGCGGTCGTAACGTCCAAGCACGAAGACTACGGCTTCGACATGTTTGAGGCCCTGAACACCACCGGGCAGCCGCTCACGGCGATCGAGACGTTCAAGCCCAAGGCCATCAAGAACGAGCCTCTCAAGGAATGGCACGGGTCAGAGTCGTACAACCACTTTGACACCATCGAGAAGTACCTCGACGCGCAGGGCGCGTCATCCGCGGACAAGCGCCAGACGGCAACAGACAACATCCTTATCCCGTTCGCGCTGCTCAACGACGGAACCCGGCTGAGCAAGCGCCTCAGTGAGCAGCGTCATTACCTGCGCACCGCGTTCGACAAGGAGGCCGGCCAGGCAGAGCGGCGCGTCTTCCTGCAAGCGCTGGCCCAGGTCACCAAGTTCGTCTCCGGCCCGTGGGCTCAACCTGAAAAGCTTCCGGAGTGCACAGACGACGCGCTGCGAAAGCAGGCTGCGTTGTGCGCCCAGGTGCTTCGCGAGGCCAAGCACGACATCGTGGTAGCGCCGCTCGCCCGGTACTACGCTTCGCACCGGCTGGCTCAGGACAACATTGATGAGCGGGCCTGTCAGTTCCTCACAGCTGTCCGAGCCTGCGGCGCGTTCTACGGCCTCTGGCGAGGAGCTTTCGGCAGCACCAACGGGATCGACAACGTTTATCGAAAGCTCATGGGCGCCCCGGCCATCGACGAAGGTGGGCTGAGGTTCATGCGGTTCGGCCGGCAGCTCACCGAGGTTCCCCCTATTGAGGAGATGCTGAGCTACCTCCGCCAGCAGCTCCAGGAGGAGGGGCTCGGCGAGAAGGACCGCTGGGTGGCGCGCGCGGCCGAGATCCCCGTCTACACGAGCTCTCGCCAGCTCACCAAACTCCTGCTCCTCGCGGCCTCCAACGACTCGACACCCGACAAGGAGCGGCCCGGTCTGGTCACGCTCGGCAGGCAGGGTGTCCTGAGCACCCTGAACCTCGAGCGCTGGCATGACGAGGCGTTCTCCACGATCGAGCATGTGGCCCCGAAGGGCTCCGGCGCGAGCGGGTGGGAGGGAAAGCTCTATGAGGAGCAGAGCACCGTCCACGTGCTCGGGAACCTGACGCTGCTTCCCAGGGTCGAGAACTCCTCCGCGCACCAGCGCTCGTGGCCGATCAAGCGGCTGATGTTCCAGGCTCTCTCCGCGACGACCGTCGAGGAGGCGGAGAAGACGCTCGCGCAGGCCGCCCACGAAGGCATCGAAATCGGCGAAGGGGCCGAGGCCATCATCCGCCGAGCACGCTACCTTCCTCTGGTTGCAGCCCTCGCACAGCACGAGGAGGACTGGAGCGTGGAGTTCGTACGCGAGCGCTCCCAGCGGCTGTGCGGTATGGCCTGGGACTCGCTCGCACCCTGGATCGGCCTCTGAGCAGTCTCGCCTGTGTCGAGACCAGCCTCGTGATCGGCCTCGAACCGACTGAGGCTGGTCTCGGCGCGACGATCCTCGCCCCCGCTGGCCCCTTGTCAGGGGCCGGCGGATATCGGCTTCGGCTTGGGAGTCCCGGTTGCCGTGCTCCATGGCCACGAGTTGCACTCGTGGCCATGGAGCACGGTCAACTTCGTTGGCCAGTAGCCCATTTCCTGATACGTGGCACACCGTCACCTCTCGGTGGGCCGGCTTCGGACTGCTACTGGGAAATCCACCGCCAAGTCTCTTCAAGCGCGGCGCGCGCCAGGCCGGCACAGACACCCTTGAGCGCGACATCGATGAGCTGCTGACGGCGATCGCCCGGCCCCTCGAGTCGGGGGTCGGCGAAGGTGCGCATCTCCCTCGGCCGCTTGGGGTGAGTAGGGCGCTTCTGAACTGGGCGATTCACGGGTGCCTCCTGGATCGTGTGCCCAGCGGATAGGTCCAGCGGGCGTTGGCCCAGTTGTCCGCCGCCCAGGGGGTTTCCAGCGATCACAGGTCTGTCTGTGGAGGTACAAGTACGCTGGTCAGCAGAGCGATTGGACGTCTTCCAGGGGACCGTCGGACTGGAAGCAGGGCGGGAGGGCGTGGCCGTGGGTGGGGCTGTCGAACGTTTCAGTACCGAGCTGAAGCGCCTGTACAAGAACGCTGGCGAGCCCACGTTGGGTCAGCTCGTGCGGCTTGCCGCCACGCAGGCCCCGCCGATCAAGATCTCTGACTCCACCATCAGCACCTGGCTCAACGCCGGGCACGTTCCTGCCCCTGGCCCCAAAGAGAAGTACTTCGCTCTGCTCGTCACCTATCTGGGTAAGCAAGCGGCGGCTCGCGGACACCAGCACGTGCCGGAGGGAGCGTGGCTGCAACTTCTCCATGCGGCACGGGACGAGCGGAGCGCGCAGCGGGGCGGCCGACCGTCCAAGGACCGCGTGAGTCCTGAGGTCAGCCACCGAGAGCTGCGCACCGTGGAAACCTTGCCCCCGCGGCCTGTCGGGCTCGTTGGGCGGGATGACTGCTTGGCTGATCTGCTGAGCGAGCTAGATCCTGAGCAAGAGAAGCCGCAGCCTGCAATAGTGACGGCGGTCTCCGGCATGGGAGGAGCCGGAAAGACTACCCTGGCCATCGAGGCAGCTTATCGAGCGCGAGACCTCGGCTTGTTCTCCGGCGGCGTACTGTTCCTTGATATGCGTGGCTACAGCAGCAACGACAGCGACTTGAAAGCCGAGAACGCAGCAAAGCAATTGCTGCGTTATCTCGGTGTGCCGGAGACGGATATTCCGCTCGCAGGCACCGATGTATTGGATCTTTGGCGGACCCACGCAGCTTACTTGGGACGCCAGGAGCGCCAGTTTCTCCTAATCCTGGACAGCGTCTCAGCTGCCAGCCAGGTCCTTCCCCTCATTCCTTCTTCCTCTCGACACCGAATCATTGTCACCACTCGGCATGTTCTCGCATCGCTACCTGGCCGCCAGATCGAGCTCGATGAGCTGTCGGAGCCCAACGCGGCGGAACTGCTCGATCAAGCCCTGCGCGTCGCTCGACCCGATGACCAACGGGTCACCGATTCCCCGGAAGATGCCAATCAGCTTGCGGCCCTGTGCGGCGGGTTGCCGCTTGCCCTGCAGATTGTTGCAGCCTTGCTGAAAATCGAACCCAAGCGCCCGCTTGCCAGCCTGGTTGACGAGCTGAAAGACACAAGAAGCCGCCTCGGCGGCTTGCAGCATAATGACATCGACGTACTGGGAAATCCGCTGGCTGTAAGGGCCGCTTTCATGCTCTCATATCGGCGACTCTCGACGGAAGAGGCCCGCGCCTACAGGCTCCTTGCATTGGCCCCCGGGCCGGATTTCTCCATGGAAACCGCCGGCGTGCTCCTTGAGGCTTCCCCATCAGTAACGCGATCACTCATCCGCACGCTCATGAGCGCGCACCTGCTGCTAAGCAGCACCCAAGAGCGGTGGATGATGCACGACCTCATTCGACTGTACGCGGAGGAGAAGGCGGACGAGGATGCCAACAATGTGGAATCGTCAGACGCTCTTTACAGAGTCCTGCTCCACCTTCTCGAGGTCACCGAGGAAGCCGATGGCCAACTGAATCGGACAGCAGACGAGGCAGTCAGTGAGCGCTTCCTATCGCCAGGCGAGGCCCGCGACTGGCTAGATGACGAATACTCCACCCTGCTGTCGGCGGTACATTACGCCCACTACACGAAATTGGATCTCATCGCAATTGCCATTGCGTTGCGACTCGAGAGGCATTTCGCACAAAATTGCCACCTTGGGGATTGGATCTATGTTCTCGAGATCGCCCTCAAGGCTTCCCGCAGGCTCGGAGAACCGCAACTAGAGGCCGAGGTGCGATCTGGCCTCGGCAGGTTCTATGACGCCGCCCGCCAGCCGGCACGGGCTTTTTCCTTTCATCAGGAAGCTCTTCGACTGGTGA
Organism: Kitasatospora sp. GAS1066B; assembly: GCF_041262605.1. Taxonomy (NCBI): domain Bacteria; kingdom Bacillati; phylum Actinomycetota; class Actinomycetes; order Kitasatosporales; family Streptomycetaceae; genus Kitasatospora; species Kitasatospora sp. GAS1066B. The sequence goes on from NZ_JBGCCO010000027.1 coordinate 106,256, forward strand.
TTGAGGCCGGGGGTCACCCAAGCGAAGCAGCGATCCTTAGTTCAGCAGGATCCTCACTCGTGGAGGCCGGACGCTTCGACGAGGCAGCGCAATACTTTGAGAAATCGCTTGCCCTACACCGGAAGTCAGGAGATATCAGCGGCCAGGGGCGCGTTCTCCACAACATGGGGACCATGCTCGTCGATCTAGGAGACCTCGGGAGAGGAATTGATCTCCTGCGCGAAGATCTGCGAATCTGCAAGAAGCTTGGGGATCGCACCGGAGAAGGCGTGACCCATAATTCTCTCGGGCGCGCCTACTTTGACCTCCAAAAATATGAGGCTGCAGCATCGCACTTTCAGCAGAGCCTGAATATTTGCCGAGAATTCCGAGACGTGCGCCAAGAAGGCAACGTATTGAAGAACCTCGCCAATGCCCATGCGAGCGCGGGTCGGCTCTCGCAATCGCTTGGCTTGTATCAGCAGGCACTGCAAGTTCAACGCTTTAGCGGAGACCGCCATGGAGAGGGCGAGACGTTGATGAACCTTGCCGTGACGTACGGGGAGTTGCGGCAGATCGGGCAGGCCGTCACCTGCTTCGAGCAGGCCGCCACGGCCTTCCGGGAGACTGGCAACAAACACGGGGTCCAAGCGGCCCGGCGCTGGTTGAGTGATCTCCAGGCCCGGAGCCCCTTTCACAATCGCTGAGTCGCCCCAGCGTGGCGGCTAGCCCGTCCACTCGAAGGGGCTGGCAAGTCGGCACCCTTGGTCGCTGGCATGATCCTGAGTGATCAGGCAACGGGCGATCGACTGCGACGACGCGTACGCCCGGAACCCGGGGTGGCGCCACAGCGTCGGCACGGCCCGCCGCCGTGCTGGGCTGGTCAGGGGTGTCCGGCACGCAGGACTTCCTCGAGCCGGTCGAGGACGGGTCGAGCGACCACGCCGCGGCGGTGGTCACGCTCGACCTCGACCTTGTGGCCTGAGTCAGCCGTTGCGGGGCTCCAGGATCTCCCGGCACTGGCGATTCCAGGTCTCGTAGGCGTCCGTCTCGATCTTGGCGAACATGGCGGCCATCGGGCCGACCGTCGTGCCCTCGCCGGTGAGCTCTGGCGGGCTCACGTGGTCCACCAGAGCCTGGAGCGCGCTTTCGGGGTTCGGGTCGTCCGGCAGCCGGTCCGCACCGAGGATGAGCGGATACTCGGAGCCCGTGGTGACGTACTGCTTGGTGCGGCCCCACAAGGCGTCGAGCGCCTGCGCGTGAACGGCGTGGTGGACGTTGAACGGGGACAGGCCGTTCGACGAGCTGGGGAAGCCGATCCCCTTGATCCGGTCCTCCCTCTCGGTCGCCTGCATGCCAGAGCGGTGGGCCCGCTTCTCGATCTCGAACCGGATCCGGGCGGTCATCCGCGGTCGTCAACACTGGTCCTCTCGTTGTGACGGAAGGGGCTCTCAGGCCGCAGCGGTGCCGCGCTGCAGAGGGGTCAGCATGCGGTCCGCCCACTCCGCGCCCGCGTGCAGCAGCGTCCCGCCGGCCAGGTTCTCCAGGGCAGGCAGGTCCGCATACTTCGAGGTCGGCTCCTGATCCTGGGTCAGCCAGACGAACAGGCTGCCGATCCGGTCGCCGTCGCCCTGGTGGTCCCACCGCGCCAGCCCCGCCCGCACGGTGCTCTCCAAGTTCTCCCGGTCCCGGACCCGCTCCACGATCCACTCGATTGGCACGTCTTTGGCACTGGCTACGGTGTCCGGCCACTGAGCGGTGTAGATGACCAGCGCCACGGTCGGCAGCGCGAAGTTCCACGGCCCGGCGCTGTACCCCTCCGGGGTGGCGGCCGGCTCCAGCACGGTGGCCGCCCGGCGCACCGCGTCGTGCCACCTCATCTCTAGCCATCCGGCCTGCGGCATCTCGTACGCCAGTCGTCCCGCCCGCCACCACAAGCTCTGCACGTCCATTCCCACCAACTTAGGTCCGGCGCGCGCCCGCTGAAGGCCGAACGCCAAAGACGGACATCAGCCGTGGGGGTTGACCCCGCAGCGGGCCGCTGTCGGGCACTGTGCCCGTCAGCGTTTGCAGACGGGACGCCCTCAGACGCCCCCTATGTGTCTCTGACCGCCAGACATCGTGACTTCCGTAGCGGCAGCGGGGTGGCGGACCCCAGCGACGGCGGGTCCCGGGAGGCCAGGTCGGTGACGATGGCCCGAATCGACGGGAGGTCGCGGGCCTCTCCTGAGGGGGCAGGGAGCGCGAACGGCTACTGGTAGTCCCACGCCGTTGCAGGGGTGAACAGCGACCCTGCCGCCCGGAGACTGACTCAGAGGCCCAGGAGTAACCGACAGTAGTCCGGTCCCTGGAGCCTCCGCGGACCACTTCCGGGGGCCTCGGGCACACACTGGGCACACATCGCGGGATTTGGCCGCGAGAGCCCCGTCGCCCACCCCGCCAACTTGACAGAGTTCATGCAAAAGGCCAGGTCACAGGGTATGTGACCTGGCCTTCAGGTGAGCCGCCTATGGGATTCGAACCCATGACCTACGCATTACGAGTGCGTTGCTCTGGCCAACTGAGCTAAGGCGGCACCGCTGCCGTCCAGCACCCGCGAGAAGCAGGTCCGCATCAGCAACGCGGGCCAGTCTACACAGGTCCGAGGGGTGATCCGAACCTGGTTCGAGCGCGGGGTCAGGCGGAGGAAGCGGCGAGCTTGGCGGCGAAGCCCGCGAAGAGGAGGGCGACGGCGCTGGTGAGGCCGGCGGAGAGGCGTCGGCGGCGGCGGAAGCCGGCGGCCAGGCGGGTGCCGGTGAAGATCAGGGTGGAGAGGTAGACGAAGCTCATCGCCTGCAGGATGCCGCCGAGCAGGATGAAGGAGAGGGCCGGCGTGCCGTAGTGGGGGTCGACGAACTGGGTGAAGAAGGAGAGCAGGAAGAGGATCGCCTTGGGGTTGAGCAGGCTTATCACCAGCGCACGGCGGAACGGGCGCTCGCCTGCGGCGGCGGCGGCCTGCGGTGCCGGCTCCGCTGTGTCGGCGGCCCGGCGTTCGAGCCAGAGGGCGCGGGCGGCGCGGAGCATGCCGAGGCCGATCCAGAGCAGGTAGGCCGCGCCGCCGAACTTCACCACCGCGAAGGCGTCGGGGTTAGCCTTGAGCAGCGAGGCAGCGCCCAGTGAGGTGAGGGTGATCAGGGTGAAGTCGCCGAGGAAGACGCCGGCGGCGGCCCGGTAGCCGGTGCGGATGCCCTTGCGGGCGGCCACCGACAGGACGTAGAGCGAGTTGGGGCCGGGCAGCAGGACGATGATCAGCGCCCCGAGCGTGTAGGTGGCAAGGTCGGTGACTCCCAGCACTGCGGGTCCTTCCGGCAACCGGGTAGATGCGAGCTGGTCATCGTACCGGCCGCACCGGGCGCGACCCACACCTCACTTCGCGCAGCGCAGCCCCTGGGCCGGCGGCTTCCCCTCCAGCAGGTAGTGGTTGACGGCCGAGTCCACGCAGTCGCTGCCCCGCCCGTACGCGGTGTGCCCGTCGCCGTCGTAGGTCACCAGCCGCCCCGACTCCAACTGGCCGGCCAGCGACTGCGCCCACCCGTACGGTGTGGCCGGGTCACGGGTGGTGCCGACCACCACGATCGGCGCGGCGCCGGCCGCCCGGACGGTGTGCGGCGCGCCGGTCGCCTTGACCGGCCAGTAGGCGCAGGCCAGCGCCATCCAGGCCATGTCCCGCCCGAAGTGCGGCGAGGCCTGTTCGAAGTCCGGCACCGCGCGCTGGACGTCCGCCGGAGAGGTGAAGGCGGGTGGCAGGTCCAGGCAGTTGACCGCCATGTTGGCGAACATCAGGTTGGGGTAGCCGCCGTCCGCGGTGCGTTCGTAGTACGAGTCGGAGAGCCGCAGCAGCGGACCGCCGTCACCGTTCTTGGCGGCCGCCAGCGCATCGCGCAGCTCGGGCCAGAGGAAGTCGGCGTACATCGCCTCGATCACCCCGGTCACCGCCTGGGCTTCGGTCAGCTTCCGAGTGCCGTCGCCCGCCAGCGGCTTGGCGTCCAGCCCGGTGAGGAGCGCGTCGAGCTGCTGCCCGGCCTGCTGCGCGGTCTGGCCGACGGGGCAGTCCGGGCGGGTGTCGCAGTCCTTGACGAAGGAGTTCCAGGCCGTCTCGAAGCCGCCTGCCTGGGTGCGGTTGCCGGCCAGCGAGTCCAGTGAGGGGTCCATCGCGCCGTCCAGCACCAGTCGCCCGACCCGGGACGGGAAGAGCCCGGCGTAGGTCGCGCCGAGCATGGTGCCGTAGGACTTGCCGACGTAGTTGAGCTCGGGGTCCCCGACCAGCGCGCGCAGCACGTCCATGTCGCGGGCCGCCTCGACGGTGCTGACGTGGCCGAGCAGGGCGCCCGCGTGCTGCCGGCAGCCGGCCGCGAACTCCTGGTCGGCGGCGACCAGCTGGTCGATCCCGGCCTGGTTCCCGGGGGTGCTGTCGACGGCGGTGTAGGCGTCCATCCGATCACCGCTCAGACAGCTGATCGGACTGCTCCGGCCGACCCCGCGCGGGTCCAGGCCGACCAGGTCGTAGGCGGCGCGTACGGCCGGCTGGTAGCCGGCGGCCACCGACTCGACGTACTCCACCGCCGAGCCGCCGGGGCCGCCCGGGTTGAGCAGCAGCGAGCCGAGCCGCCGCGCGCCGCCCGCGCCGTCGGCCGGACGGCGCACGGCGGTCAGCGTCAGGTCGCCGCCCGCCGGGTGGTCGTAGTCCAGCGGCACCTTGAAGCTGGTGCACTCGAAGGTCTGGTCGCAGGGTTGCCAGCTGAGCTGCTGGGCGTAGTACGAGGCCAGCTCGGCGGGGATCGCGGCGGGCAGCGGCTGCAGCGGGGTCACTGCGGCGGGCGCCCCGGCCGGGCCGGTGGCGGTGGACGCACGGCCGTCCGAGGCTGACGAGGGGGCCCCTGCCGCCCCGGGCCGGTGGCCACCGGTGCACCCCGCCAGCAGCAGCCCCGCGGCGGCCAGTGCGAGGGCTCTGTGGAGCGCGGCGGCGGGCCGGGCGGCTGGCTGACCAGGGCTCATACGGAGTTCTCCCCTCGATGGCCGGCCCGGTCCAGGGCGACCGGGCGGGCGGCTGCTGCTGAGCGTAACCGGAGAAGGGCGCACGGCCCGGCCCACCGGCGGGGGTCAACCCGCCGGATGGACCAGCGTGTCCATCAGGAACTGCGCGGCGGCCCGGACCAGCCGCAACCGCGCCCGTTCCGGCGTGTAGTCCTGGACCACGTCGGAGACCTTCACCACCGCCCGCGCCGCCTGCCCCTTGCCCCCGCGCAGCGCGTCCCCGAGCTTGTGCGCCGAGGCCAGGCCGTCCGCGTCCGTCTTGGCGGCGGCCAGCAGCAGCCGGGGCGCGGGGCCCGACGGGGCGTCAGCGGCCGCCTGGGCCAGCGCGGCCGCGTCGTACCGGCCCGAGACGGCGGCCGCCGCCCCGTACAGGTCCGGGCGGGTGAGGCCGGCCGCGACGGCGCAGGGCGCGCCGCCGTCCACCCCGAGGGTGACCCAGCCCTGCGGACCGGGCGGCAGGGTGCGGAAGGCCGTCGCGACGGCGGTGCGGATCGCGGTGTCGTCGGCCACCGCCTGCGGGGCGGCGGCGACCAGGTCGCAGGGGTGCTCGGTGCCGGTCGGCGCGGCGGGCGCCACGGCGATGAACGGGTGCGCACGCCCCAGCTTGATCGCGGAGGCCAGACCGTCGAAGACGTCCGGCAACTCGGCGTCCGCCGTCCTGCCCGGCCCGGCGGCGTGCAGCACCAGCACCGGCAGCCGGGCTGACGGATCGTCGGCGTAGTGCGGCGGCAGCCAGACCCGCACCGCCCGCGGCCGCCCGTCGGCACCGGGCAGGGCGGCCTGCAGCAGCTCGCCCTCGGCGGGGTGGGCGACACTCTCGAACCGCACCGCGCTCGGCGACGGCACGGCCGGTGGCGGCGCCGGCGACGGCAGCAGCACCGCCGACGGCGCGGGCCGCTCGGCCGGCGGAGCCGCCCGCACCGCCCGCGCATCGGCCGCCGCCTCGACGCCGACCTGCCGCGCGCCGCCGCGGGCCCCCGGGTGCCCACCCAGCACGGCGGCCACCGCGAGCCCGGTGGCGCACATCCCGCAGCAGGCGGCGCCGACCAGCCGCAGCACCATCGGCCGCGGGTCGGTGGTCAGCTCATAGGTGCGGGCGGCCCGCTCGCCGCGCCAGCGGCTCAGCGCACCGTGGGCCAGCCAGCAGGCAAGCAGCACGACGGGGACGAGCGCCAGCAGGAGCAGCGGACGGGGCACCGGACACCACCTCAGGAGGTCGGGACTCGGTGCCCAGCCTGCAAGACGGCGACGCCGATCGAGCGGAGCGTCCCGGACGGGCGCCGACGTTCACTCGAACGAGCGAGCAGGCGGCGGCCCCTGACGTTGAGCCGGCACCGACACCCGGTCAGCCGGCTCGCAGCGCCACCGTCATCGCCTCGACCGCGAGCAGCGGATCGACGTTGCGGTCCAGCGCCCGGCGGCAGGCCAGCACCGCCTCGATCCGGCGCAGCGTGCTCTCGGGCGGACCTGCGGTGGCCACCTTGTCGAGCGCCGGCCGCTGGTCCTCGTTGGCGAGCGCGCCGGTCGAGCCGAGCTGCAGCGCGAGCACGTCGTGGTAGAAGCCGAGCAGGTCCAGCAGGGCGACCCCGAGGGTCTCCCGGCGGGTCCGGGTGGCCCGGCTCTTCTGCCGCTTCTCCAGCTCCTTGACCGCACCGGCCATCCCGCGCGGGGCCTTGCCGCCGAGCCCCTCGGAAGCGCCGTACGCGGCCTTCAGATCGTCGGTCTCCTTCGCGTCCCTGGTCTCGGCCAGCGCCTCCGCGTCCGCCTTGGCGGTGTCCACCAAGCGCTGCGCGGCCGCCAGGCAGCCGCCGATGTCGGCCACCTCCAGCGGGATCCGCAGCACCTCGAGACGCCGGCTACGGGCCTGCTCGTCCACCGCGAGGCGGCGCGAGCGCTCGATGTCGCCCTGCCCGGCCCGGGCGGCCAACTCGGCCACCGCCGGCTCCACCCCGTCGCGGCGCACCAGCAGGTCGGCCACCGCCTCGGCCGCCGGCGTGCGCAGCACCAGGTGACGGCAGCGCGAGCGGATGGTCGGCAGGGTGTCCTGGACGGACGGCGCGCAGAGCAGCCAGACGGTCCGCGGCGACGGCTCCTCCACGCCCTTCAGCAGCGCGTTCGCCGCCGCCTCGGTGAGCCGGTGGGCGGCGTCGATCAGGATCACCGACCAGCGGCCGCCGGTCGGGTAGCTGGACGCGCGCAGCACCAGTGCGCGCATGTCGCCGACGCCGATCGACAGGCCGTCACTGCGGACGAACTTCACGTCCGCGTGGCTCTCGGACATGACGGTGTGACAGCCGTCGCAGAACCCGCAGCCGGGCACGCCGCCCAGCTCGAGATCCGGACTGGTGCACTGCAGCGCGGCGGCGAAGGCCCGGGCCGCGGTGGTCTGGCCCGCACCGGGCGGGCCGGTGAAGAGCCAGGCGTGGGTCATCAGCGAGGCGTTTCCCCCGGCCACCGCGCCGGAGCGCCCCGCGAGCACCGTCGCCCGGGCGGCGCGGGCGGCGGCGGTGAGCTGCTCGACCACCCGCTCCTGGCCCACCAGGTCGTCCCAGACGGCCACCGCTGCTCTCCTACCGACTACCTGAACTGCCTGAACTGCCCGAACTGCCGGAATCCGCGCTCCGACGCCCCCGAGCATACGGCGCGGCACCGACACGCCAGTCCGCTGCCGCCGCGCCGCCCCGCGGGCGGGCCGAGCTCTGCGGGCGCGTCGAGAACCAGACCCGCGAGCCCGCGCTCACTCACTTGCGCTTGCGGCGCCCCTTGCCGCCGCCCGGCTCCCCGTCCTCGGGCCCGGTGTCCTCCCAGCGCGCCCACTCGTCACGCGAGCCGAGCAGCGAGTCGGTGAGCGTCGGCAGGTCGTCCATCGGCGTCTCCTCGGCCCAGGACGGGCGCGCCGGTCGCTGCACCCGGGTCGGCTCGTCCGCCGCCACCGTCGGCAGCTCACGGGTGGGGTCGACCGGCGCCGCCTCGGGGCGCCACAGCCCCGGCGGCACCCGCTTCTCGGCTGGCAGCACCGGCGGCGGCCCGCTCGGCACGGCCTTGGGCAGCACCGCGGTCCGCTCCACCGCCGCCTCCACGGGCGCCGCCACCCGGCGCTGCTCCGGCTGCGGCGGCTCAGGCCGCTCCGGCTGGGCCGGCCGCTGCTTCGACTGCTCCGTCTCGGCCCGGCGCGCCGCGGCCTCCGCCGCCGCCACCGCGGCCTGCCGGTCCTGCTCGGAGATCTCCTCGGTCAGATCATCGGCGCCCGGGACGGCCAGCATCGGCAGCTCCGCCGTCATCGCCTCGGCGTCGTTCGCGGCCGCCGCGGCGGCGGCCGCCTCCTCCGCCAGCCGGGCCGCCTCGGCCCGCTGCAGCGCCTCCTCGGCCCGCCGGCGCTGTTCGGCGCGCTGCACGTCCCGCTGTCGCTGGAACTCGGCCTGCTGGGCGGCCTCCGCGTCCCGGCGAGCCTGCTCGGCGGCCTCGGCCGCCAGCCGGGCCTCCTCCTCGGCCTGGCGTGCGGCCTCCTCGGCCGCGCGCCGCTGCGCCTCCTGCTCGGCCTTGAGCCGGGCTTCCTCGGCCGCCTTGCGCGCCTCCTCGGCGGCCTTGCGAGCCGCCTCCTCCTTGGCGAGGCGCTCCTTCTCGGCCTGCTCGGCGCGCAGCTGCTCCAGCAGTTCGAGCCTCTTGCGCTCGGCGGCCTCGGCCTCGGCCTGCTGCCGGGCCTCCTCGGCCGCCCGCCGCTCGGCCGCCTCCCTGGCCACCCTGTCCTGCTCCCGGCGGGCCGCCTTCTCCTGCTCGGAGAGCGGCAGCTCGCGGTCCAGGCGGTGCCGGATCGCGGTGGTCACCAGGGCGGGCGCGGCACTGCCGTCGACCACCAGGTAGCGCACCGGGTCGGCCGCCGCCAGGGCGAGGAACCCGGCCCGGACCCGGGCGTGGAACTCGGTCGGCTCGGACTCCAGCCGGTCCAGCGCTTCGGTGAACCGCTCGCGGGCCTTGGTCGGGTCGACGTCCAGCACCACGGTCAGGTCGGGCACCAGACCGCCGGTGGCCCAGCGCGAGATCCGGGCCACCTCGGTGGCGGCCAGGTCGCGCCCGGCGCCCTGGTAGGCGATCGAGGAGTCCATGTAGCGGTCGGTGATCACCACCGCGCCGCGGGCCAGCGCGGGCCGGATCACGTTCTCCACGTGCTCGGCCCGGTCGGCCGCGTAGATCAGCGCCTCCGCCCGGTGCGACAGGCCGGTGTTGCCGACGTCGAGGACCAGGCCGCGCAGCCGCTGCCCGACCGGGCTGCCGCCGGGCTCGCGGGTCAGCACCACCTCGTGGCCCTTGCTGCGGATCCACTCGGCCAGCGCCTGCGCCTGGGTGGACTTGCCGGCACCGTCGCCGCCCTCCAGCGCGATGAAGAACCCGGTGCCGCCGGCCCGGCGCTCGGGGATCTCCCGACCCCGGCCGAGCGCCTCGAGCAGCTCCCGGCCGAACGGCACGGTGCCGCGCTGGTCGTCCGTCTTGAGCAGCACCACGCCGGCCAGCGCCAGGGTCAGCACCCCGGCGGTGGCCACCGCGAGTGCCGCGCCACCGTGGATGAAGGTGAAGCTACCGGGCCCGCGGTCGCCGTAGTCGATCTCGCCGTAGCCGGCCGCGAGCAGCGGCAGCGCGATGAGCGCAGCGCCGACCACGGTGCGCAGCACCGCGTAGAGGTGCTCGGTGACCCGGGACAGCCGGGCCTCCTCGACCTCCTGGGCGAGCAGCGCCCGGCCGACGCCGATCACGATCCCGGCGGCCGTCCCGGCCACCGCGGTGAGCAGCAGGATCAGCACGTAGTCGAAGACCAGCCCGGCCAGGATCAGCGCGGCACCGAGCAGCAGCAGCGCGATCGCGAGCAGCCGGCGGCGGGAGAGCGCGGGCAGGGTGACCCGGGTGAGCCGCAGGCCGAGCCAGGGCAGGCCGGTGGCGGCGAGCACCAGCAGGCCGTAGCCGACCGGCCCGGCGCCGTGCTCGGCCGCGGTGAGCAGCGCGAGCGCGGCGGTGCCGGCCATCGTGGCGTAGGCGGCGGCCACCGCGAAGGTGAAGTACGGGGCGGAGCCGGTGCGGCCCTTGCCGAGCGCCGGGCCGGGCGTCGCGTCGGTGGGCGCGCGCAGCCCGCGCAGCGGGGAGGCGGGCGCACCGGCGGCGGGCCGGCTCGGCAGGTCCTGGAGGTAGAGCAGGGCGGCCGAGGCGACGAAGAGTGCGGCCGCACCGAGGGTGGCGACCGTGACCTGATGCTCCCTCAGCCAGTGCACCCCGAGCGCGGCGAGCAGGTTGTCGATCAGCGTGAGGCCGACCAGGGCGAGCGCGGCCAGCGGCACGGTGGCCCAGCCGGTGCGCAGGTCCAGGGTGCGCAGGGTGTCCAGATTGGCCGCCGAGGGGCGCTGCTCGGCCGCCGGCGCGTACGGGTTGGCCGCCGGGAGCAGGGTGGGGGCGGTGACGCCCTTGGCCACCGACCAGACCCGCTCGGCGACACCGGCCGTGAAGACGGTGGCGAGCAGCGCGTAGGTCGGGTTGCCGCCGTGCAGCCAGACGATCCACCAGGGCGCCACCGCGACCAGCGCCGCGCGCAGCCCGTCGGCGCCGATCAGCGTCCAGCGGCGGTCCACCGGGCCGCTGAGCAGCCGGTGCAGCGGCCCGAGCAGCGCCACGCCGGCCAGCGCGGCGGCCACCAGCCGGACCGCGAAGACCAGGGTCAACGCGAACGCAACCCCGCGGTACCCGCCGCCGAACTGGTCGGCCCGGCTCGCGGCGGCGACGGTCAGCGCCACCAGCACGAGGAAGGCCAGCCGGTCGGCGGTGCCGCCGAGCAACTGGGTCACCCAGAGCCGTCGGTACGGGCGCAGCCGCAGCAGCGCCCGGGCGCGTTCGCCGGCAGTCCCGGCGGGGGCCACCGCCGGGAGGTCGGGCGGGGTTGCGGCGGCCTCGGGGGTGGGGGTTGGCTGCTGCTCGCTCGTCATACCGTCAGCGTAGCGGGCGGCGCATGGCGCAAAAGGGCTCATCCCCTTCTGAAAGGCGGCCATGACGAGGTTGTGACGCACCGCACCGCTCGGCGCCGCTACGAGCGCGGCCCCGGCCCGACCGCTGGACGCGATCGAACCGGGGCCGCCCGGGACACCCGACGGGACGTCAGCCCTCGTCGCCGGCCGCCGCCGTCTTCTTCGCCGCCGTCTTCTTGGCCGCGGTCTTCTTGGCCGCGGTGGCGGTCGTCGTCTTCTTCGCCGCCGTCTTCTTCGCCGCCGTGGCGGTGGTCTTCTTGGCAGCGGTCTTCTTGGCCGTAGCGGTCGTCGCCTTCTTGGCCGGCGCCCTCTTCGCCGTCTTCTTCACCGGCCCGCGGGCCCGCTTCTCGGCGAGCAGCTCGTAGCCGCGCTCCGGCGTGATGGTCTCCACGTCGTCGTCCTTGCGGAGCGTCGCGTTGGTCTCGCCATCCGTCACGTAGGGCCCGAACCGGCCGTCCTTGACCACCACCGGGCGCTCGCTGACCGGGTCGGTGCCCAGTTCCTTGAGCGGCGGGGCGGCCGCGGCCCGACCGCGCTGCTTGGGCTGGGCGTAGATCGCCAGCGCCTCTTCCAGAGTGACCGTGAAGAGCTGGTCCTCGCTGGTCAGCGAGCGCGAGTCGGTCCCCTTCTTGAGGTACGGGCCGTACCGGCCGTTCTGCGCGGTGATCTCCACGCCCTCGGCATCCGCGCCGACCACCCGCGGCAGCGAGAGCAGTCGCAGCGCGTCCTGCAGCGTGACCGTCTCCAGCGACATCGTCTGGAAGAGCGAGGCGGTCCGCGGCTTGACCGCGTTCTTGCCGGTCTTGGGCGTTCCTTCGGGCAGCACCTCGGTCACGTACGGGCCGTACCGGCCGTCCTTGGCGATCAGCGGGTTGCCGCTGACCGGGTCGGTGCCCAGCTCGAAGTCACCGCTCGGCTTGGCCAGCAGCTCCTCGGCCAGCTCGACGGTCAGCTCGTCCGGCGGCATCTCGTCCGGGACGTCGGCCCGCTGCCCGGGCTCGCCCTCGACCGCGGACGCCTTCTCGACGTACGGCCCGTACCGGCCGACCCGCAGGGTGATCTGGTCGCTGAGCGGGAACGAGCTGATCTCCCGGGCGTCGATCGCGCCGAGGTCGGTGACCAGTTCCTTCAGGCCGCCCAGGTGGTCGCCGTCGCCGTTGCCGGCCTCCGCCGCGCCGCCGACCGCGTGGCCCTCGCCCTCACCGAAGTAGAACCGCTTGAGCCACGGCACGGACTGCGCCTCACCGTTGGCGATCCGGTCGAGGTCGTCCTCCATCCTCGCGGTGAAGTCGTAGTCGACCAGCCGACCGAAGTGCTTCTCCAGCAGGTTGACCACGGCGAACGAGAGGAAGGACGGCACCAGCGCCGTCCCCTTCTTGAAGACGTACTTGCGGTTGATGATCGTGTCGATGATCGAGGCGTAGGTCGAGGGCCGGCCGATCTCGCGGTCCTCCAGCTCCTTGACCAGCGAGGCCTCGGTGAAGCGGGCCGGCGGCTTGGTGCTGTGGCCCTCGGGCGTGAGCTGGTCGGCGGCCAGCGGGTCGCCCTCGGCCACCTGCGGCAGCCGGCGCTCGCGGTCGTCCAGTTCGGCGTTCGGGTCGTCGGCGCCCTCCACGTAGGCCTTCAGGAAGCCGTGGAAGGTGATGATCTTGCCGGAGGCGGAGAACTCCACGTCCCGGTGGTCGGCCGAGGTGCCGCCGACCTTGACCGTGACGGACTGGCCGACCGCGTCCTTCATCTGGGAGGCGACGGTGCGCATCCAGATCAGCTCGTACAGCTTGAACTCGTCGCCGCTCAGCGCGGTCTCGGCCGGGGTGCGGAAGCGGTCGCCGGAGGGGCGGATCGCCTCGTGCGCCTCCTGGGCGTTCTTGACCTTGCTGGCGTAGGTGCGCGGCGCGTCCGGCAGGTAGGCGGCGCCGTAGAGCTGGGTGACCTGGGCCCGGGCGGCCGCGATCGCGGTCTCGGAGAGCGTGGTCGAGTCGGTACGCATATAGGTGATGAAGCCGTTCTCGTACAGCTTCTGGGCCACCTGCATGGTCCGCTTGGCGCCGAAGCCCAGCTTGCGGCTGGCCTCCTGCTGCAGCGTGGTGGTGCGGAACGGCGCGTACGGCGAGCGGCGGTAGGGCTTGGACTCGACGCTGCGCACGCTGAACGCGGTCTGCTCCAGGGCGGCGGCCAGCGCGCGGGCGGCCTGCTCGTCCAGGTGCAGGGTGTTCGAGGTCTTCAGCCGCCCATCCGAGCCGAAGTCGCGGCCGCTGGCGATCCGCTTGCCGTCCACCGTGGCCAGCCGGGCCCCGAAGCTCTCCGGGTTGGTGGCGTCCGCCGCGGTCCGGCCGGTGCCGAAGGTGGCGACCAGGTCCCAGTACGACGCGGAGGTGAAGGCCATCCGCTCCCGCTCGCGCTCGACCACCAGGCGGGTGGCCACCGACTGGACGCGGCCGGCCGAGAGCTTCGGCATGACCTTCTTCCAGAGCACCGGCGAGACCTCGAAGCCGTACAACCGGTCGAGGATGCGGCGGGTCTCCTGGGCGTCGACCAGCCGCTGGTTCAGCTCGCGGGGGCTGGCCACGGCCGCCTGGATGGCGTCCTTGGTGATCTCGTGGAAGACCATCCGCTTGACCGGCACCTTGGGCTTGAGCACCTCCTGAAGGTGCCAGGCGATGGCCTCGCCCTCGCGGTCCTCATCGGTGGCGAGGAAGAGTTCGTCGGACTCCGCCAGCAGCTGCTTGAGCTTGCTGACCTGAGCCTTCTTGTCGCTGTTCACCACGTAGATGGGGGCGAAGTCGTGGTCGACGTCGACGCCGAGCCGGCGCACCTCGCCGGTGTACTTGTCGGGGACCTCCGCCGCCGTCGCGGGAAGGTCGCGGATGTGCCCGACGCTCGCCTCGACGATGTAGCCGGGGCCGAGGTAGCCCTTGATCGTCTTCGCCTTGGCGGGCGACTCGACAATGACGAGTCGCTTGCCGCCCTGCGCGGTCTCGCTGGTCGGGGACACCTTCGCTCTTCTCTCCCGGTCGATTCCTGTGTGCTGGCCGACGGCCGGCCCAGGCCACCGGTCGTTCGCACGACCGGTCACCACGGGCAGCGCGGGCTCTCGCCGCCCGGCACACCACCGCCTGGGGCTGCCGCACCGCGACGACCCCACCAGCGGAGTGTGACCGTACCCTGGCCACCCTTGTCAAACGGGCCGATCCCGCTTTTTCACCGGCAAGGCCGACCTACGCCACTCGAACGGTAACCCGATGGCGGGCGTTCCCGCCGCATGGTTATCGCCGGTGAGCACCTCGGGACCGGACTCATCGGGCCTGGCCAGGAGTCCCGAGCGGCTGCGGAGCGGGCCGCCGGGCAGCGGTTCAGCGCAGCACGGCCAGGCTCAGCAGGCTCAGCCCGCCTGCCAGACTGCTGGTCCCCAGGAACGTCCAGAACACGTCAAGTGGCAGCGAGGCGGCGACCGCCTTGCCGGTCAGCATCACGGTGGCCGGGCGGTTCGGGTCATAGGCGACCCGGACCACGCTGCCGAGCGCCAGCCGGTCGGGACGGCGCAGCGGGGTGTGCCCGCGCGGTCGGACGAGCACCGAGACCGACTCGACCCGGCCCGCAGCCGCGCCCTGCCCACCGGCCGCCGACCGGCCGACGGTGGGCAGGGTGTCGTACGCGAGCAGCGGAGCCGAGTCCAGCGCGTCGGACGGGGCGGGATCGGGGACCACCAGCGCGGTCACCGGGATGCCGTGCAGGCGCAGCTGGTGGCGAAGGCGCAGCTCGGCCGCGCACCAGAACAACAGTGCGCCTCCGAAGAGCGCCAGTACGCCCCCCGTCAGCACCGCCGTCGGCGTCTCCACTAGCGCCCCCCTGGTCCGCCCCACGCTGAAGATCTTCCCCTTCGGGAACGTGGCAGGCCAGGGGTAACCCGGCGCCGCCAGTCACCGAACCCGAGGGAAACTCCAGGTCACGGATCGGTTAACCGCTGTCACAGGCCGGAAACAGCGGAAACCTGCCGGTGCACTTATGCCGTACTGACAACCGACCGACACGAACCGATCCCAGGGGGGACCCACCATGAAGGCCAACCGACTCGCCGCAGCCACCGCTCTGGCCCTGGCCACGCTCGCCCTGACGGCCTGCGGACCGGACGATACGACCAGCACCGGCTCGGCCGCTTCGGCCGCGCCCAGCAAGGCCGCCACCGCGCCGGGCACCCCGACGGCGTCCAGCGCCCCGGCCGCCACCGCCCGGCCGAGCGGCGCCAAGCCGACCACGGCCAAGCCCAGCGGTGCCAAGCCCAGCGGCGCCGCCTCGACCGGCGCGACCCCGACGGCCGACTGCACGGCGAACGCCTCCGGTGTCGGCCGGGTCATCGAGGCCACCGACGACGGCTACCTGACCCACATCTGGATGAAGGCCAAGTCGACCAAGTTCGTCTGCGGCCCCGACATCCCGGACGACGGCTACTTCACCAGCTACGGCGACCCCGCGGTGTTCACCTTCAGTAACGACGTCAAGACCACGCTGCTGGCCAACGCGCAGAACCAGCCGGTCGACCTGGACACCTTCATGAAGCACGTGGACGACTGCCTGCACAACAAGGCAGCCGTCAAGCAGCCGTACGACACCTGCCGCAACCAGTACGCCGTGACCGTGAACAGCCAGAACGTGATCACCAAGGCCGACGAGCTGTACCACCCCTGACCGGCAGCCGTTCTGACTGATCGTCAGATCATCGCTGCGGCAGTGTGGCCGGCTCGACGAAACCCTGCTCGACCAGCAGGCGCAGCGAGTCCGGGGCCCGGTCGCGCAGCCTGCTCGGGTCCTCGCCGAGCAGCTGCGCGATCGCGTCCAGGATCTCGCCGGCCGTCAGCGAGCCGTCGCAGACCCCGGCGAACCCGGCACCCACCGTGTCCACCTTGGTGGCCCGGCGCATGCCCCGGTTGTGGCGCAGCACCACGTGCTCCGGGTCCTCGGCACCCGGGGGGCCGACCTGCTCCTGCACCACCTCGTCGGCCAGCACGTAGCGGGCGGCGAGCAGCGCGCGGTCGTCGTGCCCGCGCAGGAAGTCCTGGCGGGCGAACCACTGCTCGATGTGCGGGCCGAGCGGCTGCTCCACCGGGTGCGGCCACTCCTCGATCCGCACGGTCGGCTGCGCGGCGCCGCCAGCCCGCAGGGTGATCCAGCCGAAGCCGATGCCCTCGACCCGCGCCGCCTCGAAGGCGTCCAGCCACTCGTTGTACCGGGCCTCGTAGACGGTGCGCGGCGCCAGGTGGTCGCCGCCGTCGCGCAGCCACAGCTCGGCGTACTGCGCCACGTCCTGGACCTCGCGCTGCACCACCCAGGCGTCCAGCCCGGTGCCGGCCACCCAGCCGGCCAACCGCTCGTGCCAGTCCTCGCCCTTGACGTGCTGCCAGTTGGCCAGCAGCTGGCAGTAGCCGCCGGGCTCCAGGTGCGCGGCCGCGCCGCGGACCAGCGAGCGGCAGAGCTCGTCGCCGGCCATCCCGCCGTCCCGGTAGACGAAGCGGCTGGCGGGCGAGATCACGAACGGCGGGTTGGAGACGATCAGGTCGAAGCGCCGCTCGCCGACCGGCTCGAAGAGGCTGCCCTGGGCGGTCTCGGTGTTGTCGAAACCCGACAGCGCCAGGGTGAGCCGGGAGAAGGCCAGCGCCCGCGGGTTGAGGTCGGTGGCGGTCACCCGCTGGGCGTGCCGGGCCGCGTGCAGCGCCTGGACACCCGAGCCGGCCCCGAGGTCCAGCGCGGCTCGCACCGGGCGGCGCACCGCCAGCCCGGCCAGCGTGGTGGAGGCGCCCCCGACACCGAGCACCAGCTCGCCGCGGGCCACCCCGGCGGCGCTGCCGCCCGCGCCGATGCCGCCCGCGCCGCCGACCGCGCAACCGAGGTCGGAGACCACCCAGGCATCGGAACTGTCCAATCCGGCGACCTCGTTGGCGTACGGGCGCACGTCCACGGTCGCGCGCACGTCGCCGCCGTCACGGGTCAGCCAACCGTCCGCCAGGCACTCCTCGACCGGGAGCGCGGCGGCCGCGGCCGGGTAGGGCACCGGCTGCTGGAGCAGGAAGAGCCGGACCAGGGTCTCCAGCGGCGTGCCGCCCCGGGTGGCCCGCAGCGCGGGCACCGCCTCGCTGCGGGCCAGCGCGGCGTAACCCGTGGGGCCGAGCAGGTCGAGGCAGCCGTCGGCGGTGTAGTCGGCGGCGAGCAGTGCCTCGCGCAGGCGGGCGAGGCGGGCGGGGTCGGGAGCGGGGAGCTTGGTCACCCCGCCATTGTCCCGCCCACCGACCGCCGGTCCGACCGGGGCGCGCTGCCGGCGGGCGGGACGGGGGCGGACGCGCGGGACGCGGGCGGGCAGGACGCGGGCGGCCTAGCTGGGCGAGGCGCCGGACGCTGCCGGGCTGCCCGACGCTGCGGGGCTGCCGGAAGCGGCGGGGCTGCCCGCCGGCGACCCGCTGCCGGAGGCGCTGCCCGACGGGGACGTGCTGCCCGAGGCGCTGCCGGCCGCCGGGCTGCCCGACGGCGCTCCGGACGGGGCGCCCGACGGCGCGACCGACCCGGACGGGCTCGAACCCGGGTTCGGGCTGCCCGACGCGCCGGCGTCCTGGCTCTTGCACCCGGGCTGCTTCGCCAGCGCGGTCCCCAGGTCACCGGTCTGCACCTTGCCCAGCGCACCGGTGGAGAGCGTGGACAGCTGCTGCACCTGGTCACCGATGCTCTTCAACCCGTCGGCGAACTTCGCCTGATCGTCCGTGGGCAGCGCGGCCAGCTTCTTCTGCACGTCCTGGTAGCCCTGTGCCGCCTGGCGCAGCTCGTTCACGGCGTCCTTCTGCAGCCCGGCGCCGTTGTCGACCTTGGGCGCGCCGGCCTTGTCGATCGCGTCGGCGATCTGCTGGGTGGCCGTCCCCAGGTTGCCGAGGTCGGTGGCCAGCCGCTTCTGCAGGTCGGTCGGCGCCTCACCGCTGTTGACCAGGCCGGTGTCCCGCATGGCGTCCTGGGACTGGGTCACCGGGCCGCGCAGCCCGTTACAGACCTGCGTGGCCCAGTTGCCCAGCGCCGCGCTGTTGTCGCTGGAGCAGGCGGCCGCACCGGTCGCGAGCAGCGCTCCGAGCAGCGGCAGGGCCAGCAGGCGGCGGGCCGATCCGCGCGCCGCGGCGGGCCTGCTCCCACCTCGCCCGGCCCGCCGGGACCGCTCGTCCGCCAGCACTCGCTCGTCCACCTGGGAGCCCTTCCGTCCTGTCCCGATCCGTCCCGGGTGAACCTACCCGACACCGGAACGGGGACGGTCGGAGCGGGTGCCCCGGTTCCCCGGCACTCCGGCGGCAGCCCGTGGGGCCCCACGCGCCGGGCGCTCAGGCCCGCTCGACCCGGATCGAGTCGCCCGGGCGCACCGTGCGCAGCACCTGCGGGTCACCGTCCAGCGCGCCGAGCAGGTTGCAGGGGCTGGCCAGCCGGCACTCGTCACCGCGCGAGACCGGCGTCGGTCCGTAGGGGAGCGCCAGGCTGTCGCCGTCGGTCCAGAAGGCCACCGTGCCCGGCTCCACCACCTGCTGCGCGTCGTCCTCACGCGGCACGCTCACGGGCGTACCGAAGTACACCTCCTCGCCCCAGGTGCTGGCCGATGCGCTGATCGGCAGGGCGGCCCAGACCGCCTCGCTGGTGGGGGTCGAGCGCAGGGTCGCGGTGGCCTGGCCGGCCGGCCAGAGGATGCGGATGCGCATGGGGTTTCCCTCTCCGGTTCAACAACTTGTTGAACAATTTGTCAACCGGGATCCCACCACACGCACCCGCACCCTCGCCAGACCGGTCCAGGCCTTGGTCACCAGAGGGTGGCCACCGAACGCTGGTCACTGGAGGCCGCGACGTCCACCGTCCGTCGCTTGGAGAGGTACACCGCGCCCACCACGACCAGCAGCGCCGCCACCGCGATCGCCCCGCGCAGCAGCGCGTTCGCGTGCGCGCCGTAGCTGAACCGGACGATGGCCGGCGCGATCAGCAGCGAGACCAGGTTCATCACCTTCAGCAGCGGGTTGATCGCCGGGCCCGCGGTGTCCTTGAACGGGTCGCCGACGGTGTCGCCGATCACCGTCGCCGCGTGCGCCTCGCTGCCCTTGCCGCCGTGGGCGCCGTCCTCCACCAGCTTCTTGGCGTTGTCCCAGGCCCCGCCGGAGTTGGCCAGGAAGACCGCCATCAGGGTGCCCGCCCCGATCGCGCCGGCCAGGTAGGCGCCGAGCGAGCCGACGCCCAGCCCGAACCCCACCGCGATCGGCGCCAGCACGGCCAGCAGCCCCGGGGTGGCCAGCTCGCGCAGGGCGTCCCGGGTGCAGATGTCGACCACCTTGCCGTACTCCGGCAGCTCGCTGCCGTCCATGATCCCGGGGTGCTCGCGGAACTGCCGTCGCACCTCGAAGACCACCGAACCGGCCGACCTGGAGACTGCGTTGACGGCCAGTCCGGAGAAGAGGAAGACCACCGCGGCGCCGAGCAGCAGTCCGACCAGGTTGTTCGGCTGCGAGATGTCCAGGCTCAGTCCGGCCGGGTTGCCGATCACCGAGCTGCCGCCCGCGGTCCCGACGGCCTCGTTGATCGCGTCCGTGAAGGAGCCGAAGAGCGCGGTCGCCGCCAGCACCGCCGTCGCGATCGCGATGCCCTTGGTGATCGCCTTGGTCGTGTTGCCGACCGCGTCCAGCTCGGTCAGCACCCGGGCGCCGGGGCCCTCGACCTCGCCGGACATCTCGGCGATGCCCTGCGCGTTGTCGGAGACCGGGCCGAAGGTGTCCATCGCCACGATCACGCCGACCGTGGTGAGCAGGCCGGTCCCGGCCAGCGCGACCGCGAAGAGCGCCAGCACGATCGACCCGCCGGCCAGCAGGTACGCCCCGTAGACCGCCGCACCGATCAGCACCGCCGAGTACACCGCCGACTCCAGGCCGAGCGAGACGCCGGAGAGCACCACGGTGGCCGCGCCGGTCAGCGAGCTGCGTCCGACGTCCCGCACTGGGCGGCGGCTGGTCTCGGTGAAGTAGCCGGTCAGTTGCTGGATCAGCACCGCCAGCACGATCCCGATCACCACCGCGGCCAACGCGAACAGGCGCGGATCGCCGTGATGGCCGCGGATGTCGTCCGGCACGTGCCGCAGCGCGGCGAAGCTGGACGGCAGCACCAGGTACGTCGCACCCAGCACCAGCAGCAGCGAGACCGCCGCGGAGAGGAAGAAGCCCCGGTTGATCGCGGCCATCCCGCTGCGGTCACGCTCACGCGGCGACACCGCCACGATGCCGAGCACGGCCGTGACCACCCCGATCGCCGGGACGATCAGCGGCAGCACCAGACCGGTGTCGCCGAAGACCGCGCGACCGAGGATCAGCGCGGCCACCAGGGTCACGGCGTAGGACTCGAAGAGATCCGCGGCCATCCCGGCGCAGTCGCCCACGTTGTCGCCGACGTTGTCCGCGATGGTGGCGGCGTTGCGCGGGTCGTCCTCGGGGATCCCCTGCTCGACCTTGCCGACCAGGTCCGCGCCGACATCCGCCGCCTTGGTGAAGATGCCGCCGCCGACCCGCATGAACATCGCCAGCAGCGCGGCCCCGAAGCCGAAACCCTCCAGTACCCGAGGCGCGTTGGCCTGATAGATCAGCACCACGACGGCCGCGCCCAGCAGGCCCAGGCCCACCGTGCACATGCCGACCACGCCGCCGGTGCGGAACGCGATCCGCATCGCCCGGTGCTGCGCGGGCTTCTCCTGCCCGGCCGCCACGCCCCTGGCCACCGCGGCCACCCGGACGTTGGCCCGCACCGCCAGCCACATGCCCAGGTAGCCGGTGGCGGCCGAGAACACCGCACCGACCAGGAAGAAGACCGACCGGCCCAGCCGCTGCGACCAGTTGTCCGCCGGCAGCAGCATCAACAGGAAGAAGGCGCCCGCCGCGAAGATCGCCAGGGTGCGGAACTGGCGCGCCAGATAGGCGTTCGCGCCCTCCTGCACGGCTCCCGCGATCCGCCGCATCACCGGCGTTCCCGCGTCGGCCGCCAGGACTTGACGGACCAACAGCACGGCGACCCCGAGCGCACCGAGGGCGACCAGACCGATGATCAGAACCACCAGTTGATTGCCGCCGGTGAGAACCGCGTTGGCCGACGAGCCGCCTGACGTCCCATCGGCCAGAACGTCCAGGATTCGTGGTCGCACTGGTGCTGGTGAGACGGATTTCAGTACGTCAGATGTGGTTGAAGCACTCGCGATGATCGTGAATCCGGCCATGCGTCCTCCCCGACGACCGGCACGCCGACCTGTCGGAACGGCGCGCAAGTGGCTCTGGTGGCACAGGCGACCGGGCCGGGCGTTCCCGACCCGACCGGATATCCAGAAGCGAGTGTAGGAATCATCGACGGATTGATATAGACCGCGTGCGGCAGAGAACCGAAAGAATCATGGGCGGTGGCGCAAAACCCGCGGGTTTTGGGCCCCCCCCAGATTTATGAGTTTGGCGCGTCGTTTTTTTGGGTGCGATAAACCCCCACCCACCCCCCCCCGGAACCCCGCCCCCCCCGCC